>NZ_JBQXYF010000005.1:0-355634 GCF_052645355.1 Halomonas sp. V046
ATTCGAGTATATCGAGGTCGACTACAACCGGCAGCGCCGACACAGTGCGATTGGGATGATCAGCCCTGAGGCCTTCGAGGTTCGAATGATCGCTTAGATCGGTGTCCACGATTGCTGGGTAAGATCACAGTGGCTTCCCCTCACCCAGGGTGACGGTCTCTTCCCTCGCCAGAGTCTGGTTCCACCAAGTGGCCTCGACGCTTCCCACGATCACCCGCTGTGCCAGGGTCACGGTCCACTGCGTCACCTCGGCGGGCGCCAGCTCGATGATCGGCAACGCCTGCCCACCGCCCGCGGTTATCGACTCTCCCCTGCGCGCCAGCAGCAACTTGCCGCCCGCAGGCTTGGCGATGGCGTCATAATCCCTGGCTATCCGGGTCAGCAGGTTGATGTCGGATTCGCTGACCTGGTCGATGTGTGGCAGCACGACCGCCCCCAGGCTGGCCGCGACGGCTGCTTCAAGGCCGTGCTCTTCGGCGATCAGCGACACCATGCCGCCGAGCGTCGTACCGCTCTCCCAGGGGCGGGTCTTCTGCGTCTGCAACGCTTCCCGAGTGGAGCCCTCCCCCGATTCACTGACCGACTGAGGCGTAGCCCTGGCCACGATGGTAAGTCGATCAGGCGGTCCCGCCAGGTTGAGCTCGTCCACCACGAATAGGCCCTTGTCGACCACCACGCCGTCATAGCCGATCGACACACGCAGTTCGGCGCCAACCGGCGGCAGCTTCAAGGGGTTCAGGGAGTCGTGATTGGCCAGGGTGATATCCACGCTATCTGACTTCAGTCCAGTGGCGTCGATGATATTCATGCTCACCAACCGATCAGCGATCATGTCGGTGATGTCCTGCTCGTTGGCCTCGATGCGGTAGGAGGGGCGGACGTTCAGTTCCATAGGCTGACCCCTGCCCTCACTTCGGCAACGTGCTCCACATCGGGCAGGATGATGCGGATCCCCGCCGGCAGCAGTGGGCCGGTGTCCGCCAGGTGCCGGTTCGCTTCCAGCACCTGCTCCGTCAGCCGCGCGTCCTGGCGTCCGTAGTAGCGCCAGACCACTAGGTCCACGGTGTCACCGTCTCGGGAGCTGTAGACTTGCGCCATCGTCGTACTTCCTCAGCTTGAGGGTGAATGCCTGTTTTCTCGGCAGGCCGGCACCGAGGAACACCGATTGGGTCTCGGTGATGCTCTCGATGCACCAGCGCCCCAACAGCCGCCCTGTGCCGGCGACCATCAGCAGTGGCTGGCCTGTCGCGGCAAGTGATCGCATCTCGTTGAGCTGACCGAATCCGCCACGGTACTTCGGGTAGATCACCCCGGGCAGCGAGATGACATCCTTCCCAGGGCCAACGAACTGCAGTGCTTCGCGCTGGCCGATCCGCTCCTGTACTCCCCACCGGTATTCTGTCGTGCGGCTGAGTGTCTGGTAGGCCGCCGTCGATACGCTGAATACGTAGGGCCCAAGTCTCATCATGACGTCAGTGATCATGGAGCGCTCCACGCAGGCTCTGCTGCTGCTTCTGCTGAATGCGGTCGGCAACACGGTCGGCAAAGTCGACGCTGTCTTCACCTGGTTGCTGGTGAACGTTGATCTCGTAGGTGTCCTGAGTGCGAACGCTGGTGGTGGAGCCGCCACGCGGTGCCACGTCAGGAATCACCATGGAAGCGGTACCCAGGCCATCCGGCGGCAACGGCAAGTCGTTGACTCCGCTCGCCGTACTCGGCGCCTCCGTACTAGCCAGGGAGTGGCCGAGCTCCCGGGTGGTGGAGCCGCCACGCGGTGCCATGTCAGGAATCACCATGGAGGCGGTACCAAAGCCATCCGGCGGCAACGGCAGGTCGTTGACTCCGCTCGCCGTGCTTGGTGCTTCCGTGCTGGCCAGTGAATGGCTGAGCTCCCGGGAAGCCACCGCCGACTCCCCCACCCCCAGGAAATCCTTGAAAGCATTCCACTTGTTCTGAATCGACTCGAACCTCTCACCTATCCAGGCGACGGCATCGCCGATGGCCGCCTTCATGTCCTCCCCGAGTTCGGTGAAGAAATCCCGGATGGGCTCCCAGTTGCGAGTCACGATGGCGATGGGGTTCCAACGCAATGCGAACTTGATCACGTCCACGGCAGTCTCGATCTGCCAAGCGGCCAGATTGATGGCCCAGCCAATCACCCGGCCAGCCGTCTCACCCGCATCAGCGAAGGCGACGAAGGTATCTCCCGCGTGGGTGGTGGGACTGACCATACGTTCCACCCACTCGATCACACCGCCGATGGCATTGCCGATCGGCGCCATGGCCTCCTTGACTCGATCGAAGGCGCGCTGGGCGGGCCGCGTCGAATACTCGATGCTCGACCACAGCTCGCTGAAGAACGCCGTCAGGGGGGCCCAATAGCGATGAATCAAGATAGCGGCGCCAGCGACCGCAACACCGATGGCTGCAATGGCAAGGCCCACAGGGTTCAGCAATGAGGCCAGTGACACCGCCCGGATCTTGCCCACCGCCCACTTCGCCGCATCACCCACGGCGTAATAGGCCTCCTTGGTTCGCAGCAGGCCGCCCTTGAGGAAGGTATAGGCGTAGCCGCCCACCACAGCCGCTGCCGTGGCGCTGACCACTGCACCAGTACCTCCGACAACTGCCTTCGCCAGCAGCGGATACTCCTGGATCAGCGTATCCACCGAGCGGATCATCCCAGCCAGGGCGTTGCCGCTGTCGGTGAAGGCGGGCAGCAGGATGTTACCGACAGAGATGGCCAGCGATTCGAGGGCCGAGCCCAGCTGCTTGACCATGCCCCGGGCATTGTCGTTCTGCTTGGCCGCAACCTCGGCGGAGGTCCCCGCCTTATGCAGGGAGTCCTCGTACTCGTCCAAGGCGCCGCTGGCCGCATCGGCCATCAGCACATGAGCAGCGCTCAGCGACTCCAGGCCGAACACCGTCGACAGGATCTCGCTACGGGCAACACTTCCCATCCCCGCCATGGCGGTGTCCATATCGGCGAGGATGTCCGACATGTCGCGCATATCGCCGTTGGCGTTCTCGATCGAAACGCCCAGGCCCTGAAGGATCGCGCCAGCCTCCTTTGGCGGATCCTGCAGGCGGGAGAACATCGCTCGCAAGGCAGTACCGGCCTTCTCGCCCTGGATGCCCGCGTCACCGAGCTTGCCGGCCATGGCCGCCACCTGTTCTATGTCTGCACCAGCGGCGGCGGCTACCGGGCCGACGTAGCTCATCGTCAGGCCCAAGGATTCCAGGGTGGTATTGGAGGTCGTAAAGGCATTGGTGAGAACGTCCCCCAGGCGACCCGTTTCATCGGCCTCCATGCCGAACTGTCGCAGGATGTTGGACGTGATGTCGGCGGTTCGGCCAAGGTCGGCGCCAGCGGCGCTGGCCAGGTTGAGCATGCCCGGCATGGCGGAAACCGTCTCGTCGACGCTGAAGCCCGCCATCGACAGAAACTGCATACCCTCAGCGGCCTGGCTGGCCGACCACTCGGTAGTGGCCCCCAGCCCGCGGGCAGTTGATGTGAGCCGTGCCAGTTGTTCATCATTGGCGCGAGAGACGGCGCCAACGCGACTCATCGCCGCCTCGAAGTTCATCGCGGCGCGAATAGGTGCACCCATGGCGGCACCTGCGACGGCCACGCCAAACAAGTGGCCACCCAGCTCGCCTCTGCGCTCGAGGTTGGCATCGCGCGATGTCTTCATCCGTGACAAGCGTTGCTGCTTCACCCGCAGGCGGTCGATCTCGTCACCGAGTTCGGTGTATCGCCGGCGCATGCCGTCGACATTGCGCCCTTCACGTCCGAAGGTGCTGATTGAGCGCGCCAGGGTCCGCTGGCGGTTCTCTGCCTGGGCGATGGCCGTGCCCAGTTCGCCCAGTTTGCCCTTGGTACGGCCGATGGCACTGGTGAAGGATCGCTGGACGGTGCCGCCGATCTGGATTGTCGCGTTGAGCTTCTGATTAGCCATCCTGGTCTCGCTTCGGCAATCCGTCTATCCACCAACAGAAGCGGGACGACGGCATGTTCAGAATTTCCCCTTCCCCCCAGCCGGTATAGGAGGCCAGCGCCAGGACGCCACGCCGGACGTCGACGGGCGCTATTCGGTAAACCCCCCGAAGGCTTCCGCCAGCTTCCGATAGTCACGGAGCGGGAGCTGCTTGATGTCTTCCGGCGTGAGGTCACACAGATTCGCGAAGAAGGTGATCTCGCGCAGGGCGTTGCCCTTGATGCCGTCGACGGCCAACTGATCGGCCACGGTCGGCTCACGCATGGTGATGGTCTGAACCCTGGCGCCATCGATATCGATGCCCTTGGACAGGCTGATGTCGGTAGTCTCGGAATACACGTCGGTTTTCTTGGCCATATCGCACCATGTTGGAAAGAGAGGTAGAGCTGAGTAGAGGGTAACGGCCCCATTCGGAGCCAAGATGCCGCGTCAGATGCCGAGGGAGTTGCGCATCTCCTCGAGCTGGTCGAAGCCGTTCACTATCCGGATGGAGTTCTCGACGTCGATGTTATGCACCGTCTCTCCGCCAACGGCCAGGCTGTAGCGCACCAGGTCAAGCTCGATGCTCAGTGTCGGCTTCTGGCCTGGCTTCCAGGTGCCGGGGTCCATCTTGCGGATCTGCCCACGAAGGCGGGCCACCGCCCGCTGGGTGTCGTTGTTGAACGACTGCAGATGCCCACGGACGGTCAGCGGGATGGTCGAGCTTTCCACCATCCCGAACAGCGCCAGCACGTCCCGATCAAAGGAGATCAGCGAGAAAGAAGAGGTGAGCTTCTCCATCCCCATCTGTATCCCAATCGGGCCATCCATGCCGCCGCCACGGAAGTCCTCGACGGTCGCCTCAAGCACCGGCAGCATCAGCTCCTCGACCTGCCCGGCGTAGCCGCGACCATCCACGTTGATGGTGCAGTTGCGAAGTACGTTGCGCGGAGAAGCCATTACTCGAACACCTCTTCGATGTAGTCGTTGACCAGCAGCGAACGGAACGTGATGTGCTCCGCCGGATACGGGGGCGTGAAGTCGAAGTTGAAGTAGACCTTGCCGAGCTGGACATTGGCCGGCGTGTTCAGATCAGGATCTGCCCAGCAACGCCCCCCCAGCACCGCCCCCAAGGCCTTCAGGCGGGCGATGTAGTCGTTGACGCCCTCTTCCACGTCCTCGACATAGGTCTTGGTGATGTTGCGGTCCACGGCCCACAGGTGGGCGCGCAGGATGCTGTCGTTGATGATGTCGGCCGTGCGCCGCACCGATAGGAAGATCCACTTGGTGTCGTCCGTCAGGGTTCGGTTGCCCCACAGGCGATAGCCGTCCTGGTTGATGACGGTGGCAATGCCTCGCTCGTTGAGCAGGTTGGCGCGACTGTTGGCATCACCCAGGGTGAAGTCGACGGGCCGAGCGGTACCGATGATGCCGTTGATCACATTGTTCGAAGGCGACCACCAGAAACCGCGGTCGTTGTCGATTTTGGCGATCAGGCCAGCTACGCGGGCGCTGGGGGGTTCACTGACGATCTCACCGTCGATGCTGACCATGACCCAGGGGTCCACCATGTAGACCCGGGGACTGCCCCAGTCGGCGGCATACGCCTGAGCCGCGTCGTCGGTGGTGTTGGGGCCGTCGGCGATGAACACCGCCCGCAGACGTTCGGCGATCCCCAGCGCCTCGGCCACTACCGGATTGGCGAAGCCCTCGGGCCGCTGGTGGGAAAAGCCTGGCGTACACAGAATGCGAGGCTGAAAACCCACCACGGACTTGGCGCCAGCCAGGGCGTGAAGCCCCTCAAACTGCCCCGTGGTCGCGTTCACTCCGCCAATGATATTGGCCATGGTGGCATCTTCATCGGCGCCCTCTTCCACCCGGACGACGATGACCACGGCCCCGGCCTGATCGAAGATGCCTTCCAGTGCCTGGGGCAAGGTTCCCCTGGAGCCCAGGGCTGCCGCCTCGGCACGGCTTCCTGCCACCAGGCTCGGGACGTTCAGCGGGAACGGCTCGGCGGCGCCGCCAGTCAGCAAAGTGCGCTTGAGCGCCAGCACCACGCCACTACCGTCACTGCCCACAGCGCTCGCCGCGGTCACTAGGGCCGCCGCCTCGGCACTGCCATTGATGGCGGTTACCACGTCGCTGGCGGTACTGGTTAGGGCGCCGGTAGCATCGGTTGCGAGGTTCACCACAATGGCCGTGCCCGTCACACTGACCGACAGCGAGGCTGAAGCGGAATCCGGATTGGTGAAGGCAATGCTGATGTTATTGCCAGCCAAGCCCGCACTGACTGCGGTGAAAGTGATGGCGGTGTCGAAGGTGGCGTTGCCAGTCGTCAGCGTCGCGGGAGTGGCCGGCGCCGAGTCAGGCGCAGTACCCACAATGCCGATGATGCTCGACCGGACGGTCTGGATGGGGCGCGGACCAGAGTCGATTTCAACGACCTCGGGGCCGTGCAAGAATTTCTCGGACATGCTGCGATCCTCAAGCCTGATCAGGGTGAAATGCTGACGTCAGGCTTGAGGATCGCAGTGGAGGCTATGTATCGCCTCGGGTGGGGTTGCCGCAGGATAGTCTCTCGTGATCGGATAGCAAAACTGGCTCAGATCATTCGAAGGTACAAAATGAGAGAAAAAGTACTCCAATACAAATTTTGGATCATGCTTGTTCTACCCCCAACGTTAATATCCTTAGGGGCTTATACGTTACGCTTTCACGAAAGCGAGTGGTCGAGAGAAACAGCCAACTGGGCCCATTTTTCAACCTACATTTCCGGAACTGTTGGAGTGGCAATTGTATTTGCAACACTTGCTGCACTAATAAAAACACTCAACCAACAGAGCGAGCTAATAGAGCAACAAGACAACATGATACTCCTACAAAAAAAACAGTCAAACTTGCAAGACAAGCATCAAACTAAAATTGAAGCATATAGCAGGGTAGAAAAGATACTACCGAAAATCATTAATGCTCGAAACATGGAGACACACTCGATAGTCTTCGATGTGATGAAAGAAAAATACCCAGCCTATACTACTCAGTACTTTCCTCGAAAAATGCCTCTCCACGATTTCTTTTGCGAAGGAAGCATCACATACCCAAGGTCTATTGGAAAAGACTTGTTCTTCGATTACTTTTGGAAAGAATATCTTCACAAAATCTACAATCTTGCAGAATTCACAGCCAACTGCATTGAAGATGCAAAAGATTTAGAACCTCACATACGCGACCAAACTAGAGATTTTGATGTGGCGATGGCATGCGCACTCGCATATGCAAAATCCTCGGAATCTTATGGCGATGCAGCAACCATTATATCAAAAAAACTCAACTTTCCATGCAACTACCAAGGTCAAAATATTCCTGCAGGGTTATGGGAAAGGATAGGGCAAGCGCAGCACTCTCGCGAAGAGAAAAGTGCTGCCCGTTAGCCACATAACTTTTTCCTAAGTCAAGACAGAGACGTCCAAGTGATTGCTTCAAGAGCCTCGCGGCCCTTGGCTTCCAGGGCAGCCTTCACTTCATCCTCGAGGCGCTGACGTTTGCCGGTGGCCATGCCGCTGGCCAAGGTGAAGGCATCGGCCTTGGCCAGGATGCGCCCGACCAATTCGGCCTTGTTCAGAGGGCGCTCGACCAGCATGGCGTCGATGTAGGGCGTGGCTATGCTGTTGTCCGATTGCCACTGACGTGCCTCACGCTCCTGTTTGTCGAACGTGAGGGTTTCCGCCTGGGGATAGTCGTTGAGGATCTGGCCCATTTGGGCCTGGTAGCCCGAGTTGATGCGGGATAGGGCTTGTACAGCGAGGTTGTCGAGCGGCGGCAGTGGGATAGGTGCCCATATCGGCCGCCCGTTTTCGTCATGCCCCCTTCTCATCCCTTCCGGAGGCTCACTTTCGCCGTACTCTTTCCATTCCTCATCAGTCACAGGAATAGCGCTTTCTGGCCACGATCCTGCCTGTTCGTAGGCGTGCCGAAGGCTAGAAGGAAGAAAGCAATCGCTCACAGGATTATAGAAAAAATTAGTACCCCCAAGCATAGTAAGCTCCTCCCTCTGAAACTTGGTCTGTATGCATAGTAAAACCAGAAGCTGTTTTGTTTGTAGCCCCCCACTTTGCCCCTGCGGACGGCTCAATCCATCCGTCATCGAACGGAACTACATTTATCACTCCATTTGGAAACTGTATTGGGAAATTTGCACTTCTCGACGCGCTGCCCGCGGGCTTTTTTCCCCATTGAAAAATCAACCCACCGGGAAATATTTGAAACCCATACCCGGTAAGGTTATTCCTAGAACCCTTCATGTATTGTTCAGTAACAATTTCGGTCCACGAAAACCAAACACCATCCACTTTTCTGCGATAGTGGATAGACGGATTACCAGCCTGGGCAGACATCAATATTTGGTGCGCATAATTGGAAGTGCCATCCCAGTTGTTATGAATCAGCCTTCCGGTAGTGGCAGTGTCATAGCTGGGAGGCGCATTCGCGGCCCCAGGATCTGTCACGTAAAAGCCACTGCGAATTTCGCTATTTAGATCCGACAACCTGCTGGTGCTTTCATAGAGCAAACCGAGGCCGAAAAATCTCATTGCTTCATGCACGCGCGTCGGCGTCATCGCCCGCGAGTTATCATCGCCCGCTTTTGCTTGCACACTGGTGGCATTCTTAATCATGCCTTGCTGGACCTCCGTCGCTGCCGGATGATTCCGACTCTGCTCATGGGCCAGTCTCTGCTGATCAACGTACTCGCGCGTCGCGAGCACCACACTGGGATCCACTTTCAGGGTCACCGCTGCGGTGTCGCTGACTTCCATCACCACGCGGATGGTTTGGGTGCGGCTCGAACCTTCGGCCAGCACCGGCTTGTAGGTCTCCGGCAGGTTGCCGATGGCGATCAGGTCGCCGGCGGCGTCGAACACGCCGACTTCGCGAATGGTCCAGCCGCCGACGTCGGGCGGTAGCACCTGCTCGACGGTGATCCAGGTGGGGTTGTCTTCGTCGGTCTGGACGGCGTTGATGGGCGCTCGGCGCACCTCATTGACCAGGGTGGTGGCGCTTGAATCCGGAGTGATGGGGTTGCCGCCACCGTCCCCGACGGCCATCTGGGTAATCTCGATTTGGGTGCCGAGGGCCACGGCGTTGGCGATCTTGGCCTGACCGGTATCGGTGAGCAGGGTGTAGAACTGGGGCATGGGTCGGGCTCCTGATGTTCGGCCTCAGAATGGGAAGACGGTGGCGCTGTCGATGGTGTGGACGCCGGCGCCGATGAAAAAGGGGCTGGTGGTCTCGATATCACCGGGGGCGAAGGGATAGACCTCGGTGAGGTCGCCGTCGTAGGTGGCAGCGCCGATGTAGGTGATACCGCGGGTCTCGCCGGCAATATCGAGCCCGGTGACGTGACGAGTCAGCGGCTTGGCGTCGTCGATCAGCCGCTCGAGTTCCTGGTACATGCCATCGGTGATGCCGGTATCGAGCACGCCGATACGCAGGGCGAAGGTGCCGGGGATTCCCTCGGGGCTGGTCTCCCACCACTCCACGACCTCGAGCAGGTAGCCCAGCGGCTCCACGACGCGGCGCAGCGCGGAGATGGTCCCCTTCTTGCGGTGGACGTAGAACGCCTGGGCGATGACGCCGCGCTTGGTGGCCACCGTCCAGGTGGGGTCCCAGCGGTCGACGCTGAAGGCCCAGGCCAGGTAGGGCAGAAGATGGGCCGGGCAGGTCGCGGGGCGCCACAGATCTCGCAGGGGCACCGGCACGCGCTGGATCTTGGCCAGTGCCTCGGCGGCAGCACGCTCCAGGGCGGTGCCGTTGGAGGGCAGCAGGTGGCGGATGCGCTCGGCGCTACTCATCGCTGCCCCCGATGATCACGCTGGTCCCGGTGCAGTGAGCGGCCTCGGTGACGTCGAGCACCACGTCGCTCGCCGGGGTCGTCAGCTCCACCCGCTGTACGCCTTCGACGTGCAGTGCCGCGTGCAGCGCGGAGCGCCGAATGTCGCGGCCTAGGCGGCGCTGTTCGCCGATGTATCGGGCAAGGGCGGCCTCGGCGGCGGCCAGGATGGGCTCCTGCTCGGGGCCGGGGTAGACGTAGAGGGTGGCATCGACGCTGTAGGCGACGATGGTGGCCGACTGCACCGTGAGGCGATCGCCCACCGGGCGGATGTCCTCGGCGGAGAGTGCCGCGTCGACCAGGTCGATCAGTTCCTGACTGGCGGTACCATCTCCTTCGGACGATAGCAGGGTGACGATGGCCACCGCCGGGCTCGGGCTGGTGGCCCTGGCATCCATCACCCGACCATCGGCGCTGAGGGCGTGAAACTCGTAGGCGCCGCGGGGCCCGGCGACGCTGAGTCCCTCGTAGGCCCGCTGGGCGCGCAGACGCAGTTGATCGTCGCTCTCCAGCACGGTGGCCACGGGCGGCGTGGCATTCGGATCACCGGGGCTGACCACCAGGCGCTCCACCTCGAAGTTGGCGGCGATCTGATCAAGATCAGCGTATTTGGCGTAGGCGAGCATCACGGCCTTCGCCGCCTCGTTGACTCGCTGTCGCCAGATCATCTCGCGGTAAGCGTTTTCCTGGAGCAACTTGGTCAGCGGCTCACTCTCGAGCGCCAGGGTGGCCTCCACCTCGGCGCGCTGCCCGTCTTCGATCAGGTCCAGCAATGCGGCCTTTCGCTCGGCCAGGATGTCCTCGAAATCCAGAACCTCGACGACGTTTGGTGCTGGCAGCCGGGAGAGATCGACAGTGTTGAAGGAACGCTGCATCAGGTGACCTCTATGCCTTCAATGGTGACCGGTCGGCCATCGGGCAGATATTCGCCCACGATCTCGAGAACGATATGGCCAGGCTGCGCCGAGGTGGCGGTGACGCTATCCACACGCAAGCGTGGCTCCCATGCCATCAGGGCTTCCGCCGTGGCCGCGTAGATGTCGACCAGGGTGGCTCGGGTCATGGGGTTATCAATCAGCTCGAATAGTCGCGAACCGTAGTCACGACGCATCACCCTGGTGCCGATCGGCGTGGTCAGGATGTCGCGGATGGATTGCCGCAGATGGTCGAGGCCGGACAGGGTTTTGCCCGTGTGTGCGCTGGTTCCGTTCATGGCAGCCTGATCGTGGTGATGACTGCGATGATGGAGGGGGCTGGGGGGGACTTCCTCGGGTGTGGTTGCCGGGTGCGGGGCGCGTCAGCCGCCGGCGAAGACGTCGGGACTCCCGGTGGCAACGCTGGATCCGCAATTGACCGGGTCACCGATCCGCCCGATCTGCTTGCCATCGGCGTAAACGCTACTGGAGCCACTGGCCAGGCTGCCGCCATGGCATACCGGCTGACTGTTGCAGTGGACCGCCCAGGCATCACCCTGGCGATGCACCGGGATGCCGTTGATGAAGACACTGCCACTACCGGTGGTGCTGGGCCGAGGAGGAAAGCTGCCGTGGCCGGTACAGGTATCGCCCTTACGCGTGATGGCCGGCATGGTCGTCTCCGTTGCTGCCTTCAGTTCAGGTCGATGCGCGGCGCCGACAGGCGGATGCCGCTGTCATCGATGACCAGGGACGAGCCGCCGACCTTGAGCGTGATGCGGCCCCCTGCTGGCACCTCGACGCTGTAGGCGGAGGCAGCTCGATCATGGCGTACCCGGGTGCCATCGGCATACTCCACCGCGTGGATGGTCTTACCGCTGGCTGGCGGCGGTGCTTCCTGCTGGAACACCGCCGGCAGCACATAGCCATTGGTCAACTCGCCAGAGGGCGACAGTACGATGACCTGCTCGCCGGGTTCCGGCGCCCACCAACTGCGGTCATTCATCGCTCGCGTGGTCATCCATGGCAGCCAGCCCGTCAGCACCTCTCCTGCTCGCACGCGAACACGGGCATTGCCGGTATCCAACTGGTCAATGACACCAGGACGGACGATATTGGCCAGCCGCCGGCGGAGGTCACTCAACTGCCAGGCCTCATTCATGGGGTCACCTGCGGGCTGTCGGTGATGTCCTGGTAGTCCTCCTCGTGCTCGGTACCGATGTCCGGAGACACGCCCACCATTACGGTCTGCGGCAGGAAATCCACTCCGTTCCACGCGGATTCGCCGAGGAACGCCAGGTGCTGCCACTCCACCCGCCACACTTCGAACTGGTCGAGCGCCGGGTCGAAGTCGTCCGGGTAGACCCCCATGACCTGGGCGGGCTCTACCGGGCGCTCGAACTGGTTCATGTGGACCCAGGCGGCAAAGGTACCGGCCAGCGTACGAATGGCACGCTTGGCCTTGCGCTCCCGAAATCCGAGGATCAAGCGTGCCTCGAAGCGCAGATGCACTGGCAGTTGATCGGTACCGGCATCATCGTCCTCGGACGGGGTCATCTCGCTCAACTCGATCAGGCAAGCGGGGATTCTCAAACGCACGCGATCGTTCTCCTCGCGATAGTCCTCCACCGTCACCAGTTGGGGAAACTGGGCCTTGATGGCGTCGACGATGCCCTGATGGAGTGCATCGAGATCACACTGCGGATCCAGATCCATGCTCAGCCTCCCACCGAGTACAGGGTGCGCGCCTCAAGATCACGCCGAAACTCTCGCCACAGGATGTCCTCGAGCTGATCGAACACCTGGTCTTCCACAAAGGTGTCGGCCTTGTCCTTGATGGCCAGGGTCTCCTCGGAAATCGGCAAGCGGGCAGCCTTGACGCGACTGAAAATGGTGCGGCGGCCGGCACCACCGGGTTTGGCCACGAAGGCACCGGGAAAGTCGCCGCGCACAGGCCCACCCTGGAAGCTGGCACCCTGGGCCGTTCTGCGGGCGCGCCCCTTGAATTCGGAGACCGGTAGATCGTTGAGCCCGTACCACAGACGGGCTTCGGTCATCCCGCCGGCCCCACGCACACGGATAGACTTCAGGCGCCGGCGCATGGCCGCCGCCCGTCGCAATCCCAGCTCACTTTGCAGTCCCTTGCTGGACAGCATGCGCAGACGGCTGACGGTACGATTCAGGGCCCGATTGAAGGCGAGGCGTACCTGACGATCAGAGGCGCCAAGCTCATGCTGCAGGCGCTCGAAGCCGATCGGCTCCAGGTCAAAATGCAACATCGCCGGCATCCTCTCCCAACATGACGGTAGCCATGCCGGTGCCATCGGGCTCCGGTGCCGTCAGCACGTCATAGCGGCGGCCGTTCACCGTGGCGTAGGCACCGCGGCGAACCGCAAGCACGTCGGATTCACGGCACAATAGGCGTGGCTGGCGAATGTCCATCTGGTACTCGCCCAGCTGGGCATTCAGGTAGGGGTCATCGAAGATGGCACTGATCGGCGGCAGCACCTGGCCGTCCGCCAGCTCAATGACCGCCGCGATGGCGAACTCCTCTTCATCGAGGAAGTCGCCGAGGTCCTCCCAGCCCGGTGCCGGCATCAGTCGTCGTCACCATCGACGGCGACGGCGAGAATGGCATCGACCAGCTGCGCCTTGCTCATGGAGGCATGGCCCTCGATATTGAGGTCTGCGGCCTCGGCCTTGAGCTCACCGACCTTGAGGGCTTCCAGCTGGTCGCGCTGGCTCTCGCTGTCATGGCGGTCCTGGTTGGGCGCCAGCTTGGCCTTGCCTCGGCGCAGGTAGTCGGCGGCTTCCCGCTCAGGCACCCCTTCGAGCACATCGTCTTTGCGCGCCATCTCACCCTCGAACATGATGGCACTGGTCACGATCAGATCGACTGTCTTCACCATGGGACTCTTCCTTTAAGTTCAGCCCCCTCATCGAGGGGGCCGCTGTCGGTTAGGGTTGCGGATCAGCTGGCGTCACGGCCCAGGCAAAACGATTCGACGCGGCGCAGCGCCGTATCGACATCCTGCAGCGCCACGACCCGGGTGCCGCCGGACTTGCTCAGCGTGTAGGGGTCGACCTTCAGGTCCAGACCGCCCCACATGCCGATGATCAGATCGGCGAAGTTGCCGAAGAACAGATCTCCCGCCAGCACCTGGTTGGTCACCTCGGCACGATAGCCGTTGACGGTATTGCCGGGCTCCCAGATCGGCGCGCCGTTGGTGCCATCGAACTTCTGCGAGGTCTTGAAATGGCCGCGCATGCCCGATGCCATCACGTAGGCCATGGCATTGACGTCAGCGTTGTCAGCGGAGATCTCGGACTCCATCTGGACGGCTTCGGCGTAGGTCGGCAGCGCACTGCCACCACCGGACGCGGCGCCCGCAAAGTCCACGGCGTTAATGCCGTTGACATTGGCAATGCCCGTCGGCTGATTCACACCGGTCCCATAGAAGCCAGCCAGGTCGATGGCCAGCGCCAGCGCGGCGGCCAGGTCGCGACGCACGATGGCTTCAGCGTCAGGGGTGGATTGCATCATCAGCCGGCGGGTGATGTCGGTGAAGGCGCCCACGGTGTTCGGCGTCAGACCGATCTGGCCGATGCCTGGGGTCCCCTCTCCAACATCATCGTGCTCGCCTACCCAGTAGGCAGACGCACCGCCTGTCTGCTTCGGTACCTCGACGTTGCCGACCAGCCCGGTCATGGTGGTCGCCAGACGCATCAGCACGGTGCGGTTCCGCAGCATGTCGATGAACGAACCCGCCATGTACTGGGTATCCACCAGATTCTGGCCGGTCTGTGCCCCGACCGGGGTATCGGCGGCCCCACCGGCATTGAAGGCCCGCGCCAGCACATCGTGGGGAATCAGCACGCCTTGCGCGGTGCGCCCGTACTGGCGTTCTGCCTCTTGGGACAGCTCCATCTCGAAGGCCGCAGCGTCCTGGGCGCGGCGGTCGTTGGGGTTGGCCAAGGCGCGGATGACATTCATCATCGAGTAACGGCGTACTTCGGTGTCCGACAAGCCTAGCTGTGCGGACTGGGGTGCCGCTTCTCCCTGGTTGCCCAGCGACGGCGTGCGTTGCTGGCCACCGCCGCCAGCTCCGTGCTGAAGGCCACGCTGCTGACCACGGTCCTGGCTCAACTTCTCCAGTAGCGCGCGCTGCAACTCTTCCGGCGACTTGCCCTCGGACACATGCTGCATGGCCAGATCGGTTTCGCCGTACTGGCGGCCCATGTCCATCAGCGCCTTGACGCGCTTCTGCTCGGCTTGGGCTCCCGCCGAACGGGCGCTGTTTTCGGCTTCACCGGCACGCTCGAGCATTTCGAGCACTTCAACGATGTTGCCTTCGTCATCGACCTTTGCACGCACCAGGTTGCCACTGGCATCGCGCAGAATTTTCTCTTTCATGGAATCCGTGCCTCGTTGATCGGATAGGGTGCGGGATCGAGCGCCATGGTCCCCAGTCTCGCTGGATGTCTGGCCCTCGGCCTCGGGTGTAGTTGCCGCCGTTTTCCCCACAGATCTGCCTACCCCGACGGTGACGTCAGCGGGGACGGAGACAATGCTGATCTCGTGCGGCTCCCAGTCGGTCACGCGCACCATGTCGGGCATGCCCTTGCGTTCTTCCACCTCCACCCTGTGGATGGTGTAGCCCACGCTGACATGCCGACGGATGTCGTCGACCACGTCCTGCCACACCTCGGAAGCCCATGCGCCCTTGCCAAAGCGCACGATAGCCCGCCCCCGGCGGTCCGCTCCGATGCTGACAGACTCCACGACGCCCACTTGATCATCCCAGTCATGGTTGATCAGCAGTGCGGCGCCATTCTCCAGGCGCTCGGTTCGCATGGCCCCTTGGTCATGCGACAGCACCTCGATACCGAAAAACCGCTCGACCTCGGCTTCGCTGGAGAACGCGAGCTCGACGGTACGCTTGTCCTCGTCGATGGCCCTGACCTCGGCCACCTCAGCGACCCGGGTCACCGGGCCGTCCTTCATGATCTGTTCGGGTGTCACGCTGCGTGTCAGCAGCCGATTGCACAGGTGCTTCGCCTTCTGGGCGGGAGTGGCCTTCTCCGGGAGCACCCGGGGTGAAGCGGCCGGCTTGAGTGGGCGCGTCTCTGGCGGCTTACTGTCCTTCATCGCTGTTCTCTCCTGCTGCTGGCGTCGCCGGGGCGGCGGCGCCACTGATCGCCGCCTGGATGATGGCCTCCGGGATTCCCTCATCTCGCATCGCCTGAATGTCGTCGGCGAACTGTCGCCACACCTGGCGCGGGTCATCCCCCCGCTCACGCATGATCTGGCTGGGTGCCTTGAGGGTGTTCTTCAGGTCGCGATCGGCGGCCTTGCTGTCCTTGTCCGGGTCGACCCAGTCCCAGCGCCGTCCCTGCCAGATCACGTCGCTGTACTTGTCCAGCCGGTCCGGACGCAGGGTGCCGTTGGTACCCGGAATCTTCAGGCCCTTGAGTAGAGCGAACGGCAACCAGCGCTCGAACAGGGGCTGCATGAGTTGCTCGATCAGCCACGCCTGGTCCTCCTTCCAGCCTTCCCGCTCGGCCAGGGTTCCCGAGCGAACGCTGCTGAAGTTGACGCCTTCCAGATCGTTGGCGAGATCGTGATAGGTGATGCCAAGGCCCGCGGCCATGCCGCGTAGCTGCTGCTTGGTGAAAGGCAGATAGTCACCGGACGGGAACTGCGGTTCCCAGCTCTTGAACTCGAGCCCGTAGGGCAGCTCCTGGAAAGACCCCGGCTCGGCGTCCATGTAGAACGGCTCGTCGCGCTCTTCCTCGTAGTCCGGGGCGCTGGCGTCCTCTCGCCACTGGAAGAATCCACCCTTGGACGCTGCGGTACGGGCGTTGACGATGGCCGCCTCCTCAAAGCCTGCCAGGTGCTGCGCCCTAAGCAGAGCGGTCACCGTCCAGGGCAGCCCACGTTTCTGGCCGACCATCTCCGAGCGGTAGCCGTGAATGATGTCGTCAGCCGGAATGCGCACGAAACTGCGTCCACCGATGCTGTAATCCTTCTCGCTGGCGTCCAGGGTCTGGAAGTGGAAGGCCATCGGCCGGCCAAAGCGATTGAACTCGATGCCGTGGCGGACGAAATGCCCGTTGCCCAGACGCTCCACATCGTGATCCACCGGGCAGCGGTGGGGGTCGAGCACCTGCAGAGCGAAGCCCCAGGGCCCGGCATCGCGATCGGTGACGATGCGAATCATGAACTCGCCATCCCGCACCGCGCCGCTGACGGCGGCGCGCTCGATCTCAGCCAGCGACTGCTTACCGGTCACGTCGCAGTTGCGGCGTTTCGACCAATCGCGCCAGCCGGTCTCGATGGCGTCATTGGCGCGAGAGTCCAGGGAGCCGTCCGGGTCCTTGGCTTGGGCCTGCAGCTGAATGCCCGCCGGCCCGACGATGTTCTGGCGAGCTCGGCGCAGGTAGTGCTTCACGTAGTCGTTGTTGACGCAGGCATGACGGCTGCGGGCCACCACTACCCGCTGATAGCGGCTGATGATCTCGTCGGCGGGCACCGGGGTCGTTGGCCAGTCCTGCGTCAGGCGGTCGGGCCTGGCGGCATTCAACAGTGACCGTCCCGCCTGGATGGGTCGCCAGAACAAGCGTTTGCGCCTGGCAGCCGGCGTTGGCACCGGTTTGGGCTCCAGTGCGGCAACCGGTTCGGGCTGGCGGTCGGCAGTCGCCGCTTTCGGCTTCAGGAAATCAAGCACGATTCGGGAACCTCACCAGGACATTGCGGCCCAGCAGAGATTCGCCACGGCGGGCGCGCTCTTCGTTGCGCACCTCGCGCCGGTAGCGATCGCGCAGCGCCAACAGATCGGCTAACGGCGTGCGATAGAGCTCCCGGTTGTTGATGCGGTAGCGCTCCTGATCCTTGGTCGCCCGCTTCTCGATGACCGCCTCGATGGCCTCCAGCGTTTTGCGTGCGTGACTGCGAAGGTCAGCGCCATCAGCCACCGCCGCCAGGTCCGGCCTGATGGTCAGCTCACCGGCGTCGACCTCTAACACGTTGACCCCGTCGGTGACGCGCACGCTGTACCAGTAGCGCCCGGCTGACCAGGTGGCGGTGATGGCGGCATCAAAAGACAGGCGATGGCCGTTGCCGTTAGGCGTGGCGACCAGATCATGAGAGAACGGTCCGCGCAGCAGCACGGTGAGCGCCCAGGTGGGCGCGGGATACGCAGTCAGCGTCAGATTGAGGTCAAGCGTCGTGCCAGCGGTGATCTGTTCAGGCAGGGAGACAGGCACACGGTCACCATTTCAAAGCGTCGGGGTATGGGCCCAGTCTCTACTCCAACGCAATGAAATCCCTCGGGTGTGGTTGCCGCTGCCTCAGGCGCGTTATACTGAACTGAAACTTGAAATGCCCCACCACAACACGGATGGGCGTCTAGGGGATGCAACATGGCAAAGGCAACACCAGCCGTTCTCGTTTGGGCAAGAGAGACTGCTGGTCTTAGCTTGGAACAAGCAGCGCGCGGACTAGGACTGGGAAGCCAACGTACCCCAGCGGATGAGCAGTTGGCTGCTTTTGAATCAGGCGAGCGAACACCTTCTCTACCTCAGATCAAGAAAATGGCCCAACTCTATAGGAGGCCATTCGTAGCATTCTTCCTTTCCAAACCTCCTAAGAATGCTGAAATGGGAGAGGACTTTCGTCGCCTCCCTGGCGAAGAGGGCTCCAATGAAGGGGACATAAGGGCGCTGATAAGAGATATTTATATTCGGCAAACCCTTGTCAAAGAAACGCTTGTTGACAGTGAAGAAGACCAAGATATTGATCTTATCGGAAAGGGTGATTTTGAGGAAGATATAGACGAAGCTGCAGAGCACATAAAGAACGCCCTAGAAATCGACACCGATTCTTACAGAAGAGAGCGAGATGCGCATAATGCTTTTGGCTATCTGAGGGATAAAGCAGAAGAATCCGGCATATATGTTCTATTGATAGGCGACCTCGGAAGTCACCATTCAACAATTAGTGTAAAAGAATTTCGAGGATTCGCACTTGCCGATAAAGTAGCACCCTTCATAGTCATTAATCAGAATGATGCAAAGCCCGCGTGGAGTTTTACTCTTCTCCACGAAGCCGTTCACCTTTGGGTTGGAAAATCAGGCATAAGTGCTCAAACAAACACACACAAGGTTGAGCAATTTTGTAATGACGTGGCTAGCAGAATCCTGCTTAGTGATGACGAGACTAATGCTCTCTATGAGAGAGCATCTCAAAGTGAAGAAACATACTTCAACTTTCTAAGAAACGAGGCTAGAAGCCTCAACCTTAGCACTTCACTCATCGCTTACCGGTTTTTTAGAAAAAACTTCATCTCAAAAGAAGAGTGGGAAAACGTCAACATTCAGCTGCGGGAGCAATGGCTTGCCACGAAACAAGAAAACAAGCAAAAACAACAAAAGTCATCAGGTGGCGACTTCTACAACACTAAGAAGCATAGGGCAGGAAATGCCTTGGTCAATCTTGTAAGCAAAGGCATCCACGAAGGCATACTTACTGAGACGCGAGCGGGAAGAATTCTCGGTGTGAATCCAGGGAACGTAGCAAAAATGGTGGGACTGTGATGCAAGAGGATCGAAAAAAAATTTATTTACTTGATGCTAACATCATAATCACAGCCCACAACTTTTACTATCCAGTTTCCAAGGTTCCAGAATTTTGGGATTGGCTTGAGTTCCATGCAAAGAATGGGTCTATAGCGATACCCAAAGAGATCCATGAAGAAATTAAAGGTGGAAACGACGCCGAGCATGTAAATTGGGCAAAAGACAGATCGAGAAAAAAACTCCTAATACTCGATGAGGAGTTCAACCCAGATCTGCTGGGAAGAGTTATTAATGAAGGATATGCTCCCGACCTCAATGAAGTCGAACTAGATAGAATTGCAATGGATCCATTTCTTGTCGCTTATGCTTTAGCTGACCCTAAGAACAGGATCGTAGTCACAAACGAAGTATCGAAACCCAGTCGAAAAAGGCAAAATCGCCACGTACCCGATGTATGCTCTGCGGTAGGTGCAAGGTGCTGCAACGTCTACCAAATGCTGCGAGATCTTGATTTTCGGACAAATTGGAAGAGCACTATTTGAAGCAATGCCCAACCACCGCTTTTCGGTACGCAATCAGTACCCTGAACGTTTTGTCACCACTTCGTCGCCCAACTACCGCCGCGGCGCTGCCGGCTTCGTGATCCTCGCGAATGCTTGCGGATGCGGCGGGGCTGCGGGCCATCCTCACCGTCACTTTCGCTGGTAGAGGTCTCATCTGATGTCTCGGGCGTGCTCTCCTGCTCCTTGGTCGGCGGGCCCGCTCGCTCCCGTGATGAGGTGGCCAGGTTCTCCAGCGCCCTCTCCATGCGCTTGGCCAGCTTGCTCAGGTTCGGCGAGGCGATCAGCAGCGCGGCGTAGGCGTAAACGCGGCAGTCCAGGGCCTCGTTACGTGGCCGGGTCTGGTGCCATTCACGCTTGGGTACGCCCTTGACGTACTTGGTCACCAGCTTCTCGGCGGTAAGCTGGTGATACCACTCTTCGTCGCGCTCCTTGGGGAAGTGACAGAAGCCAGGGCCAGGCTCGGCCAGCGCCAGCCGCCGCATCACCGTCAGCTTGCCCTCGTCCACGCCGACGCTGAACAGGTCGACGCGCCGCTGATTCCTGCCGGTGCGCTTGCGTGAGGGCGCCATCACCACCGGACGATCCCAGCCCGGAACCCCTTTGATCGCGAACAGACGCCGCCCTGAGCGACGACGCACGTACTCATAGGCTCGCTGGGTGTAGCCCTTGTTGCCGCCGGTATCGAGACAGGACGCACCAATCGCCATCTGGGCGCCAGATTCGTGCAGCCAGGTCTCCGCCAGGTAGTCGTCCAGATCCTGCCAGACCTCATCACGCAGCGGATCACCCCACAACACCTTGTAGTCGACGGACCAAGATTCCTGGCCGAGGCCCCAGGCCACCGTCTCGACCTCGAGGCGGTCCTGCTGCATGTCGACGCCAGCCGTCAGGTAGAGACCGCCCATCGGCACGGGTGCCGGAAACGTCTCGACCCGCGCCAGCAGATCACTTGCCTTGTGCTGCTCACCCTGCTCCTCGTAGGTCTCGGCCAGGCTGACGTTGATGAACGACTGCAGATCGCCCTTGGCCTTCTTGTCCAGAAAGGACTGAACGATGTCTCGCAAGCGGCGGAAACAGCTGTACAGCTCGTTGAGGTGGTAACTGGCATGCCCACGGAAGGGCTTGCTGGCCTTCCAGCCAGCGCCAACTCGCTCAGCGCTGCGAATAGCCGCGATGCGCTCGCCGTCATTCCATAGCGCACCGCACCCATCGCAGATATAGCGGGCGCTCTCCGGCAGATGGTGGCCTTCTTCATCCTTGTCCCAATGGACGTGTGACCAGCGCAAACGCTGGTGTTGGTCACAGTGAGGACAGGCGACGTAGAAGTGCCGCTGATCGCCCTGATCGAAGGCCGCCTCGATGCGGCTGTCTCCTTTGATGGTGGGTGTGCTGATCTCCAGCAACAGCCGCTGATCGCCGAAGGTCGCGGCCCGCTGCCACAGCAGCTCGACCTCATCACCCTCGTCCGTACCGCTGTAGCCGTCCACCTCATCGGCCACGATGAGCGGCGCGGAGCGCCCCCGCATCGTCTTGGTGGACCCCGCCCAGGCGAACATCATGAAGCCGCCGGGGTAGGACTTCATTCGCTGGTTGTTGACCCCCTCGTGGCTTCGCGGCTTGGGCAACAGCCGCTGAAGCACCGGATTGGCATCGACCATCGGGTTGAACTTGGTTTCCAGCCAGGTGGTCAGGTCGCCCTGGCTCGGCTGCATCATCATCTGGCTGCGCGGCTCATGGGCGATGCTGTACCCCTGCACACATAGTGCCAGCTGAGTCTTGCCCACCTGAGCCCCCCACATCAGCGAGATGCGGTAACAACCAGGATGGACCGCCATATCCATGGGTTCGCGCTGGTAGGGGGCGTTATCGAAACGGATAGGACCGGGGACGGCGTTGCCGGCGGGGATGCGAACATTCTTCTCGGCCCATTCGCTGGGCTTCAGCGGAGCCGGGGGTACCAGGTGCCGCGCGGCTCGCTTGAGGGCGCGAAGCACGCCCACGGCATTGCTGAACTGTGTGGAGGCCTCAATCGGCGCTGTCATCGTCGTCGCCTTCCCCAAGCTCGATATCGGCATCCGCAGCAGCTTCAAGCGCCTGGATGAGCTCGGCCGCCAGTATCTGCTTGAAGCGCCCTTCGTCGGTCTCACCGATCAGTTGGCTGACCACTCGACTGGGGACGTTCATGACGTTGGCGCGTACTGTGGCGTTTTCCAGAGCCCGGGCACGCTCGAATTCCTCGATGGGTGCCACCTGCTTTCGCGCCGCCGCCAGCTCGAGCTCCGCCTGGGCGGTCTCCGCTGCCAGCTTCCGTAGTTTCAGATCGTACTCATCGAGGGGCGCTTCGCCGGCGGCCTCCATTCGCGCCTGGTCGCGCAGCCACTCACTGACGTCCCGGGTGTTGAACTTCCAAGGCTTGCCCTGGCGCCCCTTCTGGTCGAAGGGGCAGCCATTGCGGACCCAGCTGGAGATGGTATTGAGCGATACGCCAAAGGTCTCGGCGAGCTCTTCGCGGTTGACCTCGCGCCCCTTTCCCTTGAACGCCATGCCACTCCCAAAAAACAACAATTAACCGCGACTGAAAATTCTCGCTCACGCAAGCTTCCGCGAGACTGGTGCCCCCGCATGGCCCCGGTGCCAGGGAGGACCCATTTTTTCTGTCGGCGCTGGACGCCTCACTGGGCGGCCGCAGAGCCACCGACAGCAGCCTCAGAGGACTCGCCATAGGGTTCACTGAACGAGGCGGCCCAGGCACGAACAGCGGCCTTGTCGGCGCGCTCACAGTCGATGCCGGCCCGAAGCCCGGTCAGCACTTCGGCCACCGTGCCCTCCCCCACATCGATCTCACACGGCACCAGGTATTGCTCGGGGGGCAAGACCGGCTCTCGCTGGGTGATGACCACCCGCTGTGGGGAATCAGAAGCGCAGCCGGTCAAGGATAGCGTCAGGCACAGGCATGCCCATGCAGGTATCGAATGCGTCATTGCGCCCTCTCTCGGTGGCCAGCTCTCGGCGCAACTGGCTAGCATGCACCTGCGCCCTGCCTGCCTCGGCGCGATACTGTGCCAAGGCGCTATCGAGTGCGGTCACCTCGACTCGCCGGGCCTTCTCCGCCTCAGCCGCAGCATGCTCAAGCTCGGCGAGCTGCGCATCTGCGGCTGCCAGTCGTTGCCGCTGATTGCCGATGGTCTCGGCCTGTCGGGTAATGGTGTGTGCAGCCCACACACAGCCCGCCACCACTGAGATGGCGAGCAGGCCGACCAGTGCAAGGCGCGGCACGTTGATCACGATGTGTCCCCGCCTCGCTGCTTGATGTTGCGAAGGACGACACCGGATAGGCCCAGCACAGTCTGTGTCATGGCAAAGGCCCACTGGGGCAGTACTGGCTTCCACAGCGGCAGGCTGGCCGTCAGGCTGGCGACCACATCCGGCCCCCACTGGAGGACGCCGAGCGCGGTCATCACCGCAAACAGCTGGGTCGACCACAGCCGGAAGTTGCGACGCCAGGTCGTGATCGTCATGCCGGGTAGCTCCCCCAGGGCAGTTGGAAGTGAGGGCCATCCTTGAAGGTCTTCCAGTCACCGCCCCACTCGATCGGTACGCCCAGCTCCTTGGCGGCGGCTTTCATGGCGTCGGCGATCTTGTAGTAGAGCGGCCAGTCCCAGCTCACGTCGCCGTCGAGATAGGCCGCCAGATCGACGGCGTGCCCGGTCAGGTGCCGGCTGCGCATGGTGGTGCTGGCGCCAGCGGCTACCAGGCGCTTCTGGCGCTCCTTGCTGCGCAGGCCCTCGGTCACGCCGAAATCGACCTCGGTGATGTCGATGGCGCGACGCACCACCATCACCAGATCCGCGTTGACGCCCTGCAGCCGTTTCAGGCTGCGATTGCTCAGGCGGAAGGGGGAATGAACTTCGGTCACGACTTCGGTCCTCCACGTCATGAGAACGAGCCGTTCATGTAGGCCCGCACCAATGCGCTGATCACTGCCACCGAGAGAGCCGCAATCGCCGACCAGACCAGGTTCATGCGAAAGGTGGTCTGTTCCACCCGTCGATTGACCTTCGTCTGGTCAAGCCACTGCTTCGACTGGGCCTCGATGCAGTGCTCCAGCTGCGTGATCCGCTTGTCCTGACCAACAGATTCCCGCTGAATGGCGAGCACATCGTTCAGCAGGGCGGGAAACTTCTCTACGGCTGTCGCGAGCCTCAAGTTGGATTCCTTGATGGCATCGATGGTGTCGGACATCTTGTCCTGCTGCTCTGACAGGTGAGATAGATGCGTCTCGACTCGTGCCAGGCGCTCATTCGCTTCAGCCATAGGTCTCGAAGGCCGTCTAATGGGTGTTGGCATGCGATGTTCCTTGGCGGATACGCTGCCCCTGCGTGTCAGGACTTATCGGTATGTCAGCTGCAGACTGACACCCCGTATCCCCACCCGCCTCGGGTGACGTTGCCGCTAGAATGTGCCTGACCGTGCGCGATGGAATGCCGGTCAGCTCCGATATGTCCTTTGCGCTCATTCCCTTCGCCCGCATCTGCCGCACGGCGCGATACTTGAACTCTCGGGCGACGCAGTCACAACGAGCCGGTTGCAGTATCAGCCCGCCGAACTCCTTGACCATCTTGTTGGCGTCCTCCCACCCCAGCAGCTCAACCAGTCGATGATCCGGTTTCAGCTTCTGCGGCACGTACAGGTCGCACCGCCACTGGCGCCGGTACGTCCTGGGCAGTTGTCCGACGAGATACAGGGCGCGCTGACGTCCGATGACGTCGGCGATTTCCTGCACGCTTCGCGGCAGTTGGGTCTGCATCAGCGCCTCCATTCCGTGCCGTTGACCAGTTCGCGACGCGGCCCCTCTACCTGGGTGCGGGGCCAGCTTGCGTATTCCCTCAGCACCGCCTTGGCCTCTTCGAAGCCTCGCGCCAGCACCGCGCAGTAGCCCTCGCCTTCCGACGACTCAAGCCAGTCGCGTTGGCTCTGCGCCAGCGACGCATGTCGTGGCGGGGTTGCCTTAAATTCGAGGTAGAGGCCATGCCAACCGCCGCGGGCCTGCCTGACAGGCAGGTCGCTGACACCGGCTTTCACCCCTTGGCGCTTGAGGTCCGACGCGGTTTTCTTGTGACGGGCGCCACCGTTGGGGACGTGGTAGATGGCGTCGTACAGCTCGCCCACGGCAGAGCCGCGCATCTTCTCGCCATAGAGCCAGCGGATTAGTACCGCCTGCTCCTGGCCTTCCCAATCCACGGAGGGCCGTCGAGCTTTCCGACCACCGCTGCCCGTTCGGCCGGCCCCCGTGGGCTTGCTCGCGACCGTCATCGCGCTACCCTCTGCTGGCGCTCCCAGCGCTGGTAATCGGTGATGATTCGTTCCAGCATCACGCTGGCCGTGGCGTCATGGTCGATCTCGGCGCGGCTGGCCACGCCGCAGCTCTCACGGATGAAGTCGATGGCGTCCTGCTCGCTGTGAGTACCGTCCGGCAGGTCGGCTAGCAACAGCCGGTAACGCAGTCGCCGGCGCTGATCCAGGTACAGACCAAAACGTGGGTTTTGGCACAGCATGGCCGCTCGCCGTGACTGAAGGCCGCCCTTCACCTGGTCCGTCATTGGCGATCCCTCCCAGCGGCCTCACCCGCCAGTGCAAAGTAGGCGGCACCATCCTCGTAACTGTCGGCGCGATAGCCGCCTTGTTGGCTTCGCACGGCCTTCAGCAGCGCCATGAACAACCAGCCCTGCTCTTCGGTCAGGGACAGCCCGGTGATTGCTTCGAAGGCGCCTACGGTGGCGCCTATGGAGCGCTCGCCCTGGGGCTTGTCGTAGGTGGCGGCTCGATCACGCATGTGAGCGCCAGCACGGGACAGAATGCTCTGTGCGGTGACGGCCTCGCTCGACTCGCCATGGGCATCGTTCGATGCTCGCCCCCCGCTCTGGATCCCATTGACCGCCAGCGGGCGTTCAGACTCATGGGGTGTTGGTTCAGAGGCTGGTGGAGTGCCAACAGCCCCAGCTCGACATTCATCACTCAGCCGGATGCCACGCGTACTGGCGGGCACATCAACCTTCACGAACCCACGATCCGCGCAGACAGCGCTGATGGTTACCACCTCCGAGGAATCGGTGCTGTCGCCCTGTGGACCGTCCGAGTCCTGGGCATCAGCGGATACCGCGGCAACCTGTTCAGCCACCTGCTGCCCTTCGGCGCTTGCCTCATCCGCCACCACCTCGATGCCCGTCGCCCGTGCGATACCGCTCTGGGTGGGCACCCAGCGGTCACCAGTAGTACGAACCACGTAGCTGGCACCCTTCAATCGACTCAACGCCGCCCTCACCCGATCCCGGTCGGTGGAAGCTCTCGCGTTGCAAGCCGCCTGTACGATCATCGTCTGCACGGGGGCGCGGCTTTCGGCATGTTGGCTGACCAGGGCGTCCAGTGCCTTCTCATCTGTGGCGGTCATCTTCATGCCGCTTCCTCCTGAAGGGCATGGCCCACACTCTCCGGCCACTTAAGCTGCTGCACAGGCGTGCCGTCTCCATGACGCTTGCCGGTATCCATCATCCGGCCACCGGCCTGCCTACCTGCCTCGGTCATGACCCAGTACTTTCGGCCACGGCCATCCACCTGCTGGCGCTGGTAGCCGAGATCCCGCAGCAGCAGGTTCACCGCCTTGGCGCTCATGTCGAACGGCAGTCCCAACTCTGTGGGGGTCAGGTAGCGCTCGTTGATCGGGCTCACCAGGTGCGTGGCGCCCAGCTCACCAAGCAGGTTGACGCCTGTTCGCTTCTGCACCGCCTGGTTGACCGACAGCAGCCGCATGTTGTCGTCAAAGCCAAAGGCACGAGCCGCGGCATCCAGCGCACCAGCAATGGCAGAGGCGCGGGCGATGTCGGTCAGCCGCTCATCCTTGGGCGCCGATGTTGGCGCGGCCACCTGATAGGCGCCGGTCTGGCGGATCGCCGGTAGTACCTCCTCGAACACCCAGGCCTCGAAGCGCTCGGCACTGGGTAACTGACTCTTCACGATCAGGCGATAGACGTCCGGCTCACGAATGACGGTCATGGTCTGCTCGCCGCCATCGGTAAGGGCGCCCCGTTTCAGGGCTCCCTTGCAGTGGCGCGCTACGGCGTTGCGGGGCTTGGCGTAGCCGAGCGCCCTTGCCACATCGTGGGCCAGGAACAGCGTTTCGCCGTCATCGCCATGGATGACGCGAACCGGCTGCTGGTCGAACTCGAACGGAATCACGTTGCTCATGCATCAAACTCCTTTCAGTGCGGCACGCAGCGACCGAAGCCCCTGGTCACCATTCATGCGGTAGGGCAAACCTGCGTCTGCGGCGAGTTGCTGGGCGTGCTCCCGCCCCTTGCGCTCGGCGAGCTCTGCGCATGTCCGACTACCGTCGTGCTCGAGCAACTGACACGGCGTCAGGTCCTCACCGGCCATCACTCGGTTGACCAAGGCTGCGTAGTGCTTGGCGAAGCGCTTCTCCAACTTGGGCCAAGCGCTGGCTGCGGTGGTGTGGGTCAGGTCCCACCAACCAGTCATCTGCCCGGCCATGCGCACGGCGGCGTGCGTCCAGCGATGAGTGCTCGGTGCATGGGCGTGGGCCAGCACTTCGCGCCACGCCTCACCAGTCGCCGGCATACCGAAGTCCTCCGGCGTTGGCGCCAGCAGGTTCACTAGCACCGGGATCGTCGGCGGCCAGGTACTCCCCTGCCCCTTCAGATCGCTCATCGCTCGCTCGACCACCTGGCACCCCGGCAGCACTGGCCATCTCGCCATTTCCAGCGCCAGCTCTCGGCGCGCCAGATTCAGCAGATCTGCACTCGGGAAGGCGCTCGCCCACGTCCTCGGAAAAATCGCCTCCAACCGGGTGAATACCTGATTCACCAACGCCAGAGTCTGGTCTCTCGGCGGTGTCTTCCGGCCACCAGCCGTCTGCCCAGCTGGTGTCATTCGGGTTGGCGAGTTGTTCACGGACTGCCTCGCGTTCAGCTTGGCGATCGAGTCCGTGGCGAGCTGCTGGGCGCTGTGCATGGTGAGGTCCTCCCTGAGCGGCAGTGATGTGCGGTTGACGGTGACGGTTCTCGGCGAGCCACTTGGCCAACCGCTCGTGCCAGCCTTGCTGGGTCCGGCGCTCAAAGGGCTTCTCGGCGAAGTGGGCGGTGAAGTCGGCCAGGGTCGCGGCGTCCGGCTGGAGCGTGGACGGCAGACCACGACGCAGGCAGGCCACGGCCAGCTGTTCGGCATCGGGTTGCCAGTCGTAGGTCATCGGGCGTTGGCGAGATTCCGGCGCCTGTTCCAGCGGCCGGCCATCGTCGTCCAGGTCGCAGACGTTTCCGGTCCATTCGCCGGCGCCAGCATTCGGGGCTGGCGTGGCTGAAGAATCGGGTTTGCGCGCACCAGAGGGGTAAGGGGGTAGAGTCTTAGTGGTAGATTCAAGGGGTGACACGGGTGTCACCCTCCCCCTGACACCGGTGTCACCCCCCTCTGCCAATTTGTCACCCTCGGGGGGTGTCAGGTTGTCACCCTCCCCCGAATTGGAAGAAGTAGTAGGGGTGACAGATTGGCACCCTCCCCCGACCGCCAGGCGATACCGATTGGATTGCTGACGACCGTTCGCGGCAAGGCGTTGTTCGACGGCCAAGAGCCCCCGCTGCTCGAGCACGTCGATCGCTCGCTGAACGCTGCGTGTGGAACAGCCCATCTCAGCCGCCATGTTGGCAATCGACGGCCAGCAGACGTGGTTTTCGTCCGCATAGTCCGCCAGCAGCATGAGAGCCAAGCGTGACGGCGTCTTGATGTTGGCCGGCAGGGTCTTCATGGACTGCCTGGCCCAATGCATGGCAGCGAGGCTCATACAGCCCCCCAGGAAAATTCGATCAGGTAATCGATCACGACGCAGACTAAACTTCGAGTTACAAGGTGAGAGTTCCCACCACTTCTAGGAGAGGCCTGATGAACAGACACATGCTGAAGAGATGCACCTCCTTGCGAAACGTTCGCGAACCCAACCCGAGAAAGCCTATTCCACAGCCAAGCGATTCCCCACCAACAAGGACTCCAGGCCCCCCAGAATCTGCACAAACCCGGGAGCATTAGGAATTTGCCATGAATGCTTCGACGAGCGATATCCTGGTGCGAACAGATGAACGATCGCTGTACGAAGCCAAGGGCGACGTCATGTACTGGATTCGATACATGGCTCTCCAGCAACGTTTCTATCAGCGCATGGCTGGCTTGTTCAGCTTCCTCAGTTTGTTTGGTGGCAGCGCAGCATTCATCGGCTTCCTGACATCGTCGCCTTTGGTGACTGGTATTAGCGGTTTGGTAGTCTCCGCTAGCACAGTGTTGGATTTCGTTGTTTCCCCTGGAAAAAAATCCATCCAGTGCTTTGATTCTAAAAAACAATTTCAGAAAGCTTTGCGAAAATCCGACGCTATCGGGCTGGACTCTCTCGACGGGCGGGTAAGCAAGATCACCATGTTGGATACACCCCATATCGAGAGCCTTCGACGTCCCGCTTACAATGACTCCGTCATTGAGCG
This sequence comes from Halomonas sp. V046, assembly GCF_052645355.1. NCBI lineage: Bacteria > Pseudomonadati > Pseudomonadota > Gammaproteobacteria > Oceanospirillales > Halomonadaceae > Halomonas > Halomonas sp. V046. Next base: position 29,458 of record NZ_JBQXYF010000005.1, read on the forward strand.
TGGTCGTGGAGACTTCACTCTGCCTCTCAGCCGCTGGGAAAAGCTCGTCAAGGCCATCGCGTAATACCCATTTGATACCCATCTTACCCCCTCTCATTACCTGTATGAATTTCCACCCCGCTCAAGCGGTCGTTGACGCCGACGAATGGGTGGTAGGCTTGGAGGTGCGATATCGGCTAGGGCAGACATGGCGATGGAGCTCCGCAATTCGCTTTCCTGTCTCGTACCGCGTATCCGCACCGCTGTGGACTCGAGCGATAGTTGCCTGGGATACCTGAGCTCTCTCGGCAATCTGCTGCTGAGTGAGCCCTGTACTGACGAGGTCGCGAACCATGTCGCTCGCAGTGAACTGGTGCATGTGTCCATCCAATACAAAAACGTATTGAAAGAAAGGATACATAAACGTATTGGCGTCGGCAAGCTCGTTTCCGCAACAATACGAATTCGAATAATGGAATATTGGGCACAGCGCCCAGGTAGTCCTCCCCCCTCAACCCGATAGGCAATGAGATGCCAGAAGGAAAAACCGTCGCTGATCGGCTCGCACAAGCGCTCGCCGGTAGAGGATGGAGTGAGAACGAGTTGGCGCGACAGTCGGGCGTCCCTCAGCCGACCATCCACAGGATCATCACGGGCGAGAGTAAGTCTCCTCGGACTGGCAACCTAGAAAAGCTCGCTAACGCCCTCGGTATCTCGATTGTTCAGCTGACCTACGGGTCGGCCGTTGGCCAGGCTTACGATTCAAGCCCGAAGCCCGGGGATGCGCTTGAGGCGGCTGGCCAAGTCGGTGACACGGTCAGGGGGCATAGCAACGTTCAAACTGCCCCACACCCCATCCGCTATCACCGGTATCCAGTCATCAGCCGTGTACAGGCTGGCGCCTGGACCGAGTGCGTCACACCCTACGAACCCGGCGCCGAGCCGCATGAGGAAGCTTCCGACTACCGCGCCCAGGGGAAGGCTTTCTGGCTCGAAGTGAAGGGGGACTCGATGACGGCCCCACCAGGTAGCACCCCCAGCATCCCCGAGGGCACCCTGGTGCTTTTCGATTCGGGCATCGACGCCGTACCTGGCAAGCTGGTGGCTGCCCTCCTCTCAGACAACAACGAGGCAACCTTCAAGAAGCTGATCGAGGACGGTGGGCAGCGCTTTCTCAAGGCCCTCAATCCGGCCTACCCACTGATCCCCATCAACGGCAACTGCCGGATTCTTGGCGTCGCCGTTGAGGCCAAAACGCGGCTGTAAGACTGGGATGTTCTCTGGGCCTTAGCCACCGACTACAATAGGAGCAAATGACATGATCGATCGCAAAGACCGCAAACCGAGCAAACCCCCTTTAGATCGCGGGAACGAGAGGCAACCGGTGTATGACGGATTCAACAAAAATGACTGGCGAGGAGAGCGAAGCGATACCAACATCGCCGAAAGCCGCCCCGCCCCCAAACGACGACCAGGAACTGTTAAGCCTGGCCAGTAGGGACAATGACGAAGACGAAGATGAAGCCTTCGCTTTCAAGCACTACCTGCTGCGCAACATTCGCTACCACACCCGGCGTGCGGCCCTGTTCTCCCAGTGGCACAAGGCCACAGGCTTCGTCGGGGTGTTTCTGGGCTCATCTTCAGCCATGTCATTCCTGCTCGCCGATAGCTCTTTCGTTGCCAGTATCATGGCCGCCATCGTGGCTTTCTTCTCTGCGGTGGACCTAGTAGTGGGCACCGCTACCAAGGAAGCACAGCACCTGGAACTGCGCAAGCGCTGGATAGCCTTCCAAAGTCGCTTTCAAGCCGAGGGAATGAGTCAAGAGCTCTACTTGGAGAGAACCGCCATCGAAATGGACGAACCCCCAGAACTATCAATTGTCGAAATGCAGTCTCACAATGACGCCACCTTGGCCATGCTGGGAGATAGCGAAGAAGCTCGCGGTGAACTATTGGCCATCCCATTTGGACAGCGCCTTCTTGGTCAATTCGTCAACCTCGACACTAGCCACATTCGCAAACAAAACGAGGTTCAAAAAGCAATAGATGCCGGCATAGCTCGCGCCTAACCCTTTTTCCTACCCTATCCAACCCGCCCTTGTGGCGGGTTTTTTGTAAGATATCTCCTACAGAACCTCGGCAACGACCTATGCCAAACTTACCTTTGTTTCACACGCAGGAAACCAAGGGAGAAGAACATGTCCGAGGGAGCTATCGTCCTCCTCATTACTCTGGCGCTGATACTGTCAGGCTGGCTGACCGCCCTAGCCCTCCAGCGCAAGGCCAAACGCCTAGCCCGTGAGACTGAACAGATTCGTCAGTCCGTCGCGCATTTATGGCAGTACGAAGAAGTACACGATGCCAGCGAGAAAGCCAAATTTCTGGTCTCGCAAGCCGAGGTCGAGGCGCGCAAGACAAGACAAAAGGCTGAGGAAGTCGAGCAGAGAGCCAATCAGCTCGCTGAAACGCTTGCATCCGAAGGCGAGCAGAACAAGCGTGAATATATCAGGGAAGGCAAAGCCAAGCGCCAAGAAGCCAGCGACCAGGCCGCCGCCATCCTCACGAAGGCCGATTCTGATGCCGCGAGGATCGTCGCCGATGCACGCCGTCAAGCCGAAGCGACCGCAGGAAACGCACTGAAGGCAGTGGAGGACGCCAAGCTGTACGAGAAGACGGCCAAGGCCATGCGCAACGTCATCGAGGGCTACCACGACGATTACATTGTGCCCAATGCCAGCCTACTGGATGACCTTGCAGAAGACTTCTCCCACAAGGAAGCAGGTGAGAAGCTCAAGCAAGCGCGAAAGCACTGTCGAGATATGGCAAAGAATGGTCGCGCCGGCGACTGCGACTATAAAGAAGTCATTCGACGCACCTACGCTATCCACTTCGCTGTCGACGCTTTCAACGGAAAAGTCGACTCTCTTCTCTCCAAAGTGAAGCACGACAATTACGGCAAGCTGCGACAGGCAATTCTAGACGCAAAAAGTCTAGTTGATCACAACGGCAAGCCATTCAAGAACGCACGTATAACCGACCTTTACTTGCAAGCCCGGCTGGAAGAACTGAAATGGGCGGTTGCCGCGATGGAACTTCGCAAGCAGGAGCAGGAAGAGCAGCGAGCAATCCGCGAGCAGATCCGCGAGGAAGAAAAGGCCCAGCGCGACATGGAGAAGGCCATTAAGCAGGCCGAAAAGGAAGAACGCATGCTGGCCAAGGCCATGGAGGAAGCCCGCAAACAAGTTGAAAGCGCCAGCGAAGAAGAGCGCGCGCAGTACCAGGTACGCCTGGCCGAGCTCGAACAACAGCTAGAGGAGGCCGAGTCACGTGGTCAGCGAGCGCTCTCCATGGCCCAGCAGACCAAGAGCGGCCACGTCTATATCATTTCGAACATCGGTTCCTTCGGTGAGAACGTGTTCAAGATCGGTATGACCCGACGCCTCGAGCCACTCGATCGCGTCAAGGAGCTCGGTGACGCCAGCGTGCCTTTCTCTTTCGACGTGCATGCCATGATCTATGCGGAGGACGCACCGGCCTTGGAGAGGGAGCTACACCGCCAATTTGCCGAGCACCAGGTCAACCGCATCAACGCCCGCAAGGAGTTTTTCAACGTGCCGCTGGTCGAGGTACGCGAGGCTATCGAAGAAGAGGGGCACGAGGTTCACTGGACCATGGCAGCCGAAGCCTGGGAATATCGGGAATCCCAAGCCATGGCGCAGAGGCAAGCCGTTGAAGCCGTTTCTTAACTCAGATCATTCCATCATTGCGACCCGTCCTAGCGGCGGGTTTTTTTGTGCCTGCTGAAAATTTATACGAAAACGCATTGACTGAATCAATACGTTTTCGTATTGTTCTCTCATCGACTTGCATCGCATGAGGGGCATCACATGGAGCAGACACCACAGCATATCGAGTTCGCAGGCTTCCGCTGCCGCGTGGGCAAGCGCGGCTCCGACCTGCCGACAGCCAAGCAAGTGATGGTGCTGGCCGGCCTGGCCAGTGGCATGACGCAAAAAGAGATTGCTCGGCACCGTGGCATCAGCCCCGCCACGGTCAAGAGCACCGCCGAAGCGCTTTACTACCGCCTCCACGCCTCCCGCACCGCTGACGCCATCGTCAAAGGAATGCGCCGGGGCTGGATCGCGCCCTTGGTCATCGCACTGCTAGTCGCCGACCTCAACCACTCGACGGCCCGAGTGCGCCAGCCCATGCGAACGCGCCAGCAAATTACGTCCACCAGCAGGGTGGCGCGCCGTGACCTGGGGAGCCTCTTCGCATGATCCAGCACGATGCCACCACCTTCGAGTATCCCGTACGGCAACTTGCAGCAGCCTGGCGGACCCATGCCCAGCGCCATGGTGTGTCAGACCCTGACACCCAACTGATCGCCCGGGAAGCCATTACCGGCAGCGCCCAGGCTGGCTACCGGCCCGCCTGGTTTTCCCCGATGTCCGGTGAGCTGGTCACGATCTTAGCCTGTGAGCTACACCGGACCCAGCAAGACGCCATCGCCTGGCTGGCGGGAATGCTCGGCTGCCTGCACGACAACGGCAACATCTGCCTCTACCTAGAGGAATCGGCATGAACTCTCCGTACACGGTGTTCAGCACATCGGGCGTCAGTGGGCAGCTGGTCAACCGGCTCATGGAGGTCCAGGAGCTGGCGTACGCGATCAACCTGCAGGGCCGGTACCGCGTCGGCACCACGCTCACCATTGATGGCCACACCCTACTGGTCAGTGCCGCTCAACCCATGGAAGGCGCCAGCCAGCTGCCCTGGGGAATCTTCCGGAACATGGCCGCCGCGCTCCCCAGGGCCAGCAGTGAACAGCAACAGCACAGCACCGCCCTTGAGGACCTCTACAGGATCACCCGAACACTTCGGCACTACCTGGACCAGCCATCCAGCAACTGAAGTCTGATCCGGACATCTCCACCAGCCGCCACTGAGTGACAGACATGAACACCACCCACTGTGACAACCACCGCGCCGCAAAGCAGGTCGTGATGACCTTCATGGCCCTGCCTGCCGCGGCCTTATTGGTGCTCGCCTACAGCGTGGTTCAGCAACAGGACGTAGCGCTGGAACGCGCTGTCCACGGCCAGTATTGCAGCGAAGTCAGCATCTGGCGCGCCGAGACCGCGCGCGGGATTCCCGCCGTCGATCGCACCGGGCATCCCGACTACCAGGGCATCGCCGATCAGCAGTGCGCTGGTATCCGGTCTGCAGGTTTGGCCGAAGCTAGCCCGCGCCAGCTCGCCACCAACTGATTCCCCCCTCAAAGAAAGGACAGCGGACATGTGGATTCGAAACCTTCACTCATACCGGCTTCATGACATGGAGAACATCGAAGGGGCGCTGGTAGAACGAGCCCTGAGCGAGCAGGCGTCTCGCCCCTTGGGTGGCAGCGAGGCCCGTCGAGTCGGCTGGGTGCCGCCGGCAGGTCGTGGCAGCAGCATTCTGATGAACGAGCTCCAAGGTCATCGCCTGCTGAGCGTGCTGCGACAAGAGAGGATCCTTCCCGCCTCTGTCGTGCGTGAGGAGGTTGAAGAGCGCGTCGAGGCAATTGAGACGTCCGAGGCGCGCAAGCTGCGTCGTCAGGAAAAACAAGCAATCAAGGAGCAGGTCTACGAAGAGCTCTTGCCGCGGGCTTTCGTCCGGACGCAGCGAGTCGATGTCTGGTGGGACATTGGTCGCAACCTCATTGGTGTAGCCACCTCGAGCCGCAAGCGCGCAGAAGAAGCGCTGGACCTGCTACGCGAGTCGCTGGGCAACCTCAAGGTAACGCCACTGGCCACTCAGAGTCTTCCGATTCGCGCCATGACCACCTGGCTGAGCGATCCAGCCAGTCGGCCGGCTGACATGCAGATTGGCGATCAAGTCGAACTCAAGGCAAAAGGCGATGACGGAATTGTGCGCGGCCGTCAGGTGGATCTGGACAGCGACGACATGCAGCACCTGCTCGAGAGTGGCCGCCAGGCCAGCAAGCTCGCCATCGGCATCAAGGGGCGGGTGACCTTCGTGCTTCACGATGACTTGGCCATCAAGTCGATCCGTTTCGATGACGCTCTCATCGATGAAGCAAGTCAGACCGAAGACGGCGATGACGCTGTCGTTCGACACGAGACCGACTTCCTGCTGATGGCCCAGGCCCTGGGCGAGAGCGTCGGCCGCATCGTCGACTGGATGGGAGGTGAGGCCCGGCAATACGGCGCCAGCCATGTCGATGACCTGCTGAGGACGGCTTAATCATGGCACGCAACTGGAGCAAGTGGGCTCGGGAAGAATATGACCTAGCCGAGAAGCTCTACAACGCTGGGTTCACCTACCGGGAAATCGGGCAACGCATGGGGAAGACACGAGATCAGGCAAGAAGCGCCTGCAACTACCTGGAAGTGACTGATACCAGCCGTCCCCTCCCCCACGCCAGAAAAGACTGGCCAGAGATAGACAGGATCATCACCGACTGCGTCGAGGTGGAAGGTATGGCTGTGCCCCAGGTGGTCCAGCGCCTGGCCGCCATGGGAAAGACCGTGTGCCGTGAGTCCGTGCTGAAGCGCTTGAAACGGATGCCTGAAATTCACCGGGAGGCCAAGCGTAATGCTGCCAAGAAGCGTGCCGCGGCATCGCGACTCTACTGGGCCCGCCAGCGGGCCAAGCGCCAGCAGGAGGCCGTAGCGTGATAGCGGCCAGCATTCTAGGTCTGGTGATCTTGGCGGCTTACAGCCTGGTCGCCCGGGAATTTCGCCGATCCATGCGAGTACAGGAGAGACGGCCATGAGCAGGTCTGTCGAACAATCACGGATACCAGAGGGCGAGCTGGACTCCGATGGAAAGAGCGAGCGGGAACGGGTGCTGGAGCGGCAGCTATGGCGGCTGCGTGAGGACGCCAGGGCGGCACGGGTGTGGGCCAGTGACAACCTGCCCGCCAGCCTGGGACTGGTGATGGTCGAGAAACTCGAAAAAGCACTTGGGAGTGAACGTGACTGACCGCCCCTCTCATACGCACCAAGAGCACGGTGGCCGCTACACCCTGATGGGTGAACATGCCGGCGGTGGCACGCTGGAAGGACACACGCTGATCATGTACCGCGATCTCGACAAAGGTCTTCAGAGCCTGACCACCGCCGACGACTGGCGTAACAACTGGCGCTCTATCGCCAACGACGATTGCCCGCTCTGTCTGGGCTCGGGAACTGACCAGATCAAGGGCAATACCAACAAGCCATGCGGTGCCTGCTTCGGACTGGGCAAGGTCAAGGCCGACGGTGAGACGCCCACCGACCGATGGGAACTAGCGGACATCGCCAACGGCATTATCAGGCGCCAGCAAACGGAGCTTCAGCGCTTGCACCGTCTCACTGCTGTACCAGAAATCCAGCAAGCGATCGGCAAGTACCGTGACGCCGCTGGCACTGACTGGATGCAGGATGAACAAGAATGGCGGTCAGGGCCTGGACGTGGCCCAGGTGGCCGCAGATACACGGGGGACTGACGATGGGACTGCTCACACCAGAAGAAGTCGCCAAAGAGCTGGCGATGAGCCTGAGCTGGGTCTACGCGAACAAGCACAGAATTGGCTTTGTGCAACTCGGCAGCGCGGTTCGCTTTGATAAGGATGCAGTTGAAGGATACGCTGCCCGGTGCAGGCGCGGTCCTCAACTCAACGAGGAACGTCAATGGGATTCTCGGTCTCCAAACGGGAGGATCGCGGCACGTGGGTCGTCCGCGAAACGATCAACGGTCGCCGCACTCAGCGAACTTTTCGCACAGAGGGAGAAGCAAGGCAGTACGCACTGAGGGCTGAAGCTCAACAGCAGGAAGATCAGTTCAATGGAGTCATGGGGCGAAAGCCTCACCGTACATTCGCGGAAGGACTGCAGAGGATGGTCAGCGAATACGATGTTCGCTCTCAAAAGCACCACATTCTCTGCGTAGCAGGCTGGATGGATGAACACGCACCCGGCGTGGCAATTGGCCAGGAACTTCTGGATGCTGCTCGCAAGATGCAAAAGGCCCTGCGGGAACAGGGCCTGGCGCAATCGACGATCAACAACCGGACTCAGGTTGTCAAACGGGTGCTCTCGTTATCCTACCGCGAATGGGACTGGATCGACATGCCGCTGGACGGGAAGCTGCGCAAGCCGTCTCCCAGAAACGAACGGCATGTATATCTGAGCGAAGTTGAACTGGCCGAATTGCTCGAGGCAGTTCCAACCCGCTACCAGGAGGAACGCCGTGTGATATTACTGGCCATGCTCACTGGCATGCGTCGAGGCGAACTGCTTGGACTGGCCAAGAGCAACGTCTACAACGGGCGGATCGTCTTGAAGCCGGAACAGACGAAAAGCGGAAAGCCGCGAGTAGTACCACTGACTGACGAGGGATTGGCTCTGGTGACCAACCTGCCGTTCGATACAACAGCGGAACGAGTCCGCGGAGCTTTTGAGCGTGCAAGGGAAGCGATCGGTAGGCCGGACATTCGCTTCCACGATCTTCGGCACTGCTACGCTTCGCTGTTGGCCAGCAAGGGAGAAGCACTGACGAGCATCCGGGATCTTCTCGGCCACTCGTCACTGACAGTCACCAGCCGCTACGCACATGCGGACCCGGCGAGGTGGGATTCAGTGATAGCGCGGTTACCAAAGATCAGCAACCAAACCGCAACCAAGCATTGAAGACAGCGGCTCATAACACCCTAAACCACTGATTTGAATGGTGGGCCCAGCTGGACTCGAACCAGCGACCAAGGGATTATGAGTCCCCTGCTCTAACCAACTGAGCTATAGGCCCTTATCAATGCGGGCGACATGATAACCAAAGCCGCTGGCGGAGGCCAGCGGCTTGTTTTTTTCCAGATGCGCTGGATCAGGCCTGCGCGCGCTGAGGCCACGTCGCTGGGCCTCGCTGCCCCATGCTGCCAGTGATCCGGTCGCGCTATTACACCAGGCCGAGGATGGTGTACGGCGCTTCGCAGGCACGGCGTTCGTCGCGCTCGTCGACGCTGCCGAGCTCGAAGTTGCGGTCGTTGTCGTAGGCGACGAACAGTCGCTCGCGGTCGAGCACCGCGAGGCCTTCGGCCTTGTGTTCAAACTCCAGGACGTCGCCGTTCTCCTGCGTCACCAGGGTCGGGGTACGGCCTTCGTGGAAGTCCTCGAGGGACATGACCCACAGGTAGCCACCGATGGTTTCCTTGCCATCGTGCTCTGTCTCGAAGCTCGTCAGCAGGTAGATTCTGGCGTGGTACGGGTCGTACTCCAGGCTCGACAGGCCACACTCGTGCTTCACGCCCCCATGCTCGCCGGGGTCGAAGCTGAACACATCGTGGAGTTGGTCGACGAATTCGAGGTTGTCGGCGTCGTTGATGATGAAGTGGGCGCCGATGACGCGGCGAACGTACTCGAAGTCGTCGTGGGCCTGGCCCTGTTCGCGGATGCCGAACAACAGCAGACCGTCGCCCTTGCTGCTGGGGACTGCCGCCAGGCCTTCGATCTTGTAATAGGGCTTGCCGACGGCGGCGTCCATCTTGCGCCGGAATTCCAGCGAACCTTCGACGCCATCGCGGGGGTCGGGGTCCACCACCTGCACCTTCTCGGGTTCGCCCAGAGGCCAGATCAGCAAGTGGTTGTAGGCATTCAGTTCGTGGGTCTGATCGTCGATACGATCGAAGCCGGTGGTGGCGATCATGTGCCGGCCATCGGTGGTCAGGGCGAAGTCTTCATACTTCACCGCGTCCTTGATACGGCTCGTGGTCAGGTACTGAAGGCGGGTATCGTCGGGGCCGTTGGCGTCCAGCGGCAGGGCGAATACCGCCGAGCGGTCGGCGCCGGGAATCGGCTTGTCGCTGGCCATCAGCAGGCGTTCGCCGTCATAGGCCACGGCGGAGATCTCAGCGTTGACGGTCTTGCCGTCGTCGTCCTTGAGCCCCGGAGGGAAGCAGTGGATGGTGCCCTGCGTGAGGATACGGACGCTCGCCATGGCGGACTCCTGCGCGTTAAGTGTGTTGATTCAACCCTACACCCCAGGACCGATATCGACGAGTCGCTGCACCCTATTTGCACAGCCACCCTTTCGACGCGGCGATGCGCCAGGACGCCAACCCTTCCGGCGCTGCCTCACATCGGAGGACCCCCCGCCTCTCGCAACGCTCTCTCCTTACGTTCTCTCCTTACGTTCTCTCCTTACGCTCTCTCCCTAAGCTATCGGCCTGCCCGCAGGCCTAGCTACCCTCTCGCATCGCTGACCTTATCGGCCTATATCTTAATTTTAATACGAATACTTCTTATTGATTTCACTATTCGCTAGACTGACCTTCCACCAACCTGTGCTGATTCGCCCTTTCCGGTGAGTATGCGTCGGCGTTTCTCGGCACGACGCTCAGGTCTTGCACGGTGGCGAAGAAAAAAAATGACCCCTCCTACGATCGATGTTCAAGGCGAACCATGAAGACAAGCACCACCGCTGGCCTGCTGCTGCTGGCCGCTTCGGCCCCTGGCCTGGCCCAGGCACAGACGACGACCCCGGAAACCGATTCACCCGCGGCGGCGACGTCCTCTACCACGTCGAGATCCGGCGAACCGCGTGCAACGCCGCCCGCCGGACCGGCCGCTAGCCGACCCGAGATCGGCTCGCAGGCACAGGACACCATGGTGGTGGTAGGCTCACGTACGCCCAAGGCCATCAGCGAGATCCCAGGGGCGGTGTGGGTGGTCGATGGTGAACAGCTGCAGACCCAGATCAACACCGGGGCGGATCTCAAGACCGCTCTCGGGCGCTTGGTGCCGGGGCTGGACCTGGCGCCCCAGGGCCGCACCAACTACGGCCAGAACATGCGCGGGCGCAGTGCCCAGGTGCTGATCGACGGCGTCTCGCTGAACAGCTCCCGCGGCCTGTCGCGCCAGTTCGATGCCATCGATCCGTTCAACGTCGAGCGCGTCGAGGTGCTGTCCGGCGCCAGCAGCCTGTACGGCGGCGGCGCCACCGGCGGCATCATCAATATCATCACCAAGAAGGGCGATGGCCCGGGCCGACACTTCTCGACCCAGGCGGGCATCACCACCGGCTTCAACGATTCCGATGACGTCGACTACCGCCTGGCCCAGGCCGTCAGCGGCGGGACCGAGCGGGTTCAGGGGCGCCTGGCGGTGGCCTATGAAGACAATGGTCGCCAGTACGATGGCCGCGGCGACGAGATCTTCCCCGACATCGCCCAGACCGACCTGCAGGACAACCGCAGCATCGACATCATGGGCAGCCTCGATATCGCCCTGACCACCGAGCAGACACTGACGCTTGGCGCGCAGCTGTATCGCTCCGGCTTCGAGGGAGACCGCGACGTCTACTTCCCCAACCTCGATGCCTCGGCGCCGAATCTCAACGATGCCGAGATCCGCGACGGCTATTCGTCGGATCGTGAGCCCGAGACCGACCGCACCATGGTCAACCTGCAGTACCACCACGCCAACCTGCTCGGCCAGAACTTCTATCTGCAGGCCTATCACCGCGAAGAGGAGGCGAGCTTTCACGCTTTTCCCTACGCCACCGCTCGTGGCGTCGAGTTCCGCGCCTCCAAGCAGGACACCGACCTGAGCGGCATCAAGGCGCTGTTCGATGCCGAACTCGGCGAGCGTGTCTCGCTGACCTATGGCCTGGACGTCGATCGCGAGACTTTCGATGCCGACCAGATGTATTTCGACATTCCCACCAGCAACGCCACTGGCGGACTGGTCCAGCAGCAGAGCCGTGTCGGCCCACGCTATCCAAGCTACGAGGTCGATGGCTACGCCGCCTTCGCCCAGGCCGACTGGCGCCTGACCGATGGCCTGACGCTGGCCGCCGGTATCCGCGAGCAGCACATGGACGTGGAAGTCGAGGACTTTCAGAATGTGCCCGGCGGTGAAAACGACTACGACGCCACGCTGGTCAACGCCAGTGCCCTCTACGACTGGGGCAATGGGCACCAGAACTGGCTGCAGTTCAGCCAGGGCTTCGAGTTGCCGGACCCGGCCAAGTACTACGGCAAGAGCCCGGACATCAGCGTCGCCAACAATCCGCTGGACGCCATCGAGACCGACCAGGTCGAGCTCGGCTGGCGCTACAACGGCGCCAACTGGATGACCCAGGCCGCGCTCTACTACGCCTGGTCGGACAAGGCGGTGGAGAATGCCGAGGATCTGAGCGTCAGCGTGGTGGATGAGAAGAAGCGCGACTATGGCCTCGAGGCGGCGGTGACCCGCTACTTCGACAACGGGATCGACGTCGGTGCGACCCTGCACGTGGTGCGCTCCGAGCAGGAAGACGAGGACGGTGACTGGGCCAAGCGCGACGCTCGCTACGCATCGCTGTCGTCGGCCACCGCCTTCGTCGGCTACAGCGACTTCGACAATGGCCGAAGTGCCCGCCTCCAGGCGAGCCATGCCCACAACCTGGAAGACGACAACGATCGTCAGATCGATGGCTACACTACCTTCGACCTGGCCCTGTCGCAGGACATCGACGTCGGCACCCTGAGCCTTGGCATCGACAACCTGCTGGACGAGGAATACTCCACAGTCTGGGGCCAGCGCGCCGCAATGTTCTACTCGCCCTACTACGGCCCGGAGTATCTGTACGACTATCAGGGCCGTGGCCGCACCTACACCCTGGCCTGGGCGATGGACTTCTGACAGGAGCCCCATCAACTGACCCAAGGCAAGACCGAGGCTCTTCGCGGTTGAGGACCTTCCTGCCCCACCACTGCCGCCGGCCTTGGTGGGGCTTGTGCGTACAAGCCTCACCGAGCAGGGCTCACGACGCCTTAAGGGGCGCTCCAAGAGCCCTTGACAGAGCGCCTCGCGGGCACTTTACAAGAGCCTAACGAGCGCCTAGCAAACGCCCAGCGAGCACCTCGTGATTAGCGTGCAGACGGTGCGCTCCCTCGCGCCGGGCCATCCAATGCTCATTTGATAATGCGTTGTATTCAGCTTTACAACCTGTCAAGATTTCGCCCCGAAAGCCTGACGGCTGCTGCGCTTGCCTGGGTAACGACGGCGCCGCTCTGTGCAAGGACTCTCGATCGATTCACCGGGCTTGCCCGGCCTGTCACCCGGCGGTGGCGTCGCTATCGCGGTCTGGATCATGCACCGGCGACGCCCCCCTGCAGCGAGATCGGCGACGCTCTCCACGCCGCTGGCGACCGGGTCGTGAGTCGGCGCCCAGCCCCTTACCACTGCTCACCACGACGCCCATGACCCCACTGTTTTCCCGACCGCGTCTCGACGCCAACGCGATGTTTTATGCTCGCCGGCTCGCGGCCCTCGTCATCGCCACCCTGGCGCTCGTCGGCCCCCTCGCTCAGGCAGATAGCGACGCCGTTATCGAGCATGCCTTCGGCGATACCCGGATAGGCGCGCCCCCCCAGCGCGTCGTCACCCTTTACCAGGGGGCCACCGACAGCGCCGTGGCGCTCGGCATCGAGCCCGTTGGTGTGGTCGATTCCTGGCTCGAGCGACCGATGTATCGCTATCTGCGCGACGCCCTTGGCGGTGTCGAACACGTCGGCCTGGAGACCCAGCCCAACCTGGAAAAGATCGCCTGGCTGGACCCGGATCTGATCGTGGCCACGCGCTTTCGCCACCAGCGGGTGCGACCGTTGCTGGAGCAGATCGCGCCGACGCTGGTCAGCGACAACGTCTTCGACTTCAAGGCGACGCTTGCGCTGCTGGCCGAGGCCACGGGACGCGAGCGACGCGCCCGGGACCTGCTCGATGCCTGGGACCTGCGCATCGCCGACCTGCGCACCAAGCTCGCCTCATCACTCGGCTCATCGCTCAAGGATGAATGGCCGCAGAAGGCCGCGGTGGTGCGTTTCAAGAGCGATCACGTGCGCATCTACAACACCGGCTTCGCCGGCTCGATTCTGACCGAAATCGGCTTTGCGCAGCCGGATGCCGTCGATGATGACGGCTGGGGGATCAAGCTCACCAGCGAGGAGAACATTCCGGTGATGAATGCCGATGTGATCTTCGTGCTGCTGGACCCGGACGACCCTGCCATCGTCGCCAACTATCAGCACTGGTCCTCACACCCGTTGTGGCAGCGGCTCGATGCCGTCGAGCGGGGCAGGGTCTACCAGGTCGATGCGGTGAACTGGATCATGGGCGGCGGCATCATGGCGGCCAACGCCATGCTTGATGACCTCTATGCCCACTACGACTTGGCCCCGCTTGTACCGGCAGCGCACGAGGTGCTAAAGGTCCCGGCGGGAGCCGCCGTACCGACGACGGTGCCCGCCGACACTGCTAGTAGCTGCACTCGCGCCGACAGTCCCCGCGGGAGAGACGTCACATGCTGACAACGCGACGCGCAAAGTCTGTCGGCCTGATCCTGGGACTTGGCCTTACCCTGCTGGCCTTTGTGACCAGCATTGCCCTTGGCACCACGCCGATGTCTCCTGCCACCCTGTCCAGCGCCCTGCTGCACTATGACCCGAGCCAGGTGACTCACATCATCCTGCTCACCGAGCGCCTGCCGCGCGCCGTCGTGGCCGCCCTGGTCGGCGCTAGCCTTGCCATCGCGGGAGCTCTGATGCAGACCATGACCCGCAACCCGCTGGCCTCCCCGGGCATTCTCGGCATCAACGCCGGCGCCATGTTCTTCGTGGTCGTGGCGGTCTCGCTGCTGCCGCTTACCTCGCCGGCCGAATACGTCTGGCCGGCGCTGCTGGGCGCCTTCGTCGCCGCGGTGCTGGTGATCCTGCTTAGCCGTGGCAGGCACGGCGAAGTCTCCCCCCTGCGCGTGGTGTTGGCGGGGGTGGCGGTCACGGCGCTGTTCGTGTCGTTCAGCCAGGGCCTCTTGATCGTCGACCAGGAGGGCTTCGAGAGCGTGCTGTTCTGGCTGGCGGGTTCCGTTGCCGGGCGCGATCTTGCCCTGGTGACGCCGCTGTTGCCGCTCTTCTTGGTCGCCATCGTGCTATGCGCGGTCCTGGCCCGTCATGCCAATGCGCTGCTGCTCGGTGAGGACATGGTCAAGGGCCTCGGCATCAACGTGACCACGATCAAGGCGCTGCTCGGGCTCGCGGTCATTCTGCTGGCAGGAAGCTCGGTGGCGATCGCCGGCATGATCGGTTTCGTCGGCCTGATCGTGCCGCACATGGCGCGCGGCCTGTTCGGGCTCGATCATCGCTGGATGCTGCCCGGCTGTGCCCTGCTCGGTGCGTGCCTGCTGCTGACTGCCGACGTGGCGGCGCGCTTTCTGATGCCGCCCCAGGACGTGCCCGTCGGGGTCATGACCGCGCTGATCGGCACGCCATTTTTCATCTACATCGCCAGGCGCGAGGCCGGCCATCACAGCAAGGGGCGCGCATGACCGCCGAGATGCCCCTCCGCCCCCTCGCACAGCGAGCGCTGGTCCGAATGCTCCCGCTCACGCGCACGTGGGTCGTGGCACTGATACTGAGCCTTATGCTGGCGGCCAGCATGGCGGTATCGCTGTCGCTCGGCAGCTTTCCGACGAGCCCCGCCGCCGTGGCCAGGGCGCTTTTTTACCCCGCGGCCAGCGACATTACGTTCATCGTCTGGGAGCTGCGCCTGCCGCGCATCGTTCTGGCGGTGCTGGTCGGTGCGGCGCTGGCAGTGGCCGGGGCCATCCTTCAAGGCATCGTGCGCAACCCGCTGGCTTCGCCGGATGTGATCGGCATCACCAGCGGTGCGGCCATGGCGGCGGTGGTGTTTCTGGCCCTTTTCAGCGCCAGCGTAAACATCCTGTGGCTTCCGCTCGCGGCCATGGCCGGGGCCCTGCTGGCCGCCGTGCTGGTGTTCAGCCTGGCCTGGAAGAAAGGCGTGACACCCGCTCGCCTGGTGCTGGTCGGCATCGGCCTGTCGGCGGCCATGGGCGCGGTCACCACCCTGTTGATCGTGATCAGCGACGATGCCGCCGCCATGCACGCCTACGTGTGGCTGACCGGCAGCATCTACGCCGCCCAGTGGCAGGACGTGCTCGGCATGCTGCCGAGCCTGGCCCTGTGCCTGCCACTGTGTTTTATCCTAGCCCGCCATATGGACGCCCTGGCGCTCGGCGACGGCGTTGCCCAGGGCCTTGGCGTCAACATAGCCCGCAGCCGCCTGATGCTGGTGGCCTCGAGCGTCGCGCTCGCCGGCTCGGCGGTGGCCTTCGCCGGGGGGCTGAGCTTCGTCGGCCTGATCGCGCCCCATATCGCCACGCGCTTGGTGGGCCGGGGCTTCGCGCGACAGGTACCGATCGCGGCCCTGGTCGGTGGCCTGATCGTGCTCTACGCCGACCTGCTCGGCCGCGTCGCCTTCCTGCCCAAGGACCTGCCTGCGGGCATCTTCGTCTCGGGCATCGGCGCGCCCTTCTTCGTCTACCTGCTGCATAAGTCACGCAGCTGACAGTGATGGCCGGTAGCCGGTAGCCGATAGCCAATCGGCTCGCTGCCAGCGTCGACCAGAGGACAGCACCCAGCACCAACGCCGACAGCCGATGCAACACACCCGGTCTCTCGGGTGGTCCCATCGGCTGTCGGCGAATCGCTGCGATCTGGCTTGGCCGTGCGCTTAGAAGTCCAGACTGTAGCCCAGGGTCAGGGTACGGCCGCGGCCGGCGAAGTAGCGGTCGTTGTTCACCAGCGCGCTCTGCGAGTAGTAGGTGATGTACTGCTCATCCAGCAGGTTGGAGATCCCTACGTTGACCTGTCCCACCGGCAGCCGGTAGCCCATGGCGGCGTCCACCAGCAGGTAGCCATCGAACTCCTTGTCGGCATCGTCGAAGCTCTCGTCGAAGGCGTAGTTGGCCTGGACGAAGGAGGTAATCTCGTTCGACCACCGCGCCGACCAGCTGGCGATCAGACGGTCCGGCGCCACATTGAGCCCATCGAGCTTGGCATCCAACGAGCCATTGTCGTTGCTGTCGTAGCGCCCGGTCATGTGCGAATAGGCCAGCTTGGCCGAGTGGGCATCGGTAAACCGATAGTCCATCGATGCCTCGACGCCCTTGATCTCGGTCTCCTGGCGCTGCATGACGAAGGCATCGCCGCTGCGGGTAACGCGACTGCCGAAGTCGGACGACGACTCGTAGTAGCTCAGCTCCGCCGCCAGGCGCTCGCCTTCGAAGCGCACCCCGGTCTCGATGTTGTCGGTCACGATCGGGCTCAGGTTCTCGAAGTCATCCACCGACTGCCCCGGCTCCTCGATGCCGCGCAGGGCACGGCCAACATCGGGGATCGAGAAGCCCTCCGAGTAGTTGGCAAACAAGCTCCAGTCACGGATCGGAGACCACACCGCGCCGACGTTGTAGAGCGTTTCATCGAAGCTCGGGGAGCCGCCTTCGACATCGACACTGTTGCGCGCCGCCACCGTCTGGTAGCTGTCGATATCCAACTTGGCATATTCATAGCGCACGCCGGCAGAGAGGGTCAGCGAGTCGATCGGCTTAAGCTCTGCCTGAACGAAGGGCGACAGGTCGGTGTACTCGACCGGCGGCACATAGGTGCGGTCGGTCGAGTACAGATACTGCTCGGTCTCGTCGACCAGGGTATCGAAGCCGGCAGTCAGCTTCAGCCGCTGGTCCCACAGATCATCCTTGGTCAGCGAGAACTTGGTGCCGTACTTGGAGGTGTCGGCCAGGGTCTGATCATAGAGGGTACCGACCGGGGCAATCGCGGCGTCCTGGAAGTTACCCGAATCGGTGGCGCCGAACAGCGACTCGTAATCCTGATAGAAGGCCAGGGCGCTCAGGTGCATGCCGGCCAGATCGTAGTTGTCGTAGCTCAGCCCCGTCGTCCACACCTCGTTATAGGGCGCATCGCCTTCTGGCGTGCCCCGTACGCTGGTGGTCGGCACGCCGTTGTCGCGATCACCTGTGACGCTGACATAGTCGTTGTTGCCCTCGATATCGTAGTGATTGAGGCTGAACTGCAGACGCTGATCATCATCGATCCAATAGGCCAGCTTGCCGAGCAGGTCGTAGCTGCGCGAATCCATCAGGTCGCCCTGGGTGTTATCGACCCCCACCGGGTCACCATCGCCATCGAGGTACAGGCCCTGATCCTCGTAGCCCAAGGAGAACAGGTAATCAATGCTGTCGGTGTTGCCGCTGAACCCGTAGTTGGTCTTGTAGGCGTTGGTCTCGCTGCCAAACTCGCTGGTCGGCGTGGTCAGCTGCACTTCCAGGTGCTGGTTGAACGAACCAGGCTCGGGGCGCTTGGTGATGATGTTGATCACCCCACCGGCGGCGCCCACGCCATTGGTGGCATTGGCGCCCTGGATGATCTCGATCTGCTCGACCATGGCAAAGTCGATGGTATGGGCTTCGCGCCCGGTCGGCCGCAGCGGGTTTGACTGCGGAATCCCATCGATCAAGATCAGGGGAGTACGGCCACGCAGCGTCTCGCCGCTGCCGCTCATCTTCTGGCGACTCGGTGAATAGGACGGCAGCAGGTTGCTCAGAATCTGCGAGGAGTCGGACGTCAGTTGACGCTGCTGAGCAATTTCTTCCTGGGTGATGATGCGCACGGTCTGCGGGGAATCTTCCTTCGCCGTCCCGGTCCGCGTCGCGGTCACTACCATGACCTCAGGACTCTCCCCTTGCGCACCTTGAGCGCTAGCGCCTTGGGCTGGTGCGGCATGGGCCTGCGAAGAGACCAGCGCCGCCAGGGGCACCAGCGGCCAGAGTACATGGCATTTCATTGAAGTTATCGTCCCGTATGGCATGGCGTAATGGTAGGGTGGCTTAACATGTAAATGAGAACGATTATATTAATCAATTGCCTATAGAGTGTCTACACGACCCTGCACAGTGACCGCGCCTTGCAGCGGCGACTACCCACTCACTACGTTTGATAATGATTCGCATTTTATGTATGCTGAATGACCGATGACGGTCTCACCAGCATCGCCTGGTGGTCACCCGCCCCTCTCAGGATGTGCCATGACGCCTGCGCTCTCTCGCCTCTACTGCGGTCCCCTCGAGCACCTCACGCCCCCCTTCATTGGCGAGGTGTTTCCGCGGGATGCCATTCGCGGCGAGGCATTGCTGGACGCGCCCGTACTCGATGCCCTGCTGGCTCGCTTCGCCACCCAGTACCAAGGCGATGACCTCAAGGCCATCGCCTCACTGTGGTCGAAGTGGCACTTCGCCAGCGTGGCGGCGCCGGCACTGGCGGCCAACCTGCTCTTGGAACGGGACCTGCCGCTGGCACTGGACGAGATGGCGATCATCACCAACGCGGAAGGCCGCACCACTCAGCTTGCCCTGCCCCACGAGGGCAGACCGCTGGGCTCTCTCGATGCCTTCACCCGTTTCGAGCAGCTTCTGCAGGGCCACGTGGCGCCATTGGTTCAGACGCTGGCCTGCGTCTCGGGCGCCTCACCCAAGGTGTTCTGGAGCAACTTCGGCAACTACTTCGAGCACTTCTCCCGCGTCGCCGAGCAGCACCCCATGGCCTTGCCGGGCCTGGCCGACGAGGCCTTGCGCCTGGTCGATCACCGCGTCTATCCGGATGGACGACGCAACCCGCTGTTCATGCCGGTGCGCTATCTGGTCGATGACGCCGGCGAGCACCACCGTACCCGGCGCCTATGCTGCCTGCGCTATCGCCTGCCCGAGTTCGCCTATTGCGGCAATTGTCCGCTGGAAGGCTGCGCACCCCGAGCCGGCAAGACATCGATGGGGCCCGAGGACAAGGCCAAGGAAGCCAAAGCCAAGGCCAAGACAACTAAGGCCAAGCGAGCCAACACCAGGAAAACGACGGCCAACGCCGACGGCCCGCAGGCGCTCGGCGCGGGCGTGGCTCGGCACGAAGCTCGGAGCGAGGCCCGGCACGAAGCCCGGCGCAAAACCCAGCGTGAGGCCCGACACGAAGCCCCGCGTCAGAGCGCTCCGCAAGCGCCTGGCACCGAGGGTGTGGCCGCTACCTCAGCGTCTGTGGCGGGATGAACGACCCGCTGTCTCGCCCCGACATCAAGGACAGCGAGGACGCCCTCGGGCAGTTCGGGGCGGCCGCCCAGCGCTCGCATCGGCTCCATATCTGCGCAGGCGACCTGGACAGCTTCGGCGAACGCCACGGCATCCTCTATCGCTTCGGCGACGACGCCGTTGGCGACCGCCGCACCGACCAAGGTCCGTCACGCCCTATCCTGAGCGGTCGCGTCGTGGAGGAAACGCCCCGTCCCGGGTGGCTGATGACCTTTTCCGACGTCGACGTGCTGGAGTCCTACGACTCCTGTTCGCGCCTGGCCGCCCCGCTATTTATCTGCGTCGTGCTCGAGGGTTCCATCGAGATCGGCGTCGGCTCACGACGCCATCGCCTCAATGCAGGCAATGCCATGAGCGTGCGCCTGGCCGAGCAGTTTCCGTTGCGCGTTCATCAGGCCGCCGGCCAGCGGCTCAGAACGCTCAACCTGGCGCTGGAAGATGACGCCATCGCGGCATTGGGCGAGCAGACGGCGGTCGGCTCCCTGCTGGAGGCCGACCGCCCGCACCTGCACCTGTGGTCATTGCCAGGCTATGTGGCACCGATGCTCGAGCAGATCGCCGCGCCACAGCCCTCCGCCGGCCAGCGCTGCCTGCTGCTGGAGGCCATCTGCCTGCAGCTGCTGTGCCACGGCCTGCCGCACAGCGATCGCAAGCGCCGCTCGGGCATTTCGCCGGGCGAGCGCGAGCGCCTCGAGCGCGTCCGACGCCGGCTGCACGATGCCCCCGCCGAGACCCACACCCTGGCGGGGCTGGCCCATCAGGCCTCGATGAGCCCCACCAGCCTGCGCGCCAAGTTCCAACGCTGCTTCGGCCTGTCGCTGTTTGATTACCTGCGCGAACGCCGCCTGCAACTCGCCTATCAGTTGCTGGAACAGGGCCATAGCGTGCAGCAGGCCGCCCACGTGAGCGGCTACAACCACGCCAGCAACTTCTCCACAGCCTTCCGGCGTCGCTTCGGCATGTCGCCCAGCGCCGTGATCTGACGCCTGTGGTCGCACGCCCTTTGCGTCGTCCGTTGAGCCGTCCTTTCAGCCGTCCCTTGAGCCGAACCGGCCGCACCACGAAGTGATCCGGTGCGTAGCGAGGCGGTGTCGCTCGCCATCGTCCCGGGGCCACCGCCCCCGGCGCGACTCACGATTCACGACTCACGCCCCCCAGCAAACTGTCATCTCGCATAGCGCTTGTGTCAGCGCGCATAGTCGAAAACGACTCTCAAAATGTAATAATTCGCATTACCAAGAAAATTCATCCTCGGCCTCAACCCGTCGAACACAAGGCGGGAGGCCCCCCGACTGGTAAGTGAACCCCATGTGCTTTCGCCCACTGCTCTCCCCACGACTGCCCTTCGCCCTGAAGATCGGGCCCGCCCTGCTAGCCACTGGCGTCTTTTCGGCGGCGCTGGCGCAAGACACGCCACTTGACTCGGCCCCGGCCACGGCTACCAGCAACGCCGCCGCGGACACATCAATGCTCGCCCCCATGACCGTGACCGGCCAGGCGGCGACCAAGACCGAGACGCCATTCATCGAGACCCCCCAGGCGACCTCCACGGTCACCGCCGAAGACATCGAGCAGCGCGGCGCACAGACCGTCCAGCGTGCCCTGGACTACACGCCCGGCGTCTATACCAACCAGGTCGGCGCCTCCAACCGCTATGACTACATCGTCCTGCGTGGCTTTTCCGACGGCAGCCTGAGCAACACCTTTCTCGATGGGCTAAAGCTGATGGGGGACACCAACTCCTACAGCTCTCTGAGCATCGATCCCTACATGCTCGAGTCCATCGAGGTGGTCAAGGGACCGGCATCGGTACTCTACGGCCGCGCCTCTCCCGGCGGCCTGGTTGCCCTGACCAGCAAGCGCCCCGAGTTCACGGATACCCCCAGCGGAGAGGTCCAGCTCGGATTCGGCAACAACGACCAGCAACGCGCCGCCTTCGATGTCACCGGCAGCGTCGACGACGCCCAACGGGCGGCCTTTCGTATCACCGGCGTCGCCCAGGGCGCAGACACCCAGTTCGGCCCGGTCGAGGAAGAAAGCTACGCCATCGCGCCGTCGCTGACCTGGGACATCACCGATGCCACCACCCTGAATCTGTCGGCCTACCTGTCCAAGGAGCCAGAGGGCGGCTATCACGCAGGCCTCCCGTACGAAGGCACCGTGGACAGTCGTTTCGGCCGTCATATCGACAATGATTTCTTCGAAGGCGAAGACGACTACGACACGTTCGAGCGTGATCAGATCCTGGTCGGCTATGACCTCGAGCACCGCTTCAGCGATAGCCTCAGCGCGCGCCAGAAGGTGCGCTACCTGGAATCCGACGTAGAGCTCAACCAGGTCTATGCGTTCGGCTGGGCCAGCGACACCGAGCTCAACCGTTACTACTCCGGTGGCGATGAATCGCTCAAGGCCTGGACCGTCGACAACCAGCTCGAGGCGAGCTTCTCAACCGGCGCCTTCGAGCACCGCGTCCTCACCGGGCTCGACTACCAGACCCGCGATAACGACGTGGTCTGGACCTCCGGCGCCTTCCCCGCCATCGACGCCTTCCAGCCAAGCTACGGTGCCGGCCCCCTCGGCGACATCGCCGTCACCACCCGCGAGCAACACAAGCTCGAGCAGACCGGCGTCTATCTGCAGGATCAGTTGAGCTGGGATCGCTGGCACCTGGCACTGGGCGGCCGCTACGACTGGGTCGACATCGAGAACGAGAACCGCGATACCGACACCGAAAGCGATCTGGACGACACCCAGTTCAGCGGCCGTGCGGGCCTGCTTTACGCCTTCGACAACGGCGTCTCGCCCTACGTGAGTTACTCCACCTCGTTCACACCGACCAGTTTCGTCGACGCGTCAGGCGACCTGCTCGAACCGATGGAAGGCGAACAGATCGAGACCGGGCTCAAGTTCCAGCCCAACGGCACCCAGGATCAGTACTCCATCGCGCTGTTTCACATCAACCAGGAAAACGTCGCCACCAAGGAGCAGCCCACCGACCCCTACCGCGCCGTCGGCGAGATCGAATCCCAGGGCGTCGAGCTCGAGGCTCGCACCCAGCTGACCGAGGAACTGCGCCTGCAGGCCGGCTACGCCTATACCGACATCACCTACGCCGAGAGTGATGATGACAACGAAGGCAACAGCGCCATCTACGCGCCGAAACACATCGCCTCTGTCTGGGGCTACTACGACGTCAGGCAAGGACCGCTTGCCGGGCTGAACACCGGCCTCGGGGTGCGCTACCACGCCGATATCCAGGCCGATCGCGCCAACACCGAGCAGGTGCCGGACTACACCCTGCTCGATGCGACCCTGGGCTACGACTTCAGCCAAGTAGGCCTACAAGGCGTGTCCGCGCGCCTCAACGTCAGCAACCTGCTGGACAAGGACTACGTGGCGTCGTGCAACTCGCTCGAGTTCTGCTACTTCGGCGCCGAACGCAGCGTCAACGCGACCCTGAGCTATCGGTTCTAGGCCGACTCACCGGCGGATCGCGAGCCACCCTTGAGCCCCCGGCAGGTCACCCTGCCGGGGGCTTTCGCTTCACCGCCAATCATCACGGCTAACGCCTGACTAGCGGCGCCAGCCGGCCAGGCGGTCACACAGCACTCCCTGCCCCGTCACCGACAGTGATACTATTATGTCACTCCGGTCGAGGATCCCACGATGAGAGTCGAGCTAGTCACCACCCTGAAACGCCAAGCCACCAAGATTCTGGCGGATTTACACCGCACCAAGGAGCCAGTGCTGATCACCGAGCACGGCCAGCCATCGGCGTACCTTGTCGATGTTCAAGACTATGAGTTCATGCAGCGCAGACTAGCCCTGCTCGAAGGGCTATCCAAGGGGGAAAGGGCATTCCTTGAGGGCAACCACACAGCGCATGAAGCGGCCAGGAAACGGCTGCAAAAATGGCTGAAATAATCTGGGCCGACCCGGCCCTGGATGACCTGGGGGAGATTGCCGACTACATTGCCATGGACAATCCGGAGGCGGCATCACGCCTGGTGAAGCAGGTGATCTCGGCCGTCGAGCGGCTTCAGCGATTCCCCCACTCTGGTCACGTCCCGGCAGAGTTACCCGGCTCGCTCTATCAAGAGCTTTATGTCACGCCGTGTCGCCTGTTCTATCGGTACGAAGACGATGTCGTGCTGATCGTTCACATCATGCGCGAGGAGAGACAGCTACGCCGGTTCCTGCTTGAGCCGTAAGGCTCGCCGTTTTCGTGCATCCCTTGTCGTCCCGACCCTTCTCGTTCAGGCCCGGTATCCGCGCACCCGCCGTCGACCGCGCTCTCGCCCGGCCAACGCTAACGCCAGACAAAAGCCTGACTAGCGGCGCCAGCCGGCCAGGCGGTCACACAGCGCGCGTCGCGCCCGTTCCGGGGTGGTCGGCACCAGGCGCACCTCGGTGCCCGGAAGGCACTGCGCCAGGCCCGCGCAGGCCAGTGGCGATAGCGCCCCGAGACGCGGATAGCCACCGATGGTCTGGCGATCGTTCATCAGGATGATCGGCTGGCCATCCGGCGGGACCTGCACGGCGCCAAGCGGAATACCCTCCGAGACGATCCCCTTCAGTTCGCAGTCAAGCTCCGGGCCGGTCAGACGAATGCCCATGCGATCGGCGCGCTGATCGACCGTCCAGGTGTCGTGAAAGGCGCGGTAAAGGCTGCGGCCATCGAAGGCCGCGACCTGAGCGCCGATCACGACCTTAAGGGTCACCGGCTGGGCGGTGTCGGGTAGCCGTGCTGGGACCGCGGCCCTCGGCGCCTCACCGGCTTGCGAGGCCGCGGCCTTGATCACATCGCCCTTGACGAGTGCCTTGCCGAAGCCATCTAGCCCCCCGAGGCCCTCACGCAAGGTGCTCGATACACTGCCCATCAGCGGCGTCGCGGCGATCCCGCCGGGCACCGCCAGGTAGGCCCTCAACCCGGCCTGGGGGCGGTGGAAGGCGAGCCGCTGGCCGCGCCTGATGGCAAAGCGCGTATCGGGCGCCACGACCTGCCCATCGAGGGTCGCGCCAAGATCGGCACCGCCAAGCGCCAGGGTCATATCGGCCTCGGCGGCAAGCTCAAGCCCGCCCACCAGGATCTCGATCCCGGCGGCGTCATGGGCATTGCCCAGCAGCCAATTGGCCCAGCCCAGCGACACCCAGTCCATGGCGCCGCCCTGGGTCACGCCGAGATGACGCACGCCCACGCGGCCGCCGTCGACCACCAATGCCATCGGGCCTGTCTGCTGAACTCGCAGGCTCATGCCTTGCCCTCCTGGTCGGCGGGCGACACCTCGCCCTGGGGGCGGGTATCGCCTCCCTGATCGATAAAGGCCGCGCGCTCGATTGCCACGAAGCGCACCTTGTCACCGGGCTGAAACAGGGTGTAGCCCTCGCGCTCGCGATCGAACAGTTGCACGGCGGTGCGCCCGACAAGGTTCCAGCCGCCAGGGGACAGCGCCGGATAGATCGCGGTCTGACGATCGGCAATACCCACCGAGCCCGCGGCGACCTTCTGGCGCGGCGTCTTGAGCCGCGGCGTGGCAAGGGCCTGCTCCACCAGCCCCATGAACCCATAGCCGGGTGCGAAACCCAGGGCGAAGACGCTGTAGTCTCGCGCCGAGTGGCGCGCGACGACATCCTCCACCGAAGTCTTCAGGCGCTCGGCGATGGGCGCAAGCTCCGGCCCGACGCTCGGGTCATACCACACCGGAATCTCGTGCAGGGTACCGGCGCCCGCCGCCAGCGGCTCGAGCCCCTTCAGCGCCGCGAGAATCCGTGCGCGGGTCTCGAACAGGTCGAGCCGCGTCACGTCGACCTGCGCGAGCAGCGTGGTATAGGACGGCACCAGCTCGAGAAGATCGTCCCCCAGCGCCTCGCGCAGCGCCCGGTCGGCGGCCAGCACCCAGGGCATGTGCGCTTCGTCGATCTCATCGAACAAGCTCACGATCAGGCTATCGAAGGCGACGGTCTCCAGGCGTGGCGTCATGCGCCCTCCAGTTCATCGAACGCCTGACGAATGGCGCGCACCGCGGCCACCGAGCTTTCGTTATCCCCGTGCACGCACAGGGTATCGGCCGGCAGGACCAGCCGGGTGCCATCGTTGGCGATCAAGGCCTCGCCCCGAGCGAGGGTCATCGACTGGGCCACGATTGTGGCCTCATCGTCATGCACGGCCCCGGGCTCGCGACGCGATACCAACCGCCCCGCCGCGTCGTAGGCACGGTCGGCAAACACCTCGAACCACAGGGTCACGCCATGCTGCTCGGCCAGCGCCCTCACCGCCGCAGTATCGGCGGTGGCCATCACCAGCAGCGGTAGCGCTGGGTCATAGGCCTTGACCGCCGTCATGGTCGCCTCGAGCAAGGCCATGTCCTTGGCCATGTCGTTGTAGAGCGCGCCGTGGGGCTTCACGTAGCTCACCCTGGTGCCCTCGACGCGGCAGATGCCATCGAGCGCACCGATCTGATACAGCAACAGGTTCTCGGCCTCCTGCGCCGATACCGCCAGGGAGCGCCGCCCAAACCCCACCAGGTCCGGGTAGGCAGGATGCGCGCCGATGCTCACGCCGTTGGCGACGGCATAGCCCACCGTGCGACGCATGACATCGGGATCACCGGCGTGGAACCCGCAGGCAATGTTGGCGCAGTCGATGTGGGCCATGACATCCGCATCGCGTCCCATTTTCCAGGCACCATAGCTCTCGCCTACGTCACAATTGAGCAGCGGAATCGGCATGGGGTCCCTCCTTTGCTGTTGTCAGTTGTCGGTTATCGAGTGCAGAGAGGGGGTACGCGGACCCCGTCAGCAAAATCTATCCCCCCGGCACGCTCGGCGTCCAATCGGAAACCGCGATGATGTCCACAAGACACGCCATGGCAGTGGCATGACCCGGCAGGCAATTTTGGCGCTGACATTGACGCCGCAGGCAGAGAAGCCCAAGAATCACCAGGCACCCCTAACATTCACCGCGCTCATCGCCTGCGACAGGGTTACCTGCCAAGGTGCCGAGCCATCTTCTTCCGGAGCCTATCATGGCCGTCAGCGATCCCTTCCACCTCGCCATCCAGGTCCGCGACATCGACGAGGCGCGCCGCTTCTATGGCGAATTCCTCGGCTGCCCGGAGGGCCGTTCGTCAGAATCCTGGGTCGATTTCGACCTCTATGGCCACCAGTTCGTCTGCCACCTCAATGCCGGGCTCAAGGACGCCGCCGCCTCCGCCCACAAGAACCCGGTGGATGGCCACGGCGTGCCCGTACCGCATTTTGGCGTGGTGCTGGAAATGCCCGCCTGGCAAGCGCTTGCCGAGAAGCTCAAGTCCCACAACGTGGCGTTCGAGATCGAGCCCTACATCCGCTTCAAGGGCGAGCCTGGCGAGCAGGCCACCATGTTCTTCAAGGATCCCTCCGGCAATGCCCTCGAGTTCAAGGCCTTCAAGGATCGCGAGAGTCAGCTGTTCAAGAAGGCGTGAATGCGGCCGGCCGCCCCCGGCCTCGTGCATCGCAGCGGCCATCCCCCAGGCGCGCCAACGGCCCGCCTGGGCTTGACCTTCAACGCCGTCATGACCAACGCTCATAGCCAACAATGACGCTGACAGCCGTATCGGCCCACGGCCGGGCGCACGAGCCGCCAACCCATGAACAACGACAACGACAACGACAACGACAAAAGGATGCTTCCCATGACGTTCAAGCGCTCTCCTCTGGTTCTCGCCGTCACCCTCGCCGCCCTCGCCGGCAGCGCCCAGGCCGCCGACTGGAACATGGCCACCCCCTACGGGGATGCCAGCTTCCACACCCAGAACACCAAGCAGTTCGCCGCCGACGTTCGCGAGGCAACCGATGGCGAGCTCAACATCACCGTGCACTCCGGTGGTTCCTTGATCGCCCACGGCGAGATCAAGCCGTCGGTGCGGCGCGGCACCGTCGAGGCCGGCGAGATCTTCCTGTCGGTGTTGTCCAACGAATCGCCGATCTTCGAGCTCGATACCCTGCCCGGCGTCGCCGGCAGCTACGACGACGCCAAGCAGCTGTGGCAGGCCACCAAGCCGATGATCACCGAGCTCTTCGCCGAACAAGGCATGCTGCCCCTGTACGCCGTGCCTTGGCCTGCCCAGGGCATCTACACCGATTTCGAACTCAACGATCCCGCCCAGTTCGAAGGGCTCAGGGTGCGGGCGCCGAACATCAACACCCAGCGCCTGACCGAGAACCTCGGCGGCATTCCCACCGAGACCGAAGAATCCGATATTCCCACCGCCTTCTCCACCGGCCGGGTCGACGCCATGATCACCTCGGTCTCCACCGGTGAGTCCATGGCCGCCTGGGACTATGTCTCGAACTACAGCGACGCCAACCTGTGGCTGCCGAAGAACATCATCTTCGTCAACCAGAAGGCCTTCGAGCGTCTCGACGAGGGCACCCAGCAGGCCGTGCTCGATGCCGCCAGCGAAGCCGAACAGCGCGGCTGGGAGGCCAGCAAGGCCGACGCCGGGGCGTCGTCCCAGGCGCTCACCGAGAACGGCATCAGCATCTCTACGCCCAACGAGGCAGTCGCAGAGGCCCTGCAGGCCGCCGGCGACACGCTCTACGCCGATTGGGAAAGCCGCGCCAGCGATGCGGCCAAGGCCCTGATTCAGGACTACCGCGACGGCCAGTAAGCCTGGGCTTGCCCGCCCGGGGCCCCTTGGCTCCGGGCGCACCACCGCCTGACTCGGGAGTGTCGCCATGACCTTTCGCTTGATGTGGCTGTATCGCCTCGGCGGCTGGGGAGCCGCGGCTTCCATGGTCGCCATCTGTGGCCTGGTCACCTTGCAGGTGCTTTTTCGTTGTCTCGATGCCTTACTGGTGCTGGTCGGGTCTTCCCGCCTGGGCCTCGAGGTCACCGGGCTGTCGGAAATCGCCGCCTACCTGCTGGTCGGTGCGACCTTTCTTGGCACCGCCTACACCTTCGTCCACCACGCCCATATCCGCATGGCGCTGATCATTCAGCGCCTGCCGTCGGCGGTACGAGTCTTCAGTGAGCTGTTCTGCCTGCTGGTGGCGAGTGCGCTGAACCTGGTGCTGTGCCGCGAACTGTGGGTGTTGATGCAGGAAAGCCTGACCTACAACGACGTGTCGTCCGGCCTGTTAGCCGTTCCGCTGTGGATTCCCCAACTGGCGCTCTTGATCGGCATGTCGATGATGTTTCTGGCGTTGGCCGAAGCGATCATTCATACCGCCCGTGTTGCCTTCACCGCGCCGGCAAGCTACCAGGCGCCCGACGAGGAAGGGGACGCCGCCCAGTAGCCGCCGACAGCGGCTCCGGTGCACCTCGACCAGGGAGAGAATGTCTTGCTTACCATCAGCCTCGTCACGCTCTTTTCGCTTGCCCTGCTGCTCGGCAGCGGCGTGTGGATCGCCTTTGCCCTGCTCGGCACCGGTTGGATTGCGTTAAGCCTGTTCGCCCCGCTCGGCCCCGGGCCGATTCTGGCCTCGGATTTCTGGGGCGCCAGCTACGGTTGGGACCTGACCGCGCTGCCGATGTTCGTGTGGATGGGCGAGATCCTGTTCCGCTCCGGCCTCGCCAACAACATGTTCCAGGCCCTGGCGCCGTGGCTTGGCCGCATTCCCGGACGGCTCTTGCATTCCAACATCATCGGCAGCGGGCTGTTCGCCGCGGTGTGCGGCTCGTCGGCCGCCACCTGCGCCACCGTCGGCAAGATGACCCTGCCGGAACTCGAAAGCCGCGGCTATGACGAGAAGCTCGCCATCGGCACCCTGGCCAGCGCCTCGACGCTGGGTCTGCTGATTCCGCCGTCGATCATGATGATCGTCTACGGCGTGGTCACCGAGCAGTCGATCTCGCGGCTGTTCATCGCCGGCGTCGGCCCCGGCATTCTGCTGCTCGGCCTGTTCATGGCCTATGTGATGGGATGGTCGCTGCTCATCGGCAATCGCCAGGGGCGCTGCGGCCAGAACGAGGCCCGCATTCCGCTAGGCAAGAAGCTGCGCGGCAGCCTGCAGCTGCTACCGCTGCTGGCACTGATCGGCGGCATCCTCGGGAGCATTTATGGCGGCCTTGCCTCCCCCACCGAAGCCGCCGCCAGCGGCGTGGTGCTGTCGATGATCATCGCCCGGGCCAACGGCCACTTCGACGGCACGATCTTCCGCGATTCACTGTTCGCCGCGGTGCGCACCTCATGCATGATCGCCTTCATCATCGCCGGCGCGTCGTTTCTGTCCTCGGCCATGAGCTTCACCCAGTTGCCGATGAACCTGGCCGAGAGCATCGGCGCCATGGGCCTGTCACCGGCCATGCTGCTGGTGGTACTGACCCTGTTTCTGCTGGTGCTGGGCTGCTTTCTCGACGGCATCTCGCTGATCCTGCTGGTGACCTCGATCATCATGCCGGTGATCGAGAGCGCCGGGTTCGACCTGATCTGGTTCGGCATCTATCTGGTGATCGTGGTGGAGATGTCGCAGATCACCCCGCCGGTGGGCTTCAACCTGTTCGTGATCCAAGGCCTGACCGGAAAGGACATCATGTCGATCACCCGAGCCACGATCCCGTTCTTCTTGCTGATGATCGTCGCCATCGTGCTGATGAGCATGTTCCCGGGCATCGCCACCTACCTGCCTCAGGCGATGAACAGTTGAGCCTGATCGACAGGAGTGCGGCCGACATCACCATCGTTTTCCTGGTCCCGTCAGCGAGCCTCCAACGCCTCGATCATCAGCTTCAGGCGTGCACGGGACTCCTCGTCTGAAGCCGTCTCGAGCAAGGAACGACACTCCTTGATCAGATCCTCATCTCGGGTGCGCTGCACGCTGCGTTTGCTTGAACTAAGGCTCACCCGCGGCAGCACCGCGTTGATGATACGGTCGAGGGTGTTGAACAGAAAGTCGACGCTGTAGCCCGACAGGAAGCCCAGCGCGGCGGCGCTGAGTTGGACGGTGCTGGTATCTTCGTTGGGGATCTGGGTGATGAACAGGATGATCGAGCCGCCGGCTAGGGTGCCAAGTACGATGCGATTGACGTGCTCGCCGATGCGAGTCGGATCAAACTCGCGCTTGAACAGCTTCTCGGCGGTGACGCGCAAGACGTAGGCAAAGGCGCCCAGTGCACCGTACAGAAACGGCTCGATATAGCGCAGCGCCTGGTACCACAGGTCATAGACCGCATCGTCGTAACCGAAACCTTGGCCCGGGTGAGGCAGGTTGACTTCGACGGCGTGCATGGCAACGTTGGTGCTCACCGCAAACAGCACCAGCCCCAGGGTCCAGTACCAGAGACAGCGCAGATACTCGGCCGTCTCGTTCTTGCGCATGCGACCGTGGGCATCCGGCTGGGTTGCGGCCAGCGTGCGCGGCGACACCTCGGGGTAACGCCGCGTCAGGCGTTTGTAGTCGGCAACGATAGCCGCGAACTCGGCTGACGTCAGCGGCTTCGCATCACAGTCGTCGAGCTTGGCCTTGATGCCATGCAGACGCGCGATATCCAGTTCATCCGGCAGATCACCTTGTTGCAGACCGTAGGACACCAATAGCCCTACTTCGGCAATCAACTCTCGGGCGGTGCGATCACAGTCGGCCAAGGCGTCCCGGCCAATGCCCTGCTCGGGGTCCTTGCCTGCGCCCTCGGCACCGGTGCCCCGGCGGGTATCCGCCTGGGCCTTTCCGGTTTCCTTGTCGGCCTCCTTGCCCGCTTCCTTGCGTGAGCCCTCGCCTGGGCGTTCGCTGTGGCTGCCATCGGTTGTGCGGCTCATTGGCAGTTTCCTCCCCCCGCCATCGTGATGCGCTCATCCACGAGGCAGATCAGGCCATTGATGGTGTAACTCACGCCATCGGTGTGGATGGCGATATGGCGATTCTCGATGTAGGCCCCGGTGTAGAGCCCGCCTTCGCCACGATGGGTCTGAAACAGCAGCGGTGCGGGTAGCAGCGCCGCCAGCCGGTCCAGCGTCACCTGACGCGGTAAGCGATAACGCAGATTCACGCCGCCGTCGCCCACCGAGAGAATCGCCACTTCCGGGCGCAGCGCCCGAATGAAGACCTCACTGGTGCTGGTGGTCGAGCCATGGTGGTTGAGACGCAGCACATCGATATCGCCCACCCAGGGCGCCACCAGGCTTTCCATCGGCGGTGTGCGCTGCCCGCCGCCGGTGAGATCGCCACCGGTGAAGTACCGAAAGGCACCGTGGGTGACGACCAGAGCCACGCTCAAGGCGTTTTCCTCGTCGTCGCCGATAGCATGGCGGCGAATCGTGCAGCCCCCCTGCTCGCTCACCAGATATCCGCCACCCGAGGCCACCACCTCGACCAGGGTGCGCTGGCCAAGGTCAATGGCCTTGTCGGTGCCACAGCCTGGAGCAAGGCTGGCCGGCACCGCACCTGCCGCCTCGGCGGCTTTCAGGTACTCGCCATATTGCGAAAGGCGCCCGGTAGGGGTCCGTACGTCGGGGCGCAACTCGCCCTCTCGCTCCAGCACAACATCAACGCCGATACCGGCCTCGACGAGCTCATCGAAGCCGCCGATATGATCGGCGTCGTAGTGACTCGCCAGAAAGTAACTCAAGCGCTCGATACCGAGGGCCTGAAGGGCCGGCGCCACGACACGCCGGCCATAGCCCCGATTGCCGGCGTCGATGAGCAGGCTCCTGCGCGAGTCGGTATCGAAGATCAGAGCCGCATCGCCCATGCCCACATCAAAATGCAGGATGCGCAGGTCACCCTTGGCGGCGGGCGCGGTGACACCTAGTGCCAGAACGCCAAGCAGAAACAGTAATGCCGTGGCCGATGGGCGTGTCATATCGCCGCCCGGGAGAGATTAAGGAAGATGACTTAATCCTAGTCGTCGGCTAGATGCCTGGCGAGGCACAAAGCGGAAAGACCGGCACACTCACCGGACCGGCCACCGACCCTCTGGACGACAGCGGAACCAAGCGCCCCTGCCCCACCCGAGCGAAGGGGCTCGGGCGGGACAGGGGCTCGGGCGGGACAGGGGCTCGGGTTGAGGCAGCGGGCTCTCGTTGCGCCGAGGGCTCTTGTTTCGCTGAGGGCTCTCGTTCCGCTGAGGGCTCTCGTTCCCGTTTCGCTGAGGGCTCTCGTTCCCGTTTCGCTGAGGGCTCTCGTTCCGGTTGAAAGGCGCAAGCGCTGCGCTTGAAAGGCGCAAGGCGTGGTGCGTCCTTCCGCTTGCGCCCGCCGGCCCCCGTGGCTCAGAACGCGTCCGCAACCGCAACCGACGCCGCCCCCGTCTGCACTCGCCATTGGGCAGCGTAACGCCCATCGGCAGCCAGCAGGTCGGTGTGGGTGCCGCGCTCCACGACCTTGCCCTGCTCCATCACCACGATCTGGTCGGCGTGGACGATGGTCGAGAGTCGATGGGCGATCATGATCACGGTACGCTCACCGCCGATGCGCTTAAGAGAGCGCTGAATGGCGGCCTCGGTCTCGTTATCCACGGCGCTGGTGGCTTCATCCAGCACCAGCACGGGCGGGTCCTTGAGCAGCGCCCGGGCCAGCGACAGGCGCTGACGCTGGCCGCCAGAGAGCTTGACCCCGCGCTCGCCTACCGCGGTCGCGAGTCCGCCTGGCAGGCGCTCGATAAAGTCCCAGGCCTCGGCCGTACGAGCGGCCGCGATGACCTCTTCGTCGCTGGCCTCTG
This sequence comes from Halomonas sp. V046, assembly GCF_052645355.1. Lineage (NCBI taxonomy): Bacteria > Pseudomonadati > Pseudomonadota > Gammaproteobacteria > Oceanospirillales > Halomonadaceae > Halomonas > Halomonas sp. V046. Next base: position 63,041 of record NZ_JBQXYF010000005.1, read on the forward strand.
GGCGGGCGTAGGCGATGTTGTCGCGTATGCTGCCCTCGAACAGGTAGACGTCCTGGCTGACCAGGCCAATCGCCCCACGCAACTCGTGCTGGCGCAGTTCGGTCACCGGAATGCCGTCGAGACGCACAGCGCCGCCATCGGCATCGTGAAAGCGCAGCAACAGCTTGATCAAGGTCGACTTGCCGGACCCCGTGGCGCCGACCAGCGCCAGCGTTTCGCCGGCCCCGACCCGAATGTCGACCGCATCGACGCCCTGGCCACTCGCCGGATAGTGAAAGTCGACGGCCTCGAAGCTGACGTCGCCACGCACCGGCTGCGGCAGCGGCCGATCGCCATCGTCACGCACGCGAATGGGGGTTTCGATCAGATCCAGAATGCGGCGAGTACTGGCCATGGCACGCTCGAACAGGTCGATGACCTGGGCGAGGCCGGTCAGCGGCCACAGCAGGCGCTGGGTGAGGAACACCAGCACGCCGTAGGCCCCGACGTTCAAGTCACCGCGCAGGGCCATCATGCCGCCGACGGTGAAGGTAGCCAGAAAGCCGGTCAGAATCGCCATGCGAATCACCGGGATAAACGCCGAACTCACGCGTATGGCACGTCGATTGGCTTCGACGTAGGCCTCGCTGTCGGCACGCAGGCGCTCCGCCTCGCGATTCTCCGCGGTGAAGCTCTTGATGGTGGCGATACCGCCGATGTTATTGGACAGCCGGCTGGACAGCGCACCGACCCGCTCGCGGACCTCGGCGTAGAGTGGCCCGGCCTTGCGCTGGAAGACGAAGGCCCCCCACAGGATCAGCGGAATGGGGGTGAACGCCAGCACCGCGATCAACGGCGACAGCACGACAAACACGGCCCCCACCGCGACCACCGACACGCCGACCTGGATCATGCTGTTGGCGCCACCGTCGAGGAAGCGCTCGAGCTGATTGACGTCGTCGTTCATGGTGGCGACCAACGCGCCTGAATGCCGGGACTCGAAGAAGCCCATGTCCAGGCGTTGGACGTGCTCGTAGGCGTCCTGACGCAGGTCCGCCTGCAGGCGCTGGGCCAGGTTGCGCCACAGAATCTGGTACAGGTACTCGAAGATCGACTCGCCAGCCCAGATGAAAAACGTCAGCACCCCGAGGACGATGATCTGCTCCTTGGCCGACGTAAAACCGAGGGCGGCGACGAAGCTCTCTTCCTGGTTGACCACCACATCGATCGCCACCCCGATGAGAATTTCAGGGGCGATATCGAACAGCTTGTTGATGATCGAACACACGGTGGCGGCGGCGATCCGACGACGATAGCCGCGAGCGTAGCGCAGCAGGCGCCCGAGTGCCTGGACGCTGCGAGTGTTGGACATGACCCTCTCCCTGAGACGAAACCACGAACGCCGGCTTGCGGGAATCTCTCGATCCCCCCGGCGGTTCCACACAGCCCTCGGCCAGACCGCCGCCTAGAGCACAAAAAATCGCCGCAACCCCTCGGGGCCGCGGCGATTGGCGTCACGCAGCGCCGGGCATTGCCGGCGCCTGGTCGAACCCTATCAGGCAGTCGCAGCCTGGTAGCGACGCTCGACTTCGTCCCAGTCAACCACGTTGAAGAACGCCGCGATGTAGTCGGGGCGCTTGTTCTGGTACTTCAGGTAGTAGGCGTGCTCCCACACGTCCAGGCCCAGCACCGGGGTGTTACCGTGCATCAGCGGGTTATCCTGGTTCAGGGTGTTTTCCACCACCAGGGCGCCGTCGGCGGTCACCGAGAGCCAGGCCCAACCCGAGCCGAAGCGACCGAGAGCGGCCTTGGTGAAGGCATCCTTGAAGGCGTCGAAGCCGCCCAGTTCCTTCTCGATGGCCTCACCGACCTTGCCCTTCGGGTTGCCGCCACCGTTGGGCGACATCACGGTCCAGAACAGCGAGTGGTTGGCATGGCCGCCACCGTTGTTGATGACCGGCTGACGCTTGTCTTCGGGCAGACGCTCGAGGTTGGCCACCAGCTCGTCGACCGGCAGGTCTTCGAGGCCAGTGCCTTCGAGCGCGCCGTTCAGATTATTGACGTAGGTCTGATGGTGACGGGAATAGTGGATCTCCATGGTCAGCGCATCGATGGAGGGCTCCAGTGCGTCGTAAGCGTAGGGCAGTTCGGGCAGTGTATGTGCCATGGTGATACCTCCTTTCCATTGGATGAATAGCCGGGCGAGGGCCTGTCTGCTGGCTCTCGTAAGCCGGCTTACCGAATACCGGGAGTGATACTATAGAAAAGACAAACCATTCTCGCTACAGCAGTTCTCGTGCCCATACTCTGGCATCCCTGACGCCTTCGGGGCAAGCCACGCGCCAGCGGTGAGCGCGGCTCCGCTCATTGACATTAGGACTCAAATTGATAACCATTCCTATCCTCTTCACCATTCCTCCTTCATGACGTCCCTTCCCTCGCAAGCCAACGCGAGGTGAGATGACGCGGAGAACACGATGTTCGACGTTCAGGCCGCGACCTTCGAGGTCCAGGGCAGACGCCTGTTGCACCCCACGACGCTGACCTTCGAGGCCGGTCGTGTTCATGGTCTGATCGGCCACAATGGCTCGGGCAAGTCGACCCTGCTCAAGCTGCTGGCGCAGCAGCAGGCGGCGACCAGCGGTGCCGTGCACTTCGATGGTCGCGAGCTATCCGCCTGGGGCCGTCGCGCCTTCGCCCGGGAGGTGGCCTATCTGCCCCAGCACCTGCCCAGCGCCGAGAACCTGACCTGCCGCGAGCTGATCGCCTTCGGTCGCTACCCGTGGAAGGGATTGCTTGGCCGATCGCGCCGCGACGACGTGGAGCACGTCACCCGAGCCATGGCGTTGACCCACACCGAAGCGTTCGCCGACCGGCTGGTGGACACGCTCTCCGGTGGCGAGCGCACGCGGGTATGGCTGGCCATGCTGCTGGCCCAGGGCAGCCGCCTGCTGCTGCTCGATGAGCCTCTGGCGGCACTCGATATCGCCCACCAGGTCGAGGTCATGTCGCTGGTCAGGACCCTATCGCGAGAGCTGGGGCTCGGGGTTGTCATCGTGTTGCACGACATCAACATGGCGTCGCGCTACTGCGATCATCTGGTCGCCCTGCACACCGGCCGGGTCATCGCCGAAGGCGCGCCCGCACAACTGATGCGCAGCGAACTGCTGGAGGACATCTACGGCATCCCGATGCAGGTCATGCCTCACCCCAGCGGAGAACACGCCGTTGCCCTGGTGCACTGAACACGCCGCCCTGCCCTGGCAGCCAGACCGAACGTGAGCGGACCAAGGTGCATTCAGCGGCCGCACCGCCACGTCTCGCCCGGCCTCCCCTCGCCGTCATGTCCCTACTCGGTGCCCCTCATTCGATGACAGTCTCGCCACCCTCTTTGCGCTGCACGCTGCGTTTCGCCCGTTCGTTGCTGCAGGCCATGGTGCCCAGGTCGACACGCCGCTGCGCAACGGGGCGTCTTGCCACGCTTGTCGGCACGGTCCTGGCCACGCCAGGGGCGCTGGCGGTGCCCCTGCTTCTGGCACTGACGGTGAGCGCGCCTCCAGCCCTGGCGGGACCACGCATTGCCAGTCTCGACTGGACCTTGGCCGAAACCTTGATCGCGCTGGGTGCACCGCCGGTGGCCCTGGCCCAGACCGGCGATTATGCCAGTTGGGTCGGCCACCCCGCCCCCGAGTCGGTGATCGACATGGGGCTGCGCTCCCAGCCCAACCTCGAGCTACTGGCAAGCCTGGCGCCGGATCACATCGTGATCTCGCCGATGTTCGCCAACCTGGCCCCGCGCCTCTCGGCCATCGCGCCGGTCCAGACGTTCTCGATGTACACCCCAGGAGAAGCGGTGTGGCCGGAACTCGAGTCGCTGACGCGCAAGCTCGGTGAGCTCAGCCAGCGACAAGCGGCCGCCGAACGGCTGATCGAAGAGGCAGGCAACCACATCGACGCCCTGGCCGCTCGGCTGCCAACGGCTACCCGACCACTGTTGGTCGTGCAGTTCATGGATGCCCGTCATGTGCGCGTATTTGGCGCCAACAGCCTGTTCGATGCGGTGATGAGTCGGCTTGGCCTGGCAAACGCCTGGCAGCAGCCAACCAACGCCTGGGGCTTCAGCCTCGCCGGGCTCGAACGCCTGGTCAGCCTCGACGAGGCGCGCCTGGTGGTCGTCGAGCCTTACCCGGCGGGCGTGGCCGAGGCCCTGACGACCAGCGGCCTGTGGCAACACATCGGCAGCGTGGACCGAGGCGACGTCATCACCCTGCCACCAATCTGGAGTTTCGGCAGCCTGCCGTCGGCGACACGCTTCGCCGGGTTTCTGGCAACCGCACTGAGCACCGATGGCGCGTCAGCGCACGTCACCACGGAGACCGACCATGACAGCCATTGAACGGCGCATGCGGCCGGCGCTGACCACGCCGATGGTGACCGGCGGCCTGCTGTTGGCGGTCTTCCTCGTGGGGTTGATGGTGTCGCTCGCACCTCTCGGGGGCCTAGCCACCGCGGCCCAGAGCCTGCTGGCACCCGCCAGCGGCACCGCTGGGCTGGTATTGCACTATAGCTGGTGGCCGCGCCTGTCCATGGCGCTGCTCGCCGGAGGCGCCCTGGGGTTGGCCGGCGTGCTGATGCAGCAGGTACTGCGCAATCCGCTGGCGTCACCGACAACCCTGGGGGTAGCCAGCGGCGCCAACCTGGCACTGATGACCGCGACGCTGCTGGCCCCAGGCCTGCTGGTGGCCGGCCGCGAATGGGTGGCACTCGGCGGCGGCGCCATCGCCATGGCCCTGGTCTTCAGCCTCGGCTGGCGCCGCGGCCTGTCACCGGGCGTGGTGGTACTCGGCGGCCTGGTGGTCAATCTCTACGTCGGCGCCCTTGCCATGGTGCTGCTGCTCTTCCACCAGGAAGAACTGAAGGGCCTGCTGGTATGGGGCGCCGGGTCCCTGGCCCAGAACGGCTGGGACTCGGTGGCCTATCTGGCACCGCGACTGGCGATCGCCGGGCTCGCCGCGGTCTGGCTGATCCGACCGCTGGCGCTGTTGGAGCTCGACGACGCCAGCGCCAAGAGCCTCGGCGTCTCCCTCAAGTGGCTTCGTCTGGGCGGGCTTGGCTTGGCGGTGTTCATCACCGGCTGCGTGGTCAGCGTCGTCGGCATCATCGGTTTCATCGGCTTGGCGGCGCCCAACATCATGCGCCTGGCCGGTGCCCGGCGACTCAAGGCGAGGCTGCTTGGTTCGATCCTTCTCGGCGCCCTGCTGCTCGCCACCACCGACCTGCTGCTGCAGGGCTTTTCCGGCAAGTTGCCGACCTTGATTCCCACCGGCGCCACCACCGCGGCCCTCGGCGCGCCGCTGCTGCTGTGGCTGATTCCGCGCCTGCGCCTGACCGCTCGCCGCCCGCCCAGCGCCAGCCGCGCCGAATCCCATCGCCACCCGACGCCGGGACGATTGATGCTCATCTTGGCGGTACTGATCGCCGGTGTCGCCGTCGTCGGCCTGACCGTAGGCCAGGGCGTCGAGGGCTGGGGCCTGGCGCTCGACCCGGCGGTACTCGAGTGGCGCTGGCCGCGCATCCTGGCGGCGGCCGGCAGCGGTGTCCTGCTGGCGGTTGCCGGCACCCTGATTCAGCGCGTCACCGCCAACCCCATGGCGAGCCCTGAGCTGCTCGGCATCAGCGGCGGCGCCGCCATCGCCCTGATCATCACGCTGTTTCTGGTCCAGGGGCCGAGCAACCTGATGCTGGTGGGCGCCGGGACCCTGGGCGCGCTGGTGACCCTCGGCGTACTGGTCGCACTCAATCACGCCAGCGGCTTTCAGCCCGAGCGCTTGCTGCTATGTGGCGTCGCCATCACCGCTCTGTTCGATGCCGTGCGCTCCATCGTGCTCGCCGGTGGCGACCCGCGTGGCCAGCAGGTGGTGGCATGGCTGTCCGGTTCCACCTACTACGTCGATCCCACCTCGGCGCTGGTGGTGCTCGCCGCCGCCTTGCTGTTCGCCCTGGCGACCCAACCGCTGGGACGCTGGCTGGATATCCTGCCGCTAGGCGCGGCCACCGCCCGGGCGCTCGGCATCCAGGTGGAAGGCGCCAGGTTCGCGCTGCTCGCCCTGGTGGCACTACTCACCGCCGGCGCCACGCTGATTGTTGGCCCGCTGTCCTTCGTCGGCCTGCTGGCACCGCACATGGCGCGGATGCTCGGCTTCTCCCGGGCGCGCAGTCATATGGCGGGGGCCGCCCTGCTCGGCGCCTTGTTGATGGTCACGGCGGACTGGCTCGGGCGTCAGCTATTGTTTCCCGAGGAAATTCCGGCGGGTCTGGTCGCCTCACTGATCGGCGGCAGCTACTTCATGTGGGGCCTACGCAAGCTCTAGCCGCCGCCAGGGCTTCGGTGGCGACGCCGGCGCGGTCTTGTGTAAGGTCGACGGGGTTCTGGCGCTCTAAGCACAACGCCTCCCCGACCATCCTGCGACCCTGGAGTAGCCCATGACCGATCGCGCTGATCATCGCCTGGACGATATCGACCGCTGCCCGGCCGCTGCCTTTCCCCGCATCGCCCTCGGGGGAAGCTGTTACTGGTGCATGGAGGCGGTGTTCCAGTCGCTCACTGGCGTCGCCCACGTCGAGCAGGGCTTCGTTGCCGCGACCCCCGCAGAGCCGGGCGATGAACGCTTCAGTGAAGCCGTCATCGTCCACTTCGACCCCGCGCGACTGCCGCTGGCCGTGGTGCTGGAAATACACCTGCACACCCACCGCTCGACGGCCAACCACTCGCGTCGCGATAACTACCGCTCGGCGGTCTACACCTTCGATGACATTCAGGCCAACGAGGTCAAAGTGCTGCTGGAGCAGCTAGGTCAGGAGTTTGATGCGCCCCTGGTGACCCGCGTGCTGCCGTTCGCCGCGTTCAAGCCCTCCAAGGCCGAGTACCATGACTACTTCTACACCCGCCCCGAACGGCCCTTCTGCGAGCGCTATATCGCCCCCAAGCTCAAGGTGCTGCTCGAGCGCTTCGGCGACGTGGCCGACCACGCAAGGCTCAAGCAAGCCGGCATCGAAGGCGTATCGCCGGCTGCCGCACCGGCCGCCGGGGGCAATCGCTGATACCGCCGGCGCTGCAGCCCCAAGCCACGACGCGCTCGCCCACAGCAGCCAGGACGGAAACTAAAAGGCCTGAGCCCCGTGCAATACGAGGCTCAGGCCATGGCCGCCGGAGCAGAGAACCAACCGTTCAATGGTTGGGGAGAGTTCAAATGGCCGGGCGTTGTGCCCTTGGTCGCCGATCCTAGAACCGGGACTTCAGGCTGCCGACTCTAGAACCGGTACTTCAGGCTGCCGACCACGCTACGTTCTTCTCCGTAATAACACCAGTACTCGCAGCCGCTGACGTACTCTTCGTCGGTCAGGTTGTTGACGTTGACCTGGGCGGTCCACTGCGGCGTAAAGTCGTAGCTGACCTTGGCATCCCACAGGGTGTAGGAGTCGACCTGGGTGTCCGAGTATTGTGGGCTATCCACCGATTCACCCACGTAGCGCACGCCGGTGCCGATATTGAGACCATGCAGCACGCCAGGAGCGGCGTAGTCGACCCACAGTGACGCCTGGTTGCGGGGAATGAGGCCGGCGCGGATATCGTCCTGGTCCCGGCTGATATCGACGCGCACGTCGGTATAGGTGTAGGCCGCGGTGACCTTGAGGTCATCGGTGACGTAGCCCACGCCCTCGATCTCGAAGCCCTGGGATTCGCGCTTGCCGCCCTGTCGATTCGACGACTGGCCGCTGACGTAGAGGGTGTCGGATTCCTCGAGGTCGAACACCGAGGCGGTCACGTAGCCGTCGAGCCAGTTCGGTGCGTACTTGACGCCCAGTTCCCACTGCTCCCCCTCGCTCGGCTGATAGGCGTTGCCATCCGGGTCGGTGCCGATCTGGGGCGAGAACGACTCGCTGTAACTCAGGTACGGCGAGATGCCGTAGTCGCCCAGGTACATGACGCCGCCGGAGAAACTCATCTCGTCCTCGCTGCCGCCGCCGTTGTCCTGGCCGTCGATGCGATTGGTCACGTCGACGCTGTCGTGACGCATGCCGGCGAGGAAAATCCAGCGATCATCCACCCGAAGCTGGTTCTGGGCGTAGAAGCCGAGCTGCTCCTTCCCTTCCTCATGGTCGCTGCCGTTGCGCGATGACGGGGTGAAATTGCCGTACTCGGGATCGAAGATATCGAAGGGACTACCGAAGGCAAAATCGTCGTAGTTGTCGTAGTCGATATCCAGGTCTTGATAGTCGAAGCCAAGCAGCAGGGTATTCTCGAGGCGGTCGGTGTACCAACGGCCGATCGCTCGGTTATCCACGGTAATGGCGTCATAGTCGCCATCACGGTAGGTCAGGCCACGCTGAGCGTTGCGATCATCGAGCAGAAACGACACATAGACATCACGCTCGAGCAGATCCAGGTGGCTATAGCGAAGGTTCTGCTCCAGGTCCCAGGTGTCGTTGACGCGATGGCTCAACTCGTAGCCCAGCGCCCACTGCTCATGTTCCTGACGCTCGTAGCCGGGCTCGCCCAGGTTGTCCTCGGGATCGAGCTTGCCAAACGGCGTGTTGTCGACGGTGCCATAGGGCAGCTTGAAGCCGTTGGTCGGTGTCCCCTGGTCTTTCAGGTAGCTGGCCAGGAAGGTGATGCTGGTGTCGTCCGACAGGTCCAGCGCCAGGCTCGGCGCCAGGTAGACGCGCTGGTTGTCGGTGTCCTCGATGGTGCCGTCGCCTTCGCGGAACAACCCGACCATGCGATAGCGCACGTCATCGCGGCCGTCCACCGGGCCAGACACATCGATGCCGACCTGCTCGTGGTCATTACTGCCAGACTGCAACTCGATCAGGCCCTGGCGCTCTGCGGTAGGCCGCTTGCTGACAGCGTTGATCACACCGCCGGGAGGCGCCTCCCCGTACAGAATGGACGCCGGGCCCTTGAGCAGTTCGACGCTGTCGAGGCCAAAGGGCTCGGTGCTCCACCAGAAGTAGCCGCCCTCGCGGAACTGACGCAACCCATCCTGGTAGGTGGAGTCCTCGGCGTTGAAGCCGCGGATGTAGAACCAGTCGGCCTTGTTGTCCTGCCCGAAGGGCTGGGACAGCACGCCGCTGCGATAGCGGAACACCTCGTCGTACTTGTTGACCTGGCGATTGTCGAGCTCTTCGCGAGACACTTGGGACGTGGAGCGTGGCGTCTCGAGTATCGGCGCCTCGACCTTGAGCGCGGTGCCGGTCACGACCATGGTGTCGGCATCGACGTCGGCGACGTCATCGGACTGCGCCAGCGCCAGAGGCGTCAGGCCGAGCAAGGAGAACGACAATGTTAGCCCCAGGCCACGGCGAATCGCCACGGTCATGGGGGATAGCCTGGGAAACAACGGGGGAGCTTGCATCGACAAAGGCCTCGACGTGGCAGCGGGAGGAGATCATGGCCAGTTTGCCGGGCCAAATGTTGATCATTTGACGGCATGCTAATCGTTTGCATTTATAGGTGCAATCAGGATCGAGTCGTTTTTACGTTTTTCAAACGCTCGCCCTTGCGTCACGTCAGGTTTGCTTCAAAGGGCACAGGACTTTTTCTTTAGCTGTGCACTTTTTTCCTTCGCTATGCACTTTGCGCCAAGGCCGCCAGCTCTCCTTTGTCACCTTCCTCGCCCGCCTCGACGCCAACGAGAAACCCACTCACAGGTCTTCGTCCAGGCGCGCTACGGCGTCTCGGCTGACCCGCTCGCGACTGGCCCCGGTCAACTCGCTCAGGTGTCCTGCGCGCATCTCATACAGGCGATCGGCGTGGTGGAAGTAGTGATCGTCGTGGCTGATCGCGAACACCGTCTTGCCCATGTCCTTGAGCAGCGGCAGCAGGTCGCGATAGAAGACCCGGCGAAACTGCGGGTCCTGATCGGCGGCCCATTCGTCGAGCAGCAGGATGTCACGCTCTTCGGCCACCGCCATCAGCAGCGCCAGGCGTTTGCGCTGGCCCTGGGACAGCGCCGGGTTGGTCACCCGCTGGCCGTCGAAGTGAAGCTTCTCACGCATGGCCAGGTGCTCAAGCCAGGCCTCGACCAGGACCGGGTCGGCGGCCTCACCATCGGGGCCAACGAGTCTGTCGAAGGGGTGAAAGTCGGTGAACACGGCCGAAAAACGTTGACGAAAGGCTTCCCACTCGCCGTCGCCGATCACGCGGCCATCGAGGCGAATCGCCCCCCCCTGGGGGCGGTACAGCCCGGTCAAGAGCTTCGCCAGGGTCGACTTACCGCTGCCGTTGCCACCGATCAGGAAGGCCAACTCGCCACGCCTTAAGGTCAGATCGATAGGGCCAACGGCAAAGCCTTCGCGGGCTTCGCTCGCGGCGTAACGAAAGCTGACGCCATCGAGTGTCAGGGTCTGCCAGGCATCGTCGCCGGCCTCGCTGCCGGCAAAGCCCTCGCGGTGCTCGACCAGCGCCAGGCCGTGGAGTTTATCGAAGGCCACCTGAGCACTCAGCAGCGTCGGCAGTGCGCCAACGGCCGAAATCAGTGGCGTGCGCAGGAACAGCAGGGTCAGCGAGTAGGTCGCGGCCACCTCGGTACTCGCCCAGCCGAGGCCGTTGGCGAGGTAGAAGACCACGCCGATGGCGCCGAGCATCATGATATTGGACCAGTTCAGCGCACTCAGATGAAAGGTGTCGGCACGAATGATGTGATGGCGATAGGTCCGCGCATCGCCGTCGTAGGCATCCTCATACAGCTTGCGGGCACGCGCTCGGTTGAGCGCCAGTTCCTTGCGCCCGTGGATCACCGCCTCGAAATCGGCATAGAGCCTGTCCTCGGTCTCTCGCACCTGGGCGAGGTGACGGTAGACTCGCGCCACCAGCCAGGAGCCACCGGCAATGGTCACGCCGACCCAGGCCGCGGTGATCCCGAGCAGCCCCGGCGACAGCCACGCCAGGTAGGCCGCGGAGCCCAGCGTCAGCACGATGCCCTGAACGAGCTCCGGCAGACGCACGAAGGCGATGGTGATATTGCGGATATCGCTGGACAGACTGGCCAGCAGTTCGGCGCTGCCAAGGCGCTCCAGGCGCTCGATGTCGGTATCGAGTATCTGCTTCACCAACCGCCCACGCAGTCCGTAGACAAAGTGGTGACCCAGGGTGGTCAGCGCCAACTGAGCGCTCAGCGTCACCACCAGCAGCAAGACGATCACGCCCAGGAACATCGGCAGCACATGGCCGGGATTTCCCACGTTCTCGATCAAGCGCTGGTTGATGAAGGCAATGGCGCCGATGCCAAGCGCGGCACTGACCACGCTCAGCAGCATCACCCCCACGAAGGGCCAGCGATAGTGACGATAGACGACGCGCAGAAGATCCACAGCGATACCCAAGCGGTTGGAAGTGAACACAGGTCCGAGCGGCGCCCAATGGCGCGGCTCGACGGCGGCGTATTGTGGCCCAGCCGGCCCGGCGGGGCAAAGTCGTCGATGCCCACTGCCAAGGCCCTCTCCCGGGGCCAGCGTCCCACGACGCGACATCCAGCCATGGGACGGCACCCCGCGCCATCGGCCAGATCCCCCAGGCGCCAGTGTTCCCGGGCGCTGGAGCGCCCACCACCGGCGACAAACGTCTGTACAAGTATTGCCACCCCACGCCGACTGGCCCGCCGTTAGGCCCGGCCGCGCTCCCGGAGCTTCGCGCCCTGCCGCCCGTCTCGCTTTCCCCCTCCCCTCCGTGTACGCCTCGCGCCTCCACCCGGTGAGCGGCCTACCGAAGGACAAGAGTCGCCCGAGCCTTGCACCAGGGATCGGGCCCAGGAATCCTGGTTCCCGGGCAGTTCGATCACAGCGCAGTTCGATCACAGCGCCGCGAGAGCGCACCGAGAAACGGGCGATCCGGCGCCGATTTTCACTCCCCAGGCCAGGCATTGTCCGCGGTTTCCCACCCGGCAAGGTGTCGCTACATGGCGACAAGCAGGGCAAAACCCGGTCAACCCGCATTTCGTGTTTCAAACACATGAAAGTGCCTGCCTTCCTTGACTGGCGCGGGCTGTCGCCCGGTAATCAAACGCTTACCCTGGCGTGCACTTTTCTTGTACCTACATTTTGTTACGTAAAAGGCTTGAACAATTTTCTACCGCCCCCACACTAGATAGCGACACGACGGAAAACGTCACTTTCCTCACGTAAGCCGATCATCACGATCGGAAAGGAGCGCAGGAATGAACCGCAAGACACCGATGATGACCGCAATCGCAGGCACCCTTTTCGCAGGTGGTCTGGCCATGAGCACCGGCGCCCTTGCGGAGACCCAAGGCCTGTATTCCGCCGATGAGCTGCTCGATGCCGACGTCTACTCGAGCGCCTCCGGGAACGAAGATATCGGCGAGGTGGAAGACGTCCTGCTCGACAATGACATGACGGTACGCGCCATCGTCGTCGATACCGGCAACCTGCTCGACTTGGGCGAGAAGCAGTACGTCGTCGATGCCGCCAACTTCACCGTGCAGACAGAGAACGGCGATAGCATCGAGAACATCGAGTACAGCGTTCACGTCGACATGACCAACGAGGAAATTACCCAGCAACCGGAGTACACCGACACCTGGTGGAACCAGACCAAGTCCAACGTCCAGAACGCCTGGATGGACACCAAGGAAGGGGCCGAAAGCGCCTGGGAGAGCACCAAGGCGGCCACCGCTGGTGCCCTGACCTCTGCGGGTCAAGCCATCGAGAATGCCGGTGACAGCGCCGAAGAAGCCACCGATGAGACCGCCAAAAACACCGAAGATGCGGTGAACTGAGTCGCCCCGACGGGGCAACCGCCACTAGGCCAGCGCCCCGAGCGGCGCTAGCCTGCTCAGACGGTTTCGTCCCGCTCGCCGCAGTACCCAAGATGCCCGGCCACTGGCCGGGCATCTTGCGTTGTCGGCCAGTCACCGCGTTCTGCGACCCTTCCGACCACTCATCGAGCCCCTTGGTGCGTGGCGCTCGCCGGCGCGTTGTGCGCCCGCGGCTCCTTCGAACGCTCGGCATACGCCCCTCGACATAGCCCCCTCGAACATAGGCCCCTCGAACATAGGCCCCTCGACATACGCCCCTCGACATAGCCCCTCGACATAGCCCCCTCGGCTGACCGCGCTCAGGGGGCCCCTCGGCATACGCCCCTCGACATAGGCCCCTCGACATAGGCCCCTCGACATAGGCCCCTCGACATAGACCCCCCGGCTGACCGCGCTCAGGGGGCCGCTCGGGTCACTCCCGCCAGCAGCGGCATGCCCGTCACCGGGTCATGCACCAGCGTGCAATCGACATCGTACAGACGACGCACCAGCGCCGGAGTCACGACCTGGCTGGGGCAACCCTCGGCGATCACCGTGCCGCCCCGCATTGCCACCAGATGGTCGGCATAGCGACAGGCGCTGGTCAGGTCATGCAGGACCATGACCACGGTTCGTCCGTGGGCCACCAGGCGCTTGAGAAGCTCGAAGACTTCGAGCTGGTGGCCAAGGTCCAGCGCCGAGGTGGGCTCATCGAGCAGGATGATCGGGGTGCGCTGGGCGATGGTCATGGCGATCCAGGCGCGCTGGCGCTGGCCCCCGGAGAGAGTGTCCAGCGCGCGCTCGGCGAGTGCCTCGAGGCCGGCAGACGCCAGCGCCCTGGACACCACACGCTGGTCTTCCTCGCTCCATTGGCGCCACCAGGCCTGGTGCGGCTGGCGCCCGAAGCGGATCAGGTCGCTGACCGTCAGGCCCTCAGGCGCCGACGCCTCCTGGGGCAAGAGCGCGATACGCTGGGCCAGCTGCCTGGCCGGTAGACGCTGAATATCCTGCCCCGACAGCAGCACCTGGCCACCGACGGGGGCATGCAGGCGTGAAAGCCCGGCCAGCAGCGTCGACTTGCCACAGCCGTTGGGGCCGACGATGGCCGTCAGGCGGCCCTGCGGCAGCGCCAGATCGAGCCCCTCGATCACCGGGTAGCGTCCGTGGCTAAGGCCCAGGCCGCAGGTGGCAAGCGGCGCCGGGTCGTCCTGCGCTCGGCGCCGGGTGCGAGAATGGTGCACGCCATCGATAACGGTCATTGCCTGTCCTTGTCGGCGCTCGGTCGTCTCAGCGAGGCGTCGAGCGTTGCGGTTGAATCAGTATCCAGATCAGCCAAGGCCCGCCCACTACTGCGGTGACGATGCCCACCGGCAGCTCTATGGGGGCCATCACCAGGCGCCCGACGAGGTCGGACAGCACCATTACCAGCGCGCCGGCGAGGGCGGAGGCCACCAATGGCACCCGACGCGACCCGCACAAGTGACGGGCGATTTCGGGACCGATCAGGCCGACCATGCCCACCGGGCCGGCGACGGCGACGGCCAGCGCCGTCATCACCACCGAGGTCGCCAGCACCTGGGCCCGGCGCCGCTTGAGGGCTACGCCAAGCCCGCTCGCCACGGCGTCGGAAAAGCGCATCAGGGTGAGGCTGCGGGCCAGGCCAAGCGCCAGGGGAAGGCCCAGCGCCAAGGCCACGACCAGCATGGTGGTCGCCCCGGCGGGTCGGCTATTGAGGGTGCCGACCGTCCAGGGATAGGCGGCATTGGCAACATCGATGGCGGCCCGCGCCAGCACCAGTTGCGTCACCGCGGCGAACACCGCGCCGACGCCGATACCGGCGACGATGAAGCGATAGCCCCGGGCCCCGCCACCCAGCGAGAGCCCGAACGTCAGGGCGGCCGCCGTTGCGCCACCGGCCAGAGCCATGGCCGAGGGCGCCAGGCTGATTCCCATGCCCACCACCGAGGCCACGGCGAAGGCCGTGGCGCCGTTGTCGATGCCGATGATCCCCGGCGTCGCCAGGCGATTGCGGGCGAGTGTCTGCATCAGGCACCCGGCCAAGGCGAAGGCGGCACCGGTAAAGAGCGCCGCCACCAGACGGGGCAGGCGGAGTTGACCGACCACGAAGGCCTCCATCGGCGCGCCCTGCCCGGTCATGGCTCCCCACACCGCGCCCGGCGACAGCCTGATGTTACCGAGGCTCAGATAGGCCAGGCTGGCGAGCGCCAGGGCCAGCGCGAGCCCGGCGCCGGCGATCAGGCCGCGGCGATGGATCAACAGGCTCAGGCGCCCGCGGGCAATCAGCCACATGCCCGTAGGCGGCGCAGCGGCACTGGCCTGGCATGGACCTGGGATGTCGGCCTCAGCGCGGGAAGCAGTGACTTTCATGATGACTTGTCCATCGGCAATCTCAGGGTTTCTTGGTGACACCGTGACCCTCGCCCCAGGTGATGAGCCCGACCACCCGCCGGGTTCACAGGCTGGGCAGGCGACGCGCCCGCACCACCATGATCAGCACCGGTGCCCCCACCAGCGCCGTCAGCACACCTAACGGAAGCTCGGAAGGCGCCACCAGGCGTCTCGAGATCACATCGGCCGACAGCACCAGCAAGGGCCCGAGCGGCAGGCACAGCAGCAGGGTCCGGCGGAGTTCCGGTCCGCCGATGGCTCGCGCCATGAATGGCACCACCAGCCCCACGAAGGCGATCGGCCCGGCGATGGCGGTGGCGCCACCGACCAGCAGCGCGACGATGATCACCGCCAGCAGACGCAATCGGCCGGGATGATGACCGAGGCCGGCGCTTGCCCGTTCGCCCAGCGCCAGGCTGGCCATGGGCCGCGCCACCATCACCAGCACCAGGCCTGCCAGGGCAACGCTTGGCATCACCGCCAGCAGATCGTCCAGGCGACGCCCGGCGAGGCTACCGACGACCCAGAAGCGGATTTCGTCGGCGGCGCGCCGATCGATCAGCAACAGCAGCGAAGTCAGCGCCGCCAGCAGGCTGGAAAAGGCGGCGCCGGCCAGCACCAGGCGTATCGGGTCGTTGCCCAGGCCCCGCACCCGCGTCACCCCGAGCACGCAGGCGCAGCCGAGCAATGCCCCCAGCTGGGCGACGCCGATACGCAGCTCCAGCACCGTTGCCCCGAGCGACAGCATCACCGCCACGGCGAAAGCGCTCCCGGCACTGACGCCCAGGAGGCCCGGTTCGGCCAGGGGGTTGCGCGAGATGACCTGCAGCAGCGCTCCGGCCACCGCCAGCGACGCACCGACCACGAGGCCTACCAGGGTGCGAGGCAAGCGCAACTGCCAGACCACGAAGCGGGCATCCGCATCATTGCCGCCGACGAGGGCCGCCAGCGAGCGCATCACGCCCACCTCGCCAGCCCCCACGACAAGGCTCGCCAGCATGACGAGCCCCACGCAGGCGACCAGCGTCAGCAGGCACTGCCCTTGGCCGAGTGGCCCCGAGAACCGCGCCCTCGCCCCACCGATCCACGCTGTCACGGAGCGCTATCGCCGGCCAGGGCCGCCTCGATATCGTCGAGCACGGCCTGGGCGGCCAGCGGTCCATTGGCACTGGTCCACAGCTGTCCATCCACCGCCATTACCCGGTCGTCCTCGACCACGGACAGACGGCGGAAGGCCGGCGTCTGCTCGGCGGCGGCCAGCGCCTGCTCACCATCGTCATTCAAGGTGGCGAGAAACAGCCAGTCGCCGTCGATCTGGCTCAACGCCTCGAGGCTCAGCGGGTCGCTGTGGGGTCGCCCCCCCGGCACCAGCCCCTCGTCGGTCACCTTAAGGCCCGCCGCCGACAGCAGCCCGGTGGAAAATAGCTGGGTCGACATCACCAGCGGCCCCTGGGGCATCCAGCGCACCAGGTGGACACGATCGCCCCGCGCTTGCTGCGCGGCGGCGCGGATCGACTCGGCGCGGGTCTCGACGGCGCCGATCGCCTCGGCGACACGATCGCGGCGGCCCAGGGCCTCGCCGAACAGCAGCGCTTCCTGCTTCCAGGCCTCGGGCGCCAAGCCCTCGGTGGTCGGCACCACCGTCGGCGCCAGCTGAGACAACAAGGCATAGGTGGCGTCTGACAGCGACGGTGAGGCGAGGATCAGGTCCGGCGCGAGCCCCACCACCGCCTCGACGTTGACTTCGCCGGCGAGGCCGACGATCTCAAGGTCCGGTACGCTGGCCTGAAGGTACCGGGCCACGTCCTGGCCGCCGCGGGTCGCCACGCCGCCGAGCGGCGTCACGCCGGCCGCGAGCGCCGCATCCAGGGCACCTTCATACAGCGTCACCACGCGACTCGGCTCGCCGTCGATCTCGACGTCACCGAAGCCGGTTACCAGGGTGCGAGCCTGGGCCTGAACGCTCAGCAGGGAACCCAGCAGGCAGATCCCGGCCAGCGGAAGCCACCGGCGCGAAGGAGTTCGGCCCCTCGGGGCGCGGGCAAAGACACGAGATACGGGCATGATGGTCGGTATCCTGTTCAACATCCGGGCGAGCCTGCACGGATGATGGAAGTGGGCTCGGGGTGACGGAGATGTTAATCACTCTCACTATCATTTTCACCCCTTCGTGCGTGCGCCACGTCGAACGAAGCGTTCGGCGCGGCGCAGCCTTGTATGTCGGGATTACGGCCTGGCCTAGAAGTCGACGTTAAGGCCAAGCCATAGGCGCCGACCGTCCTCGACGTAACCGTACTCGTCGTAGGTGATGGCTTCGTCGAACAGGTTGTAGATGCCGATGTTGATCTTGGCCGCCTCGGTCAATCGGTAGCCGACGCCGGCATCGACGAAGGTGTAGGACGGGGCCACGATGGCGCTCTGCGAAGGCCCGGTATTGGGCTGGCTTTCCTCGCCGCGGTAGGTCACGCGCGTCCACTGAGCCAGGCGGTCACTGACCGCCCAGTCCAGGGTGGCCGAGACCTGATGCTTGGGCAGCTGAGTCAGTGGCTCGCCCTTGTACTCGCCGCTCTTCTGCTCGGAGTCGGTGTAGGTGTAGCTGGTGCCAAGCTCGAGGGACTCGCCGATCGGCGTGGCCAGTGACAGCTCGACGCCCTGGGTCACCGCCTCATCGACATTGATCCGGGTGGTCGGATCGGAGCCGAACTGGTTGGGGCCATCGGGGCAGACGCTGGCGGGGCAGGCCACGCGAGTGATCTTGTCGTCGAAGTCGTTGTGGAACAGCGTGGCACTGGCGGAGAGGCCGTTGGCGGCGTTGTACAGCAACGCCAGCTCCTTGTTCAGCGACGTCTCGGGCTCGAGGTCCGGGTTTCCGTAGACATCGCCGCCCCGGCTCGTCTGCCCCCAGTCGGGGGTGATCTCACGCAGGTTGGGGGCGCGATAGCCGGTCGAGACACCGCCCTTGAGCGTCCATTCGGAGGCCATGTGCCAGACACTGTACAGCCGTGGGCTGACCTGGCTGCCGTAGTTCTCGTCATCGTCCAGGCGCACGCCACCGGTGAGCGACCAATCCTGGGTCAGCATCCACTCGTCCTCGGCGAACAGCGCCCACTGGCTGTTGCGCACGTTGGTGCGATCGGAAATCTGGTTGGTGGTCTGGTCATCGAGCTCCTCGTCTTCGAAGCTCGCGCCGACGGTCACCATGTGCGCGCCGAGCGGCATCACCAGGCTCGACTTGGCGGTGGTATTGGTGATCTCGATCTCTCGGCTCTTGTTGTCGGCGACCTCACGCTGGACAAAGGTCTCGCTGGTACCGATGCCCCAGCGTCCGGTATGGGTTAGGGCAAAGTGCTCATGGGTGTATTCATCGAAGCTGTCGGAACAACCGCCACGACAGCCGTCCGAGGGCGCCGAATGCCCCATCAGCGATTCGCGATCCTGCTCGGTGCGACCGGCCTCGAGGGCGATGTCATGGTCGCTGCCTGGCGTCAGGGTCAGCTTGGCGGTCAGGCTCTGAACGCTCTTGTCTTCGAAGCCATAGACGATATCGTCCTCGTCACGCTGGGAGGCGCGGCCGTAGACCTGCAACCCCAGCAGATCCTCGGACAGGGGTCCGGCCACGTAGAAGTTGGCCTGGCGGCTGTCGCCGGAGTCGCTGTCTTCTTGCAGGACGCTATCGAGCTGCAGGTTGCCGCTCCACTCCGCCGCCACCTTGCGCGTGATGACGTTGATCACGCCGCCGATGGCATCTGAGCCGTACAGCGTCGACATGGGCCCTCGCACCACCTCGATGCGCTCGATCGCCTGCAGTGGCGGCAGCCAGTCCTGTTCGAACCCGGCGCTGCCGTTGGGGCGTGACTCTCGGGTGCCCTGGGGGCGGCCGTCGACCAGGATCAGGGTGTACTGGGATGGCATGCCGCGAATGCTGATATCGTACCCCTGGTCCCCCGCCCCACCGCCGGTGACGATGACGCCGGGCACGTCACGCAGGGCATCGGTGACATCGCGGTAATAGCGCTTCTCCATGTCCTCGCGGGTGATGACGCTGATCGAGGCCGGCGCATCCTTCTGGCTCTGGTCGAAGCCGGCGGCGGTCACCACCACATCGTCCAGGTCCAGCGCCTCGGCGGACCAGGCCGGTGTGCAGATGGCGGTCCCCGCCAGGGCGACTCCGCTCCAGGCAATCTTGGCCAGCCCCGCACGGCGGCGACAGGCCTGGGTCAGCGGCGGCAGGGAAGGACGGCGCGGGAGCGCCTGACGAGCGTCGAAGCAAGGCATGGTGCGATACAACTCCTGAAACGGGCCGCCTGGCTGTCCATACGGAAAAGCCTGTCTGGCGGCAAACGAGCGTCGGGGCAAGGCGCTGGTACGGGGGTCCTGGCGGAGCCGCCGCGGTGGCGTGCCATGAGCGAGACAAATGTTAAATATCAATCTTTCTCATTTAGATTCTTGCATGAATCCTGCACATTTTTCCCGCGACACCCCGTTGCGTGTTACGCAACGATGCCGACCACCAAATGCCAATGATTTTCAAATACCGTTGCGGTTGTGTCACACTACGCCCCGATGCCCGCGTGCCTCTCGCCGCCACACAACGGCTCTCACCGAGCACCACGGCTACGCCGACAAGACCCGTCGCCGGCGCGAGAAGGCTCCCCAGCGCCTTCGAGATGGCACCCCAACGCCTTCGAGATGGCATCCCAGCGCCTTCGAGGTGGCACCCCAGCGCCTTCAAGATGGCGGGCGAAGCTCGGCGCTGCGCCCCGGAGGCCGCGGGAGCACGACCCGCAGCCAGTCCTGCAGGCACCCGGCAGTCACGAGCCACTACCACGTTCCGGAGAGCCCCATGCCCGACCTCGACGAACTCCTCGCCTTCGCCAGCGTGATGGAATCCGGCAGCCTGACCCAGAGCGCCGCCGAGCTCGGGCTCGCCAAGTCGACCCTGAGCCGCCGCATCAGCCAGCTGGAGTCACGCCTCGGTCAGCCGCTGATGAAGCGTCAGGCGAATCAGTTGCTGCCTACCGAGGCCGGCGAAATGTACTACCAGGTCAGCCGCCAGATCCTCGATCTGGCGCAGCGCGGCCAACGCCATCTGGATTCCCTGCGCGAGGAGGTCAGCGGCCAGGTGGTGGTAGAAGCCCACCGCGCGCTGACCCGCAGCTGGCTGGGACGCAGCATGGAGCAATTCCTCGAGCAGTATCCGGCGGTCAGCCTGACCCTGCGTACCCGGGAAGCGCCCCCACGGGACCCCGATTTTCAGGGCGTTGGCGTGTGGCTTGGCGACATGCTCGACGGCGGCCTGCGCCAGGAACCGCTCGGCCAGCTCGAGCGCGGCATCTATGCGCATCCCGACTACCTCGCGCGGCACGGCGCGCCAGACAGTCCGGAGGCGCTGTCCCGCCACGCCTGGATCGACCTGATCGGCGAGACCAACGGCGGGCTCACGCTGCACCACGCCCAGGGTGCCACGGTGCACTTTCAGCCACCGCCGTCACGCTTTCGGGTCGACCAGTCGACGTTGCATATCGATGCCATCACCCGCGCCCAGGGCCTCGGAGTGCTGCCCTGCTGGCTCGCGGCGGCCCGCGAACGCGCCCACCCCGGCGAGCTGAAGCGCTGCCTGATCGACTGGGCTCCCAAGCCGTTGCCGATCACCCTGGTCTACGGCTTCGGCCGTCAGCCACGCAAGCTCGCGACATTGCTTGATCACCTGCGTGGCTCGGTCCCGGAGAGCTGGCGGAGTACGGACGAGGTCCGCCGAGCCGGCTGACACCGGCATCGTCCCGCAACGAGCGCCCGCGCCGGCCCCCTTCGACCTCGTCACTGTTGTCTCTGGCTGGCCGCGACGACGCCTGCACCGCGGCGCTCCCGCGCCCGACCGACAAGCCCCCTGCCGCTGAAACCGGTAATTTGCTAACCTTAATCGACGGACGTCGTTGATCACGCTGTCGCGACTCGCCCCCACGGACCCGGCGGAGGAAAGCCATGGCGCTCAAGGAATATGCGCTCGGCGGCATCTATTTCAGCCCGTTACTGCTGTATGCCGTCCTCGGGGCGCTGGGCGCCCTGATCCTGCGCAGCCTGCTGCACCGCCTGGTCGGCTCCTCGCGCCTGTGGTTCGAGGCCTGGCTCGATGCCTCCTTGTTCGTCCTCTGCACCGCCGCCGTCGCCTGGTTCGGCGCCAACGCTACGGGAATCACCTGAATGCGCACCGCTCTTCGTCTGCTGATCACCCTGGTGGTGGTCGCCGCCGCCATCGCTGCCGGCTTCTGGCTATGGCATTACTACCTCTATAGCCCCTGGACCCGAGATGCCCGAGTGGGGGCCGACATCATCACCATCGCCCCCGACGTCTCGGGCCGGGTGGTGACACTGCCCGTCGCGGATAATCAACGCGTTGAGGCCGGCGATACGCTGTTTCGCATCGATGATGCCCGCTACACGGCGGCGCTGAACAAGGCCAGCGCCGTGGTCGCCCAACGCGAGGCCGAGCTCGCGCTGCGCCAGGACGAGGCCTCGCGGCGCTCGCGGCTGAGTCGCCAGGCGATCAGCGCCGAAAACCTCGAGTCGGCCACTATCAACAGCCAGGTCGCGTCGGCCTCCCTCGACCAGGCCAGAAGCGATGCGGCCAGCGCCCGCCTGGACCTGGAGCGCACCGAGGTCAGCGCGCCGGTCTCGGGGCATGTCCTCAACCTGCAGCTCGCCGAAGGCAATTACGTCAACCGGGGAACCGCCGTCATGGCCCTGGTGCGCGATGACTCCTTCTATGTCACGGCGTACTTCGAGGAAACCAAGCGCCCGGCGTTTACCGAAGGCGACCGCGCCACGGTGATCCTGATGAGCGGCGATATCACCCTGGAAGGCCATGTCGAAAGCATCGGTCGCGGCATCGCCAACGACAACACCACCCCCAACAACCAGCTGTTGCCTCAGGTCCAGCCGACCTTCAGCTGGGTGCGGCTGGCCCAGCGCATCCCTGTCCGCATCGCCCTCGATGAGCGTCCCGAGTCGATCACCCTGAGCGCCGGCATGACCGCTACCGTGCGCGTCGAGCCTGCGGCGGAGTAAACCGTGATGTCGACCTGGTGGCAGGCCTATCTGACGCCGCCCGCCAGCGCCGTCAAGTTCGCCATCAAGGCGACCCTGGCGATGCTGCTGGCGCTTTACATCGCGCTCTGGTGCGACCTCGACCGCCCCTACTGGGCGTTGATCTCGGCGGCGTTTCTGCAGATCCGCCCGATGAGCGGCATGGTGTTCGAGAAGGGACTCAGCCAGATCACCGGCACCGCCATCGGCTGCCTGGTCGGTATCGCGATCATGACCGCCTTCGTCCAGGCCCCGATCCCGGCGCTCACCAGCCTGACGCTGTGGATCATGCTGTGTACCTATGCCGCATCGCTGACGCGCAACAATGCGTCCTACGGCTGCATCATGGCGGCGGTGACGGCGATGTTGATCGTGATCATCACCGCAAGCTCGCCTGGGGGCATGTTCGGTATTGCCGTGGCGCGGCTCTCGGAGCTTTCCCTTGGCGCCCTCTGTGCCACCCTGGTCAGTTCCTTGCTGTGGCCGATCAAGGTTCGCGATCACCTGGCGGACCTGGCCGACAACGTGGTCAACCAGGCCTTTCTGCACGGCGCCAAGCGGCTCGAGAACAGCGACGACATTACCGAATTGCAGCGCACCTTGATCGCGAGCCTCGGCCCCCTCACCCAGCTCGAGACCGATAGCCAGGCGGCTCGCTACGAGGGCCCCGAGGGCAACGCCCGGATCCGCGCCAGTCACGTGCTGACGAGGCGCACGCTGCGCCTGATGGCGATTCTGCATGCACTGCAACAGCTACTGCGCTTCCATGGCGACGGGCTCCCCCAGCGCACCCGCGAGCTGGCCACCGACATCGCCGCAGGCCTGCGCGAGTCGGCCCACAGCAGCGGCGTGCCCCAGGCCAGGGCGCGCCTTCAGGCGCTGCGCCACCGAGCGCTCACCTGCCTGGAACAGGATGCGCGGGAGGCTGAGCGAGACGCCGACGGCGCGACGCCCACGCCCACGCCCACGCCCACGCCCACGCCCACGCCCACGCCCACGCCCAGCGGACATGATGACGTCCTGCGTGATCGTGTCACGCTGGGCCTGCGTGAGGCGCTTGGCCATGCGCTGGTCATCCTCGATGCCCGTGAAGCCATCCACACCCCCCGCGACAAGCGCCTGCGAGCCGCCAAGCTGGCCTGGCACCGAGACCACCTGGCCGCGGGGCTCAATGCCCTGCGTGCCGGCATCGTGTTCGCCGTCCTGGCGACATTCTGGGTCCTGACCAGCTGGGACAATGGTCAGGTCGCCATGCTGCTCGGCACGCTGTTTTCCGCCTTCTTCGCCAGCCGCGACAACCCGGCCACCGTCGCCATGATGTTCGCCAAGGGCATGGTCGCCGCCATTCCCAGCGCCTTCCTCTTCGGCCACGTGCTGCTGTCCCAGGCCAGCGGGTTCGCCATGCTCGCCCTGCTGTTCATGCCCCCGCTATTTCTCGGCCTGCTGGGGGCGGCGAACCCGAAGCTGATGGGCTACTGCCTGGCCTTCACGATCGGCAATATCCTGCTGACCATGCCCGGCAACGGCATGGACTTTTCCTTCGACAGCTTTATCAACCGCGCCATCGCGGTGATGATTGGGCTGGCGGTTGTGGTCATGGCCTTTCGCATGATCCCGGGGTTCTCGTCGGGAATACGCAAACGGCGCCTGGTCGGTGCCACGGTGCACGACCTGAAGGGACTGCTCGACCGACCACCCTCGGAGGCCGAGGCGCGCTTCAGCGGACGCATGGCCGATCGCCTGCTGCAGCTTGCCGGCCACGACGACTTGCTGCCCGACGACCAGCGCTACCTGTTCACCCTGGGGCTTACCGGGCTCGATCTGGGCTACGCCAGCCTGCACCTGAGGCGACGCCTGGAGGGGCATGCGGACCAACGCATTGCCGACGCCCACCGAGCGTTGCACCGCGGCCTCGCCGACGACTACGCGGCTAGCGCTCGCGGCGAGCTGCCGAGTGCTGCCAAGCAGCAAGGCCAGGCCCTGCTGCACGTGCTGGACGAGTTGGACCACTTGACGCTCCACCAGCGACGCCTGACGGCGGGCCTGATCGAACGACTGACGCTGTCGCTGACGCGCCAGGCCGAACGCTCCCGGGCGGCTCTCGGCGGAGGCAACGACGGCGAAGCACGCCACGAGGCACCGACAACGGTTGCTCGAGCCGACGGCCCGGCTCGGTGACGCCGCCGGGCCGACTCGGTGAGGCTGCCGCGTATGGCCAGCCCCCTGCGCTCGCACCATCGCTGGCATCCGTTGGCCCGGGAATTGCTTTTCACTAGGTCACGAAGTGCGCCCACGCCGGCGCGCCCATGGCTCATCAACGACGGCTCCTGGGGGTTAGGCCAGGGCGGTTTCATCTGTTTGGAGAACCCTTGCTCATGTTTGCCGAACTCTTCGCCGTGATGGCGCCGGTGATCGCGGGTGCCACCCTCGGTTTCACCTGGATTCGCCGGGGCCTCGACTACCCGGTGGCCTTCGTCACCAAGCTGGTGTTCAACATCGGCACGCCGGCGCTGGTACTGGCGTCCCTTTCCGGTGCAGACATCGATGCCTCGAGTTTCGGTCGCACCATGTTGGCCACCGCCTTGGTGCTGATCAGCATGGGAGCGCTGGCCTTCGTCCTCGCCAAGCTGCTGCGCCGCGACTGGCGCGTGCTGCTGGCCCCGACCATGTACCCGAATACCGGCAACATGGGCCTGCCGGTGGTGCTGTACGCCTTCGGCGAGTCCGGCTTCGCCTTCGGCATCACGGTGATGGTGACCGTCTCGCTGTTCCAGTTCACCCTCGGCACCATGCTCGCCTCGCGTGGCAATCCGCTGAAGTCCCTGGTCAAGACGCCGACGGTCTACGCCATCGTGATCTCCATGGCGCTGCTGCTCACCGACACCGAGCTGCCCCTGTGGCTCGACAACAGCGTCGATCTGATCTCGGGCTTCACCGTGCCATTGATGCTGATCACCCTCGGCGTGTCCCTGGCCAGCATCCAGGTCAAGAACCTGCGCTCGGGCATCGGCTTCAGCCTGTTGCGGATTCCCCTGGCGGCGCTGACCGCCTGGGGCATCGGGACCTGGCTGGCTCTGCCGCCGGCGGCACTGGCGATTCTGGTACTGCAGATGAGCATGCCGGTGGCGGTCTTCAACTATCTGTTCGCCCAGAAGGCCCAGCGCGAACCGGCCTATGTGGCAAGCCTGGTGTTCTGCTCGACCTTGCTGTCGCTGATCTACCTGCCGATATTGCTGGCGATTCTGATGTAGGCTGAAGGCGACGGCGATAGGCACCGCCATTCGCCCACGGACTCACCGGAGCATTCCCATGTCGCGCAGCCGAGCCCCATCTCTGCCCTGGTCATTGCGGATATCACCGTGCTTCCCGCGCCGACAGGCCAGCCGTGCCGTGGCCCTGAGCCTGGCCGCCGTACTGGCCACGGCGATGATGCCGGCAACGGCACTGGCCGATGAGGCGCTCGTCGAGCAGCGTCCTACCCTGCACTACCCGTTGCGCCTGGACGTCGTGGCCACTGGCTTGGCCTTCCCCTGGTCCCTGGCCTTTCTCCCCGATGGACGGGCCCTGGTCAGTGAGCGCGGTGGAAGCCTGGCGCTGATCGACAACGGCCAGGTGACGCGGCTAGAGGGCATGCCCGAGGTCTCGGCCCGCGGCCAGGGCGGGCTTTTCGATCTCGCCCTGCACCCCGACTACGGCGATGGCGAGCACGACTGGCTGTATTTCAGCTGGGCACGACCGGCGCCGGATGATGACGATCGAGAAGGCGACGCCACGGCCCTTTCGCGGGTGTGGTTCGACGGCAACCACCTGGGCGACACCGAGCTTCTGTTCACCCAGAACCGCTTCTCCCGGCCCGGGCGCCACTATGGTGGCCGCATCGCCTGGCTACCCGACGCTACCTTGGTGCTGTCCATCGGCGACCGCGGCGTCGACAAGTCCCGCGCCCAGGATCCCGGCGATCACGCCGGCAGCCTGCTGCACCTCACCGAGCTCGGCGAGCCGGTCAGTGACCCGGAGGGCCAGCCGGCGTTTCCCGATCGCCCCGAGGCCGATCCCGCGCTCTATTCCATGGGCCATCGCAATCCGCAGGGGCTTGCCGTGGCGGCCGATGGCACCCTGTGGTCCACCGAGCACGGGCCACGTACCGGCGACGAGCTCAACCGACTCCTCCCCGGCGAGAACTATGGCTGGCCCGAGGTGACACTTGGCCGCGACTACGTCACCAACCTGCCGATAGGCAAGGAATCGGCCCCCGGCATGCAAGACCCGGTGCACGTCTTCGAGGGCCGCTTCGCGCCGTCGGGCCTGGTCGTGGTGCAAAGCGAGCTGCTGCCTGCCTGGAACGGCGACTTGCTGGCCGGGGGGTTGCGGGGCGAGCGCTTGGTGCGCCTCAGACTCGATGGCGACACCCTGGTCGAGCGTGAAGTCGTGCTCAATGGCGAGGCCGGGCGCCTGCGCGACGTGCGCCAAGGCCCCGACGGTGCCATTTACCTGCTCACCGATGATGACCCTGGTCGTCTACTGCGCCTGAGCCCCGCCGTCAACGACTGAGGCCAGCACTTGCCGCGCTCGTCTCGATAGCCTGAGGCCCGCCGCGACAGCCTGAGGCCCGCTGCCACCAATCGCGCGCCGGTCGCGGTCGTCAACGGGCCGCTGGCAGCGCGATGTCACGGTCGACAAGCGCTTTCACTGCGTCTGCTGAACGCGACACTTCGCGACGAGACGAGGGCCGATAACGGTGCCGGGCGGCGCTCTGCCGCGGCCAGCGCCCCCATCACGACTCGCTGCTCATGCCGAACCGGCATGAGCCTGGGTGGCCGCCGCCGGCATCGCCCCGCCTCATCGGGGCCACCCATGTTCCGCGGCCAGGGGCCATACCGAATTTGAATGATGGTTCAAAGACCGTTAGGGTATTGGTCCTTTCAGCGCGTCAACGGTCAAACCTGTCATCCTTTGGCGACCAACGCGGTCGCACGAAGACGTCATCGACCAAGGCGCACACCCACGCTCCGGAAGACGAACGCCGACGCCACGGCTCTGCCCTGACGTCGACCTTCATCGTTCGGCCGGCGTGACGATCACATTCCGTCATCCATCAAGGCAAACCTCCCCATGAGCGAGAACCGATCCGTCAAGATCAAGGTTCGCGGCCTGAGCAAGGTCTTCGGCGATTCGCCGAAGAAGGCGCTAAAGCTTCGCGACGAGGGCATGAAGCGCCCCGAGATCCTGGAAAAGACCGGCCAGACCCTGGGCCTCTCCAACATCGACTTCGACGTCCACGAGGGCGAACTGCTGGTCATCATGGGCCTGTCGGGCTCCGGCAAGTCGACCCTGATCCGCTGCCTCAACCGGCTGATCGAGCCCACCGAGGGCGAGATCGTGATCGACGGCGAGGACATTCCGCAGCTCGGCGACAAGGCGCTGCTGGAATGTCGCCGTCGCCATTTCTCGATGGTGTTCCAGAACTTCGCCCTGTTTCCCCACCGCACCGTGCAGCAGAATGCCGAGTTCGGCCTGGAGATTCGTGGTGTCGACAGCGCGGAACGAACCAAGACCGCCCGTGATGCCCTGCACCAGGTGGGCCTCGGAGGCTGGGAAGACGCCTACCCCAACCAGCTGTCCGGCGGCATGCAGCAGCGTGTGGGCCTCGCCCGTGCCCTGGCCAACGACTCCACCGTGCTGCTGATGGACGAAGCCTTCTCGGCGCTGGACCCGCTGATCCGCAAGGACATGCAACAGGAGCTGCTCGAATTGCAGCACCGCATGAAGAAGACCACGGTGTTCATCACCCACGATCTCGACGAGGCGCTCAACATCGGCGATCGCATCATCCTGCTCAAGGACGGTGAAGTGGTGCAGATCGGCACCCCCGAAGAGATCCTGACCAAGCCCGCCGACGACTACGTCGAACGCTTCGTCGAAGGCGTTGACATGTCGCGGGTGCTGACCGCCGAAAGCGCCATGCGACCGGTTCGCGCCACCGCGCGCGAAGACGACGGCCCGCGGACGGCACTGCGCAAGATGAAAGAAAACGCACTGGACTCGATCTACGTCACCAGTCGCGATCGCAAGCTCAAGGGCCTGTTGGAGGTCGACGCCGCCAATGCCGCCATCCAGGCTGGCCACGACAGCATCGAGTCCTCCATGACCCAGGACTTCCGCACCGTGGGGCCGGACGAGCCGCTGCACAACCTCTTCGCCCTGTTCAGCGAGAAGAGCTTCCCCATCGCCGTGGTCGACGACGAACGCCGTCTTCTCGGCGTGGTGGTCAAGGGCGCGGTCCTCGATGAACTGGCACAGGCAGGAGATCACTGATGGCGATCGACATTCCCCGCATCCCTCTCGGTGACTGGATCGAAACCGGCCTGACCTGGTTGACCACCGAGTACTCCTCCGTCACCCGCGGCATCTCCAAGGTGACCCAGACCGGCATCGACGGCCTCAACGACGCCCTGATGTGGCTGCCCGACTGGGCGCTGTTGGCGATCATCGCCGCACTGTGCTGGAAGATCGCGAGCCCGCGCCTGGCCATCGGCGCCGTGGCGGGCCTCGCCCTGATCTGGAACCTCGGCCTGTGGGACCCGATGATCGAGACCCTGACCCTGGTGGTGATCGCCACTCTGGTCGCGGTGGTCATCGCGCTGCCCGTCGGTATCGCCGCGGCGCTGTCCGACCGGCTCTACCGCCTGATCATGCCGATTCTGGACTTCATGCAGACGATGCCGGCCTTCGTCTACCTGATTCCGGCGATCCCGTTCTTCGGTATCGGGTCGGTCTCGGCGATCTTCGCCACGGTGATCTTCTCGATGCCGCCGGCGATCCGCTTCACCACCCTGGGCATTCGCCAGGTGCCGGTCGAGTTGATCGAGGCCGCCGACGCCTACGGTGCGACGCGCAGCCAGAAGCTGTTCAAGGTTCAGCTCCCGCTGTCTCTGCCGACGGTGATGGCCGGCATCAACCAGACCATCATGCTGGCACTGTCGATGGTGGTGATCGCCGCCATGATCGGTGCCGACGGCCTGGGTAGTGAAGTGTGGCGCGCCATCCAGCGTCTGCGCCCGGGTGACGGCTTCGAAGCCGGTATCGCCGTAGTCATCCTGGCGATGCTGCTCGATCGCCTGACCCAGTCTCTGCGCAAGCAACGCAAGCGCTGATTGCCAACGCAGGTCAAGCGTTGGTCCCAAGGAGGTGTTTGCATCCCACATTCGCCTCCTGCACGCTAAATACGTTCATCGCAAGGAGAATTGCAGCATGTCACAGCATTTGAAACCGAGTGTCCGCATCACTGGCCTGGCTCTGGCCGTCGCCGGTGCCTTCGCCGCCACCGGCGCTCAAGCCCAGGACAAGGGCACCGTGCACCTGGCCTACGTCGAGTGGTCGAGCACCGTGGCGTCCACTAACGTCATGCAGGCCGTGCTCGAACAAGCCGGCTACGAGGTCGAGACCTCCGCCCTGTCTGCCGCCGCCATGTGGCAGTCGGTCGCCACCGGTGATACCGATGCCCTGCTGGCGGGCTGGCTGCCGACCACCCATGAAGATTACTATGCGCGCCTCAAGGACCAGGTGGTGGATACCGGCGTCAACCTGGACGGCACCAAGTTGGGCCTGGCCGTTCCGGCCGATTCCGAAGCCAGCAGCATCGCCGACCTGAACGAGTACCAGGACGACTTCAACGGCGAGATCATCGGCATCGATCCCGGCGCCGGCCTCATGCGCCTGACGGAAAACGTGGTCGACGCCTATGATCTCGACCTCGACCTGCGTACCGGCAGCGGCGCCACCATGACCGCCGCCCTCGGCAGCGCCATGGACCGCGACGAAGAAGTCGTGGTAACCGCCTGGACCCCGCACTGGATGTTCTCGCGCTGGGATCTCAAGTATCTCGACGACCCGCAGAACGTCTACGGCGGTGCCGAGCAGATCCACACCATCGTGCGCCAGGGCCTCGAAGAAGACATGCCCGAAGCCTACGCCATCCTGGACAACTTCAACTGGAACCCGGAAATGATGGGTGAGGTGATGCTGATGAACCAGGAGGAAGACAGCGACCCGTACGAAAACGCCAAGCAGTGGGTCGAGGAGAATCAGGACGTGGTCAGCGAGTGGCTCCCCGAGTCCTGAGAACAAGGTCTGGCTCCACCGTTCAGTGCCCGCGCCCCAGGCCAATGCCAGCCTGAGGCGTGACGACGCAAGCTCGGGCCGCCGGCCCAGGCCAGTCGAAGACCTGTTGCAGAGGGGGCGCCCGCGGGCGCCCTCTTTGACGTTTCTGATCATGTTCCTAGCGCTCTGAGACCACCCCGGGACGCGATCATCGGCGATACTGCGCAGGCGGTGTCGCGCCTCCAGCGTCCGCGAGCCCTCGGAACGTTAGCTAAAACTGTGTATAATTCTTGTCCAATAAAAAATCGTTCGTCGTAGGCCTCTGCTGCCGCGCTCCCTGCATCGCCAGTGTCGTCCGGTCATGCTCCACGTCGCCATTGCTCCAGCGTTGTCAGCCTCCGCCCAGCCAACCCTGCCGGCGCCTATGGGTCAGGCGTTGACGCGGAAACTGGCAAGCTCGGTCAAGCCGACCACACTGATGACTGGTTCATGCCAAAACCGGCGAAGCACCGAGTGCATTGCGCCACGAGCGAAGGTTTCACCGTTGCGAGTTCCGCCCGGGAGCTCGACAACGCCATTCAAGACTCGCCAACGCAAGGGAGATCGCCCATGGGAACAAACGAGCCCAATGACCCCTCGAAGACGCCGCCCGCGTCTGAGGGAGTGCCGGCCCCGGACGGGCCCAGCAACCTGATCGATACGGATTACGTGATCGGTCAGGACAATATCGTGACCAAGACCTTCGGCTTGGACGTCGATCTGCACGGCAAGGTGTTCACCATCTCGTCGCTGCTGATTCTGGTGTTCGTGGTCCTTACCCTAGCCCTGCAGAATGACATCGAACCGCTGTTCAATGGCATTCGCGGCTGGTTGACCAGCAACCTGACCTGGGTGTTTCTGCTCGGTGGCAATGTCTTCGTGCTGGTGAGCCTGGCGCTTATCGTCACGCCTCTCGGCAAGGTCCGCATCGGCGGCGCCAACGCCAAGCCGGACTATAGCTACGCCGGCTGGTTCGCCATGCTGTTCGCCGCGGGCATGGGCATCGGCCTGATGTTCTATGGCGTGTCCGAGCCGATGACGCACTTCTCCACCGCCCTGGGCGGGACCACGATGGGCGAGAACGGGATCCGCACCGACTGGGCCCCCCTCGGCGGCGCTGTCGGGGACGAGCAAGGTGCCGTTTCGCTGGGCATGGCCGCGACCATTTTCCACTGGGGCCTGCACCCCTGGGCCGCCTATGCCATCGTCGGCCTGTCATTGGCGATCTTCTCGTTCAACAAGGGCCTGCCGCTGACCATGCGTTCGGTGTTCTATCCGATCCTGGGCGAGCGCATCTGGGGCTGGCCGGGCCACGTGATCGATATCCTGGCGGTCTTCGCTACCCTGTTTGGCCTGGCGACCTCGCTCGGTCTCGGCGCCTCTCAGGCGGCGGCCGGCATGAGTGAGCTATTCGGCACGCCCAACACCGATACCACCATGGTGTTGCTGATCGTCGGTATCACCGCCATCGCGCTGTGTTCGATCCTGCTCGGCGTCGACAAGGGCGTTCAGCGCATCTCCCAGATCAACATGGTGCTGGCCTTCCTGCTGCTGTTCTTCGTGATCATCGTCGGTCCGACGCTGGCCATCGCCACCGGCTTCTTCTCGAACCTCGGCAGCTACCTGACCAATCTGCCGGCGCTGTCCAACCCGTTCGGCCGTGAAGACGCCAACTTCAGCCAGGGCTGGACCGCCTTCTACTGGGCCTGGTGGATCTCCTGGTCACCGTTCGTCGGCATGTTCATCGCCCGCGTCAGCCGTGGCCGCACCGTGCGTGAGTTCCTCACCGCCGTGCTGCTGGTGCCGACCCTGGTCTCCGTGCTGTGGATGACCGCCTTCGGCGGCACCGCCATCGACCAGTTTATCAGCGACGGCTTCACCGGCGTGCAGGACGCCGCTCTGGAACTCAAGCTGTTCGCCATGCTCGGCGAGTTGCCTCTGGCTTCGATCACCTCCTTCATCGGTATCGTGCTGGTGATCGTGTTCTTCGTGACCTCGTCGGACTCCGGGTCTCTGGTCATCGACTCGATCACCGCCGGCGGCAAGGTCGATGCGCCGACGCCCCAGCGCATCTTCTGGGCGATCATCGAGGGGGCCATCGCTATCGCACTGCTGCTGGGCGGCGGCTTGACCGCGCTTCAGGCGGCCTCGGTGTCCACCGGCCTGCCCTTCACCATCGTCCTGCTGGTGGCGTGCTATGCCGTCATCAAGGGCCTGATGAGCGAGCCCAAGTCGGTGTAACATCGCTGGCAACGCTCCGGCGAGCACGGCTCGCCTGATGACGCAACGGCGGCCTTCGGGCCGCCGTTGTTGTTGCTGGCTCCTGGGAGCGGCGAACTTCGCTGAACTCTCGCGCCCCCTCGCCAGGCCGGTACAGGATCTTTGAGAAGACTGTGCAGGACCTGCTGTAAGACTGTGCTAAGTGTACGCTAAGGCCCCGCTAAGCCCGATCTGGCATGGTGCCCTCTCGCCATCGAGAGACGCCCATGACCCAACGCCCCCTCCCCCTTGCCGGCGTGATCGCCATCGCCGCCGCCCTGCTGGTGCTGCGCGTCGAGACCCTGCCGCTGATGCCCATCGACGAGACTCGCTACCTGTCCGTTGCCTGGGAGATGTGGCAGCACCAGCAGTTTCTGGTGCCGATGCTCAACGGCGAGGCCTACGCCCACAAGCCACCGCTGCTGTTCTGGCTGATCAATACCGCCTGGTCGCTGTTTGGCCCATCAGACGGCGTATCGCGCCTGACCCTTCCACTGTTGGGTCTGACGAGCTTCGCCCTGCTCGACGCCATCGTGCGCGTCGGCTTTCCCGCCCAGCGCCGTGAGGGTCGCTGGGCGCCGGCGGTGCTGCTCAGCCTATCGCTATGGACGCTATTTCTGGCCTTGAGCATGTTCGACATTCTGCTGACGACCTGCCTGCTGGTCGGCGTGCTGGGCCTGGTCGGTTACGTGCGCAGGGCTCGGCTCACGATGGTGGCTCTCGCCGGACTCGGCCTGGGGCTTGGCCTTCTGGCCAAGGGGCCGGTGGTACTGCTCTATTGGCTGCCACTGGCGCTGGGCGTGCGCTACTGGAAGCCCAGCGAGACGCCGGCGCTCGTCCGCTATCCGCTCGCTATCCTCGCCATGCTGACCCTCGGTGGCATGATCGGCCTGGCCTGGGCCCTGCCGGCGGCGCTGGCCGGGGGCGAAGAGTACGCCAATGCCATTCTGTGGCATCAGGTCGCCGGCCGCGTCAGCAATGCCTTCGACCATGCGCGCCCATGGTACTGGTACCTGCCGCTGCTGCCGCTGGTGGTGTTTCCCTGGCCGCTTCTGCGCATCTGGCGCGGACCGATTCAGGCATCACCGCTGGAGCGCTTCGCCTTGATCGGCAGCCTGCCCGCGATCGTCCTGCTGAGCCTGGTCAGCGGCAAGCAGGTGCACTACCTGATGCCCATTCTGCCCTTCGTTGCGCTGTGGCTGGCGGCGCGTCTGTCGCGGCTAGAACCGAGACGTTCAACGGCGCAGAGCCTGTTTCTTGCGGCCTGTGCGCTGCTCACGCTGATGCTGCCGGACCTTGTTTTCCGCTTCGCCGATGGCCTCGACATCGCGCCAGGCTATCGCCTGCTGGCGGTGATTCCCCTTGCCCTCGCCGTGGCCTCATGGAGACAGCCTGACAAGCGCCTGCAGACGCTTGCCTGGCCGCTGACCCTGACCACCCTGCTGGTCGCGGCAGGCCCCATGCTCAACGCCAACTACAACCTCACGCCCATGGCGCAGCGCATTGGCGCCTACCAATCCCAAGGGGTGCCGGTAGCCTACATCGGCGAGTATGCCGATCAATTTCACTTTCTCGGCCGGCTCACCGAGAACATCGCCTCCCTCGACCACGACGCCGAGGTCGGCCCCTGGCTGCGCGCTCATCCGCTTGGCGTGGTCGTGGAAAAACCCAAGGACCAGTCGCTGACACCTTACGCACGGCTGCTCTATCGCCAGGCGTACCGCGGCGACGAGTACCTGCTAGTGAGTGTGGCGCCACCTCGGCTCGCAGCGCCACTAGCACCGGCGTCGCGCCCGCCCCCCCTCGCGACACAAGCCGTGGCCGTGCGCTAAGCGCAAACCTAGCTCCATAGCATGCCGATGGGGGTTTCAGGGCCATAGTTGCCGGCGACCTGGGCCTGCAGCAGCTCGGCGGTCGCCAGTGCGTCGGTCAGCGCATGATGACCGTGGTAGTGCGGCAAACCATAGCGCACACGACTGTCATGCAGGCGAATGGAGGCCGGCGGACGTCCGGTCCAGCGCTTGAAGCGTGCCATCCACGACTGGCGATGGATACGCGCCTCCAACGACATGGTGTCGATCACGGGGAAGCTCACCGACTCGCCCCAGGCGCTGCGTGTAGCGGCGTTGAGGAAGGCACGCTCGATGTGACGATAGTGGACCACCAGCAGTGACCCGGCCATGGCCGCGAAGACGTCCGGCAACACCTCTTCGATACGCGGCGCGCCTTGAATATCGGCGTGGGTGATGTGGTGAAAGGTGACCGATGTGGCGTTCAGGGTACGGTGGGGACGCACGACCCAGTAGCGCCGTTCGGGCACTCGAATGCGCGATAGCGAGAACGGCACGAGGCCAATGGAGACGATCTCGTCGCGCTTCGGGTCGAGCCCGGTCGTCTCGAGGTCAAGCGCCATCAACGGTGCATCCTGGATCGGCAGGATCGGCGACAGGTCGGCGCCGGCGAAGAAATCGATCAGCGCTCGCTCGCCGCTGGCGGCCCGGCGCGAGACCAGATAATCGTGCCAGTCCGGCGCCGAACGAGTCTTGGGGCGAATCAGCGGCATGGCGCTACCTCGACGTCATGGGATAGCGAAACTTCAGAAACTTCTGGGCGTTGCTCAACGCCTGGAAGGCATCCTTCAAGTTGTGCCGTTCGGTGCTGGACACGTTCTCCGGCTCGATATTGTTGTCGGGCTCATGCTCGTGCTCCAGGTCGATCACCTGATGGCGAATTCTCGACATCGACAACAGCTCCAGGGCATAGCGCAGCTTGTCGCTGACCCCCGGCGCCAGCAGCTGGGTGCGATCGATATCGTCGAGCCGATCGAAGCTGTTCTGGGCACGCGAGCCACAGGCCAATGCATGGATGCGGATAAGATCGACCATCGGCGCGGTACCGCGACGCTTCAGGTTGATCGAGTTGTTGTGCTTGCCGTCCTTCTCCATCACGAAGGTACGAAAGAACCCCAGCGGCGGCGTCCGGTTCAAGGCATTGCGCGCCATCGCACCGAGAAACCGCTTGTGTTGGGAGGCCTTGTGGGCCACCAGGTCCTGCAACTCCTCGACCAGTGCATTTTCCCCAAACACCGGGTCCAGATCGAAGAAGATCGAGCTATGCAGCAGCCCCTCCGGCGACGGCCTTTCGATCCACTCGGTAAAATAGCCCTTCCACACTCCAAGCGGCTGACGCCACTTGCCGTTGGTGGCCATGATGTCGCCCTTGCAATACGTATACCCGCAGGCCGCCAGGCCATCGCTGACCCGCTTGGCCAGGAGCTGGAAGTACTCATCATGCAGCACGGGATCGACATCATCGGACAGCACCAGGGCGTTATCCTGGTCGGTGACGATGCTCTGCTCGTTGCGCGCCATGGAGCCCAGCGCCATAAAACAGTAAGGCACCGGGGGCGGGCCGAGTTCTTCTTCGGCGAGCTCCAGCAGGCGACGAGTGAAGCTTCGCCCGATGGTCGACAGCGCCTTGCCAATCATCTGCGAGTCGGCACCGTCGTGGGTCATGCGCGCGAAGGCCGCCTTGACGTCCGGCGCGAGCTTGGCCAGACACTCCGCGGTGGGTTGATGGAAGATATTGCTGACCAGAAACAGGCTGCTTTGGGTCTCGTGGCGGATGATATCCGACAGATGCACGATGCCCACCGGCGAGCGACGGTGCATGACCGGCAGGTGATGGATATTGTTGCGCAGCATGCACAGCATCGCCTCATAGACCGACTCGTCGGACTGAATGGCGATCAGGCGGTGACGCACGACGTCGCCGACCGGCGTCGTCGGCGATAGCCCTTCGGCGACCACCTTGGTGCGAAAGTCACTGTCGGTCAGAATGCCGATGACCTGCCAGGCGCGGCCTTCGCTATCCTTGAACGAGTAGCGCGGGTTGCCCTCGGGCTCGTCGAGCACCAGTACCGCCGAGGCCTGGGATTCGCCGATCTGGATCGCCGCCTGCTGGATGGTGGTACGGGCCTCTACCATCACCGGATAGCGCGTCAAGAGCTTACGCACCCGGGTCATCATCATGTCGTTGTTCTTCTTGTTGCTCTCGAACGAGCTCTCGATGCGCGGTCGATCCACCTCGACGAAATCGGAGAAGTGCTCGTCGGCCTCGCACAGCTGGTGAAACATCGACTCGGGAATGAAGTAGATCAGCGCGTCTTCCATGGCCTTGGCCGGGAAACGCACGCGATGGTTTCGCATCAGGCTGAAGTGGCCGAAGATGTCGCCCTCGCCGAGCAGGTTATAGAGCTCGCCGTTGCGCCGGGTGACCTCCACCGCCCCGCTCCGGATGTAACAGAACTCCTGCTGCAGGGCGTCGAGTTCGAGAATCTGGCTGCCGGCCTTGAAATAGCTGACCTGCACACTGCCCGCGACCTCATCGAGCAGCGCCTCCGACAGCGTATCGAAGGGGGGAAAACGCCCCAGGTGCTGGCTGATTTCGAGAATTTCCGCTTCCATGGAGCCTCCTTGGCGAGTCCAGGCGCTGGGCGCAGGCGCCCCTTGGCCAAAGTCTGGGGGCGACGGCCTGGGCTGTAAAGCGCATCTGCGACCGGTAGCGTTTCACCGCCGTCATGGCAACCAACGCGTAACGCAGACATTGGCGAGGAGGCGATGACACTCACCACAAGCAAAACGCCCTTCGACAGCGCTGTCGAAGGGCGTTTTGCTTGTGGCACCGCCGCCAGCCACCGCGGGCACGCGGCCCGCGGTGGCCGACTCGGGCAGACGACTTAGGACTGCGCCATTTCTTGCACACGCTTCATCATGTCCGGGTCCTGCTGGATGGCCTGGCCGATGGCGTTGAAGGTATCGACTTCCAGACCACTCTGCTGGACGGCCTCGACCATCTTCTGGTTGGCTTCGACGCGGATCTCCTGCTGGGCTTCCTGACCCTCGGCTTCCTGCAGCTGGCTGGTGAAGTCCTGGGAAATCGCGGCGATTTCCTTGGACGCATCGGCAAACTTCTGCAGCTGACCGTCGCTGAAGTCCTGCGCCTGGACGGCGGCTCCGGCGCCGGCATCGGCCGTCGGCGCGGCGCTGGTGCCGGCCGCCGCTTGCGTGTCGCTGCTCTGGGCGTGGGCGGTGGCGCTCATCAGACCGGCGGAAAGCAGTGCAGCAGAGATCAGTGCGGTGAATCGTTGCATGAAGTCCTCCAAGGGATTCGTAATGGTTTCGTCAATCGCTCGCCCCCTTGAGACGACGGCGTTCGCTGAGGGTTCCCCGCTGTGATGTTACAGAATGCAAGCGGGGAGCCTCCATTTTGCGACACTCTCTGGCGCCTGGCGACTGTCGGCGTCCCTCCGAGCGGATCCGTGCCCGCTCTACCCGTAGGCCAGGTTGGGTAACCAGGTCACCAGCGCCGGGAACAGGATCACCAGCAATAGGCCCAGCGCCTGGATGCCGAGGAACGGGAACGACGAGCGGAAGATCTGGGCCATGGTGATATGCGGAGGACACACGCCCTTGATATAGAATAGCGCGTAGCCAAACGGCGGGCTGAGAAACGACATCTGCATGTTGACCAGGTAGATGACCCCGAACCACAGCGACACGTCGCCGGGATCCACGCCGGGCAGTCCGAACACCCCGCTGAAGTCCAGGCCCTGGATCAGCGGCACGAAGATCGGCACCGCCAGCAGCAGAATGCCGACCCAGTCGAGGAACATGCCCAGTGCCACCAGCAGCACCATCATCAGTGCCAACACCGCGTAGGGACTGAGGCCGGCGCCGGCGATCAGCTCCTGCACGAAGGTCTGCCCGCCCTGCAGGATGTAGAAACCGACGAAGATGCTGGCACCGAAGATGATCCACATCACCATGGCGGTGGCGACCAGCGTCGTCATGCAGGCGGCGTGAAGATTGGGCCAGGTCAGGCGGCGATGCAGGGCCGCCACCAACAGGGCACCGAAGGTGCCGATGCCGGCGGCCTCCACCGGCGTCGCGACCCCGGTGAAGATGATCCCGAGCACCAGAATCACCAGCGCGATGGGGGCCAGCATATTGCGCAGAAGACGCAACTTCTCGCCGGTCGAGACGCGGTCCTCGACCGGCATCGGCGGTGCTACCTTGGGATTTAAGGTGCCACGCATCCACACATAGAAAGCGTACATACCCGCCAGCAACAGCCCCGGAATCAAGGAGCCGAGATACAGCTCCCCCACCGACTGCTGGGCGATGACGCCGTAGATGATGGCGAGGATCGACGGCGGAATCAGGATACCGAGGGTACCGCCGGCCATGATCGAGCCCAGGGCGATCTCTGGACTGTAGTTGCGCTTGAGCATCGCCGGCAGCGCGATCAGGCCCATCGTCACCACCGCGGCCCCGATCACCCCGACCATGGCCGCAAGCAGCGTCGAGGCGATGATGGTGGCGATGGCAAGCCCCGCCTTGAGACCCCCCATCCACTTGTAGACGACGTCGAACAGCTCCTCGATGATGCCCGCCTTTTCCAGCACCGCGGCCATGAAGATGAACAACGGAATCGCCGATAGCTGGTAGTTGGTCATCATCGGGAAGATGCGCGACGGCATCAGGTTGAGCATGTGCTGATCGCCTACCAGGTAGAGAAAGACCACGCCGAGACCACCGGTGACGAAGGCCAGCGGCAACCCGGCCACCAGCACGACCATCAGGGTGCCGAACATCAACAGCGTCAGGGCGCCGATGCCCACCGACGCCAGGCTGTGCTCGACGCTCATCGCCAGGCTGTCGTAATCGGTCAGCGAGATATTGACGATCTCGTAGAGGGTATAAGCGCCGAGCAGCAGCGCCAGCCCCACCAGTACCGAGGCGAAGGCGCGGCTGCCCTCATGGACCTGGCGATGGTGGCCATAGCTCTGGAAGTCACGTATCAGCTGGGCGATGCCCTGGGCAAGCAGCAGCAGCGCACCGACGAACAGCATGAACTTGACCGGAAAGTACTGTACCGCCCACTCGGTGAACGACACCTCGTTGGCGTAGCTGTCGCCGAACCACCAGACATCGCTGACCGACTGGGAGAAGAAGCGCCACCCGGTAGCGAGCAGCGCCAGGGTGAAGATAAAGAAGAAGATCGAAGTGACCAGATCCAGCG
This sequence comes from Halomonas sp. V046, assembly GCF_052645355.1. Taxonomy (NCBI): domain Bacteria; kingdom Pseudomonadati; phylum Pseudomonadota; class Gammaproteobacteria; order Oceanospirillales; family Halomonadaceae; genus Halomonas; species Halomonas sp. V046. The sequence continues at coordinate 102,808 of NZ_JBQXYF010000005.1, forward strand.
CGGCGCGGTTCAGCGGCCTGGCCCGCTGGTAGAGAATATCGACCCGCACATGGCCGCCTTCGCGCAGGGCGTATGCCCCGGCCAGCAGGTACTGCATGCCGAACATCAGGGTCATGGACTCGTGGGCCCAGTTGGTCGGCGAGTTGAAGGCGTAACGCAGCACCACCTCGTAGGTAAAGACGAAGGGGGCGATCAGCGACCAATAGGCGACGTAGCGACCGGCGAACCCGGAGACGCGATCGATGACCGCGGTAAACCCATTGCCGGGGGCCCGGTACCCTGCGTCGCCGCCGACATCGTCCCTCGGTACTTCGCCGGTGTCGCTGCCACTGACGGTCTCGCCACGGCGAAAGCTGCGCTCGACGAAGGCCATGACCACTAGCGGCAACAGCATCAGCACCGACCAGTAGAGCCAGTGCGGGAGCACAAAATCGATCTGTAGATTCATTGACACACCTTGCCAGCGATCGCACCAGCCACCGGCTATCCCGCCGGCCTGGCGCGATGGCCACGACGTTCACAGAAGAATATAGACGCCGACCGCGCCAGCGGCCGGCAGACGGTTCAGGCGTTGAGCTCGAAGTCCTTGATGTCTTCTTCGGTGATCAGCGCCACGGCAGGGTCGAGCATGGTCTTCAGGTGAGCGCGGAACAGGCGGGTCGCATCGGGGTCCTTGTTGGCCCATTCGAACCACAACGGGATAGCCGCATCGCGGAAACGATCGGCGTCGTCCTCGGAGAGGTGGATGATCTCGACGCCCTTCTCGGCGTACTTCGGCCAGGCCTCGGCGTTGGCCTTCTGAATCGCGGCGTAGTGCTCGCGCGAGTAGGCGGCGACCAGGTCGTGCATCAGGTCCTGGGTCTGGGTCGACATGCGCTCGAACACGCGGCGGTTGACCGAGATGTCCATAAGGTCGACGGCCTGATGCAGGCAGGGCGTCGACGGCGGCCCCATGATGATGTAATCGGTGACCTGCCAGAACCCCAGCTCGAAGTTGACCGCGGCGCCGGTATAGTCGGCGGCGTCGATGGTGCCCTTCTCCAGCGCCGGGTAGACCTCGGAGCCCGGGAGCAGCGTGGTGCGCGCGCCGATCTTGGCGAAGGTCTCGGCGACGATGCCGCCGGGCATGCGGATCTTGACGCCATTGAAGTCGTCGAAACTCCTCAGCGGGACCTTGGAGTGAATCAGGTTCAAGTCATGGTGCACGTAGCCGAGCAGTTCCTGACCCTGCTTGCGATACAGATCCTTGGCGATGTCAAAGCCCCCATAGGCCCCGAACATCATGTCCCACTGGTGGGGCATGGAAAGGCCCATCGGGTAGGCGGTGAGAAACACGCCGGCGGGCATCTTGCCGGGCCAATAGACGGTGAACCAGTTCTGACCATCGAGCACGCCATTGCGCACCGCATCGGCGACCTCGAAGGCACCTGCCACCGCCCCTGCCGGAAAAGGTTCGATGCTCACCTCGCCGCCGGTGGCCTCCGCGACGCCCGCGGCCCACTGCTCAAAAATCCGGTAACCGGTGGTGCCTGGTTGCCAGGAAGACTGCATGCGAATGCGGATGCCTTCCTGGGCCTGCACGTTGCCGACCCAGGGCGCGGCTACCGCGGCGGCGCCACCGACCGCGGCGGCCTTGAGAAAGCGACGACGGTCGGGGGTCTTCATGCTGTCCATGACGGTTTCCCCGGCGTCGGTCGGGGGTTGTGAGGTGGGATCGAGTGGCATGACGAGGACTCCTACTGAACGCGATGCCTCGCCTGAGCGAGGACGGTAAGGTTTTATTGTTGTCATTCCCTGGCCGTCTTAACCCGCCACGCGCGCGGGGCCGCTTCCTGCGGCGAACGGGCCACTCGTGTAACGAGCCGCCCTGTCCCCCTGAAAGCTAGCGAATAGGCGATGACCGGCCAACGTAGCGTTTCAACGCAGACCATCCTGAATATTGGTCTGACCAACATCCAATCCATCACAGAGCCCCACAGTATCGGGACTTTTCGTGGTCAGACCAATCTCCCTTTGGTCACGCTCCTACGACCAAAGCACGACGTCCAGGCGTGGCAAAATGCCCCGCGCCTCGGGATCATGGAGCGAGGTTCACGCGCCGCCCCGCCGCCCCCCACACAGGAACGCTGCATGACATTGGAACGTCACCGCTCTCTCGCCCTCGCGGCCATGCCATTGTTGTTCGTGCTGCTGTGGAGTACCGGCTTCATCGGTGCCAAGTTCGGCCTGCCCTTCGCCGAACCCTTCACCTTCCTCGGCATCCGCTTCGTGCTGACCCTGATCGTGCTGGTGCCCCTGGTCATGTTGCTGGGCAAGGCATGGCCCCGCGGCCCTCGTCTTTGGGGCCATATTGCGGTGTCCGGGTGCCTGGTTCACGGGGCGTATCTCGGTGGCGTGTTCTACGCCATCGCGCTGGGCATGCCGGCCGGGTTGGCGTCGCTACTGGTGGGGCTACAGCCCCTGGTCACGGCGGGCCTGGCGGGGCCCCTGCTCGGCGAGCGTCTCACCCGGTGGCAATGGGTCGGGTTGGTGCTTGGGCTGGTCGGTGTCGGGCTGGTGCTTGGCGGCAAGCTTGATCCCGGTGCATTGGCCTTCGATGGATTCGGCTGGCCGGCGCTGGGCGCGGTACTAGTGGCGCTGGTCGGCATCTCTGTGGGCACGCTGTATCAAAAGCGCTACTGCACCGGCATGCCACTGCTCGGTGGCACCGTGGTCCAGTACCTTGGGGCCCTGGCCCTGCTCGGCGCCGGCGCCCTGGTATTCGAACAGCGCGACGTGAGCTGGACACCGACCTTTGTCCTGACACTGGCTTGGCTGGTGCTGGTGCTGTCGATCGCCGCCATTTTGCTGCTGATGGCGCTGATCAAGCGGGGCGAGGCGTCCCGGGTGGCGAGCCTGTTCTATCTGGTGCCCCCGGTCACCGCTCTGGAAGCCTGGTGGCTGTTCGATGAAGGCCTGCCGCCTGTGTCACTGGCGGGGATGCTAGTGGCCATCGCCGGCGTCGCCCTGGTGGTGCGCGGACGGCGCTAGCCCGAGGCGTCGACACCAGTCGCCGCCAGTCGGCGGATACGGGAGCCGACACTCCGGTCGCCGAGGCACGCCCCGCGCCTCAAGAGGTCGGCCTGACCCGGCGAAAGCGTGCATTGATCAGGCAGTAGGTCCCGTAATTGGCAAGCCCTAGCGCCACCGCGGCCAACAGCCAGGGCCCGAAGGGCTGTGCGGCCAATACGTCCAGGGCACCACCGAGCCCCTGGGCCTGATCGGGGTCGACTTGCCAGGCGGCAAGACCGAGGAAGGACCCGATCATCACGAACACCAGCCCCCGGGCGCCGAGGCCCCACCGAGTCAGCCAGGAGGCCAGGTCCTGCTGGGTGTCACTCATATCGCCGCGACGCCAGTGCTTGAGGTAGGTGCGCTGGGCCACCCGCCACATCTGGCGCAGACCGACCCCAACGAAGATCGCGCCGAGCGCCGCCACCATGGCCTCGCCGCCGGGATGCGCCATCAAGGCCGCGGTGCGGTCACGGGTGGTCTCCGCCGACCCGGCCACGTGGCGCAGCAGGTCGATACCGTACAGCCCAAGGCTCGCGTAGACACCGCCGCTGATCAGAAAGGCCAATCGGGTGGCCAGCCCCTTGATGCCCCAGCCAAGCCCCTCGACATCCACCAGCGCCTGGAGGAACCGCCACAGCGCATAGGCAAACAACCCCGCGATGAGCACGATCAGCATGACCGAACCAAATGGCTGTTCCGCCAGGTGCGACAGGGCTTCGCGAGTGCCGACGTTGTCGCCGCCGAGCCCCGCTGCACCGAGGGCCGCCAGCACGCCGATCAGCAGATAGACGATGCCCTTGGCCAGGTAGCCGGCTCGGGCCACCACGGCCAGGGCCTGGTGCCAGGGCGCCGTCGCCCTGGACGATGAAAGCGGGGATGGCATTCGCTATCCGTTGTTACGAAGTGTGCCGATATCATCCGCCTTCCCCCGCCTTCACGCAAAGTCACCGGCCCGCTGGCGGCGCGTCAAGGTTCGTCCCGGGATTCTTCCCCGAGGCGCGACAGGGCGAAACCGGCGATGGCGGTGTCCTGCACACCGGTGCCGGTCAGGTCACACACGGTGATGGTCGCAGGCGACAGGCGAAGGCGCTCGCCCCGGGCAATGACGCCGCCAAGCTCGTGAACCTTGAACGGCACTTCGGCGCCATGCCATGCCTTGAGCTCGCCGTTGGTCTCGCTCTGGGCGCGGGTATCGCAGACGAAGGCATCGGCACGGGTCAGCACGCTGTCGTCGAGCTCACGCTTGTCGGGGCTGTCGGAGCCCATGGCGGTGACGTGCACGCCATCGGGCAGATCGGATGCCTTGAGGATCGGCGCCTGGGAGGGCGTGGTCGTGACGATGATGTCGGCATTGCGGCAGGCGTCGCCGACGCTGCCATGGACATTCACCTCAAGGCCACGCTGGCGCAGCGTATCGGCATAGGCCTCGGCGGCATCGCGACGCCGAGCCCAGACATCCACCACGGCGATATCACGCACCAGGCGCAGCGCCTCGATCTGCTTCTCGGCCTGCTCGCCGGCGCCGAGTACCGCCACCCGCCGACTGTCGTTGCGCGACAGGTGCTTGGCGGCGATGGCGCCGGCCAGGGCGGTGCGCACCATGGTCAGGTAACCCTCGTCGAAGAGCACCGCATCGACCAGGCCGGTCTTGGCCGAGAACACCATCATCAGGCCGTTAAGGCTCGGCAAGCCGAGCTTGGGGTTGTCGAAGAAGCCGGGGCTGACCTTGATCGCGAAGCGCTCGTTGCCACGAATATGGGCGGTCTTGACGTCGACTTCGCCGTTGGACTCCTCGATGGCCATGGACAGGATCGGCGGCTGCACCACCTGACCCCGGCCCAGGGCCGCAAAGCCTGCCTCGACCGCCGCGAGGGCCTGCCGATCGATGGCCACCGCCCGGGCGATCTGATCACGTTGAAATAGCTGCATCGTTACACTCCTGTCGCCACGGCGCCTGGCCGTGGCGGAAAACAAGGGGCTGTTGCAAGCCCCGAGACGACCTAGCGCCCTGCCAGACGCCGAGCCCGATCGAGGCTGTCCAGGGAAACCCCGTTGCCCGACACGATCAACACCACGCGCTGGCCGCTCACGTCCAGCCGATGCTCGGCGAGGGCGGCTAGCCCGACAGCGGCGGCGCCTTCGACCAGCATCTTTTCGTGCTCGAGCAGGTCGACCATGGCGTGGGCAATGGCCGTCTCGGATACCTGCACATGGGCATCCATCACCTCACCCACCAACGCGAACGTGCAGTGGTTATCCAGGCCGATGCCGCCGCCGAGAGAATCGCCCAGGCTCTCGACTTCCTCCACCGCCACGGGTCGGCCCGCCATCAGGCTCTCGTGCATCGCGGCACCTGCCGACAGGCTGACGCCGGTGACCTTGACCTCGGGCCGAACGCCCTTGAGCGCCGCGCCAATCCCGCCGAGCAGCCCCCCGCCGGAGAGACCAACGATCACCTGGTCGAGATCCGGTAGATCCTCGAGTAGCTCAAGGCCAATGGTGCCCTGACCGCTGGCGATCAGCGCATCATCGAAGGGCGGAATCAGCGTCATGCCCTCCTCGGCCACCAGCCGTGCGACCTCATCGAAGGCCTCATCCTGGCTCGCGCCGACGCGCTTCACCGTGGCTCCCAACGCCTCGATGGCGGCGACCTTGTTGTCCGGCACCAGGCGCGACAGGCAGATCACCGCGGCCACGCCGAGCTGCGCGGCGGCGTACGCCACGGCCCGGCCATGATTGCCGGTCGAGGCGGTCGTCACCCCCTTGGCCAGCGCCTCGCGACCGTGGCGCTCGATCAGCGCGGCGATCATGTTGGTGGCGCCACGCAGCTTGAAGGCGCCCGTGGGCTGCTGGGTCTCGAGCTTGAGCCAGATCTCGGCGTCAAAACGCTCGCTCAGTGCCCGCGACCTGACCAGCGGCGTACGCGCGACCTGGCCGTCGATACGCCGACGGGCGCGATAGATCTCGCCCAGCGTCACACCGTGGGTAGGCGTCATCGGCAACTCGTTCATTGTCAGCTCCTCGTGTCGGCAGCGCCATCGACTGACGCCCAGGACGTATCACGCAAGCGGGCGCCATGGCATGCCATGGCGCCCGCTCTCAGGCCGTTGCGTCACACCACTCAGGCGGTCTGCAGCACGCCTTCACGCACCAGCTGGTCGGTGACCTTGTTCACCGCACGCTCGGCCCGGGCGATGATCTCGTCCACTTCGGCGCGGGTGGTGGTCAAGGGCGGAGCGAAGCCGAGAATGTCACCCTGGGGCATGGCACGGGCGATCAGATTCTCGTCCAGGGCCGCGGCGGACATGCGCGCACCGACCTTGAGGCTCGGATCGAAGTGCTTGCGCGACTCGGGGTCAACGGAAAACTCCAGTGACGCCAGCATGCCCACACCGCGCGCCTGACCGACGATCGGATGATCGCCGAAGGTGGCCTGCATCTTCTGCTGAAGGTAGGCGCCGGTCTCGGCCGCGTTCTGGGTCAGGCCTTCGCGCTCGATGATCGCCAGGTTGGCAAGGCCGGCAGCGCAGCCCAGGGCATGCCCGGAATAGGTCCAGCCGTGGCCGATGGGCCCCAGCTCGCCGGTGCCCTGCTCCAGCACCTTCCATACGCGGTCACCCACGATCACGCCAGACAGCGGCTGGTAGGCGCTGGTCAGGCCCTTGGCCACGGTGACCAGGTCTGGCTTGATGGCGTAGTGGTGGCTACCGAAGGCGCTACCGATACGCCCGAAGCCACACACCACCTCATCGGCGATCAGCAGCACGTCGTACTTCGCCAGGACGGCCTGGATGGCTTCCCAGTAGCCTTCCGGCGGCGGCACGATACCACCGGTGCCGAGCACCGGCTCGCCGATGAAGGCGGCGATGGTGTCCGGCCCCTCGGCGAGGATCATTTCCTCGAGCTTGGTGGCACAGAAGGCGGAGAACTCACGCTCGCTCATGCCTTCCTGCTCGGCGGCGCGGTGGTAGTAGTACGGCGCCTCGGTGTGCAGGATGCCGGCCATAGGCAGGTCGAACTGGTCGTGGAACGCCTTGAGCCCGGTCAGGGAGCCGGTGGCGAGGCCTGAACCGTGGTAGCCGCGCTGGCGCGAGATGACCTTCTTCTTCTGCGGACGCCCCAGCACGTTGTTGTAATAGCGCACCAGCTTCAGCTGGGTCTCGTTGGCATCGCTGCCGGACATGCCGTAGTAGACCTTGGACATGCCGGGGCCGGCGAGCTCGAGAATCTTCTCGGACAGCGCAATCTGCGGCTCGTTAGAGTGCCCCACGTAGGTGTGGTAGTAGGACATTTCCAGCGCCTGCTGGTAGATGGCCTCGGCCACCTCGGTGCGTCCATAGCCGATATTGACGCAGTACAGGCCCGCGAAACCGTCGATGAATTCGCGGCCGTCCTTGTCGACGATATGGATACCCTTGCCGCCGGTGATGACCCGACCCGGCGCATCGCCATTGGCGAAATCACGCAGGTGGGTAGAGGCGTGGAAGGTTACCTTGCGGTCGCGTTCGATCAGTTCCTGATGGGTGCTCATATCGCTATCCTTTTTTCCTTGGTCATCCGCGCTCATCTGGCGCGGGAAGTCACGTATCAACGCGGTACGCTGATCGCTGCAAGCGGTGCGCGGTGCCAATAGCGCAGCGCTCAGGGCACCATCGCCACAGCAGGGATCGCGAAGAGGCTCCCTGCCCCGACCCCTGCTTGCCACCTACCGCTTGCCGCGAACGCATACCGCTGTGGGTCTAGCTGCCCGACACCGAACCGAGTGCGCCGAGGCAGTAGTACTTGGTTTCCAGGTACTCGTCGATGCCGGTGGCGCCGCCTTCGCGTCCGAGCCCGGACTGCTTGACGCCGCCGAAGGGGACCGGAGGCCCGGTCATCTTCACCGAATTGACCGAGACCATGCCGAACTCCAGCGCCCGCAGCAGCTTCCAGATGCGGCGAATGTCGTGGGTATAGACATAGGCCGCCAGGCCATATTCGGTGTCGTTGGCCAGGCCAATCACTTCGTCGTCATCGGCATAGGCCGTCACCCCGGCCACCGGAGCGAAGCACTCCTGACGCCACACCTTCATGTTCTGCGTCACGCCGGTCAGCAGCACCGGCATGAAGAAGTTCTCGCCGGGCGCCTCGGTCTGATCGCCGGCCACCAGGGTCGCGCCCTTGGAGATGGCGTCGTCCACCGTGGACAGGGCATTGTCCACCGCGCGGCGGTGAATCAGGGGGCCAAGATCCACTTCGCTTTCCATGCCATTGCCCACGGTCAATGCCGCCATGCGCTCGGCGAAGTGCTGAACGAACGCATCGTGGATCGACTCGTGCACCAGGATGCGGTTGGCCGCCAGGCAGTCCTGGCCCGCGGTCTGGAACTTGGCGGCCACCGCCGCCAGCGCCGCCTCACGCGGATCCATGTCCGGCCCGATGATGAACGGCGCATTGCCGCCGAGCTCCAGCGAGACGCGCTTCACCGTGGCCGCGGACTGCTCGAGCAGAATCCGACCGACCCGGGTGGAGCCAGTAAAGGAGACCGCCTTGACGCGCTCCTCGTCGCACAGGATCTTCGAGGTCTCGGCAGGATCGCCCAGTACCACGTTGAAGATGCCGGCCGGAATGCCGGCGCGCTCGGCCAGCTCCGCCAAGGCCAGCGCGGAGAACGGCGTCTCGTTGGCCGGCTTGACGATCACCGGACACCCCGCCGCCAGCGCCGCCGCGGCCTTGCGCGTGATCATCGCCAGCGGGAAGTTCCAGGGCGTGATCAGCACGGCGATGCCCACCGGTTCCTTGAGCGTGCCGAGGGCGGCGTTGGGAATATGGCTCGGAATGGTCTCGCCATAGGTGCGCTTGCCTTCCTCGGCAAACCAGCGCACGAAGCTCGCGCCGTATTCGACTTCACCGCGAGAATCCGGCAGCGGCTTGCCCTGCTCCAAGGTCATGATGGTCGCCAGGTCTTCGCGGTTCTGCTGGATCAGGTCATACCAGGCCAGCAGGCGCTCGCAGCGCTCGTCGGCGCGCAGGGCCCGCCAGTTGCCGAAGGCCTCGTCGGCAACGTCCACGCTGGCCCGGATCTGGTCTGCCTCGAGTAGCGGAATATGCCCAATCGCCTCACCGGTGGCGGGATCGATCACCGCCTCTTCGCGGCCTTCACTGCCGTGGGTCCACTTGCCGCCGACATAGGCGTACTGACGGAACAGGCGCGGATCGTTGAGTTTCATGGCGACATCTCCACTGACCTGCCGCTTAGGCATCAACGACCAAGCGGCAAAATTTGGTGTCCATGGCCAGCGCCATGGGATGTGCTCATGGTAAGGGAGTTGCCATCACAGGAGTTTTCGAAGCCACGCCGAAGAAATGCGGTTTTTTTCGTGGCGAAGAAGGGAAATGCGGTTTTTTCTGCGGCGATGATCCCGGCGCGCTATGGTGCAAAGTTCCGCAGCACACGACAGCGCAACCTCGGTCGATGGGCGCCGGGATCACGGCACTGACATTCGGCAGCAATGCACAATATTGGCGCCGGATCGAGAGCGCGATCTAGCGCTACCCTGACGGCGTCAGGTCGTCGATTTCGAACCCAGCACGCGGGCTCTTGACGGTCTTGGTGACGATATAGGTAAAGTACCTTTCGATACCGATATCCGACGTCAACCAGGCATCGATCAGGCGCTGATAGGCGTCGATGGTGTCCGTCTCGACCCGAATCAGATAATCGACCCCGCCACCGACGGCGACACACTCGGTCACCGCGTCGGTCGCATGCACCAGCGCCTCGAAGCGCTGAAAGCTCTCGGCGTTATGCTGCTTCAGTTCGATTTGCACCCACACGGGGGTTCGCCGCACCAGCACACCGGTGTCGATCCGAGCGCCATAGCCCTCGATGATGCCGGCCTTTTCCAGGCGACGGACCCGCTCCCAGCAAGGGCTCACCGACAAGTTGATCGCCTCGGCGAGCTTGGACTTGGTGATCCGCCCATCCCGGGACAGGATGGCGAGTATTTTCAGATCATAACGATCGAGCTTCATGCGCGACTCGGTTCAAGGGACGAAGTGCCGCCCGACGCACGATCGGCGGGCGACAACCAAAGCAAGGGTGCCCTCGCGATCAGCCGAGGGCGTCGACGACCTCGGCAATCACGGCGATGGTATCGCCCATATTAACCTGGGCCGGGAAGCGTCGCGCGGCCAGCACGCCGTCACGCTCGGCGCGATACTCGATGGGCTCTGCGCCGCTGCGGGTCATGTCATAGACCCGGGCGATGACGTCACCGCGCTTGACCCCATCACCAAGGGCAAACGTCAGTTCAAGCAGGCCGGTATGCTCGCTCTGGACGTAACAGCTGGCGTCCGGCATATCCAGATAGACCTGCTCGGCCGGCATGGCGACCTCGCCATCCTTGAGGCCGTAATGGATCAGGAAGTTATCGATACCACGCTCGGTGATCGCCAGGCTCTCCGGTGTAGAAGTGCCGCCGCCACCGAGTTCGGTCGCCACGAAGATCTTGCCCTGGCTCTCCACCGCGGTATCGAACAGCGCCGCAGCGTCGAGCTCGAACATGATCATCGCGTAGGGGGCACCGAAAGCCTTGGCTCCTTCGAGCGCCTGGCGCTGCTGGTCGGCATTATCGAGCACATGGGAGGCGCCGAAGGGAATGATGTCGAGGGTACGCCCACCGGAATGCAGGTCGAGCACCACGTCGACCATCGGCACCAGCTCCCGAGTGAAGTAGTCGGCGATCTTCTCGGTCACGCTGCCGTCGGGGTTGCCGGGAAAGCTGCGATTAAGGTTACCGCCATCCATGGGCGAGGTGCGCCGACCGACCTGGGCCGCCGGAGTGTTCATCATCGGCACGATGATCACTCGGCCGTGAACATCCTCGGGCTTGAGCGAGCAGGACAGTTTCTGCAGCGCGGTGATGCCCTCGTACTCGTCGCCGTGGTTGCCCCCGGTCAGCAGCGCCGTGGGGCCGTCGCCATTGGCGACGATGGTGATCGGAATCATCACCGCGCCCCAGGCCGACTCGTCATTGGAGATAGGCAGCTTCAAGAAGCCGTGCTGGACGCCCTGGGCCTCGAAGTCGACGGTGGCCGAGATGGGGCTCTTGCGCTTGCTCATGATGCCTCCTTGGAAACGGTCGCGCCTTGTCATGGTGGCGGCGCGTGGGGCTAGTAACGACGACCAGCGGTCGCATCTGCTCAAGGCGAACCGAGCGTGCTGGATCAACATGCGGTCGGCAACCGGGTGGGGCCCGCCACGCGAGTCGGCGGGCGACCGCGCGCGGAGCGCATGCCGCCCTCGGGCCTCGCTGGACCTTCCGGCCGGGGGCACACCGCGCGTGGCGGCGAGCCGCGCCAATCGAGACGGCGTCTTCAGGCGTTGCGGCCTCGCCGTCAAACACCGGAGCGATTACTTCACGAACAGCTGACGCGGGAAGTTGGCCAGGGGTTCGGCACCGGTCTCGGTAATCAGAATACTCTCGGTGATCTCGAGACCCCAGTCATCCATCCACATGCCGGGCATGAAGTGAAAGGTCATGCCGGGTTCGAGAATGGTCTCGTCTGACGGACGCAGGCTCATGGTGCGCTCGCCCCAATCCGGCGGATAGCTGATGCCGATGGGGTAGCCACAGCGGGCGCCGCCACGGTCGAAGCCATACTTGTCCATCGCGGCGCCGAGCGCCAGGGCGATATCCGCCGTGCGATTGCCCGGTTTGGCCACCGCCAGGCCGTTCTCGATGCCTTCGAGCAGCGCCGACTCACCGCGCACGAAGTCCCTGGGCGGCGTGCCCAGGAACACCGTGCGCGACAGTGGGCAGTGATAGCGCTTGTAGCAGCCGGCGATCTCGAAGAAGGTGCCTTCGCCGCGGCGAAACGGCGTGTCGTCCCAGGTCAGGTGCGGCGCGGCGGCATCGCTGCCCGTGGGCAGCAGCGGCACGATAGCCGGGTAATCGCCGCCGTACACCTTGCCCGACTCGTCGGTCCAGCCCTCGATGCCGACACGATAGATCTCGGACACCAGCTTGGACTTGGGCAACCCCGGCTCGATCACCTCGAGAATCCGCGAATGCATCCCCTCGACGATTCGCGCCGCGACCCGCATGTACTCGATTTCCTGCGGCGACTTGATCGCCCGGCACCAGTTGACCAGGGAGTTGGCGTCCTGGAAACGCGCATGGGGCATCTCCTTGATCAGGCTCTGGTAGGCCTTGGCGGAGAAGTAATAGTTGTCCATCTCCATTCCCACCACCCCTTCGCACCAGGCACGATCGGGCATGATCGACTGGGCCAGATACTCCATCGGGTGCATGTCCGGGTTCTGGACGTAGTAATCGGGGTAGTAGGTGATGTTGTCGGGATTCATCCAGCAGGTACGCAGTGCGCCATTGCTATCCTGACGACGGCCATACCAGACCGGCTCGCCCTCAAGACCCAGCAGCACGCACTGGTGAACATAGAACGACCAACCATCGTAACCGGTCAGCCAGGCCATATTGGAGGGATCGCTGACGATCAGCACATCAATGCCGCGCACCGCCATCTGGGCACGCACCTTCCACAGGCGCTGGGCGTATTCCTCACGAGTGAACGGCAGGGAAACCTGGATCATGAAACCACTCGCCACACAATGTCATCACCGAAATCCGGATCCTGGACAGAATCCGGGGCGCCTTGAAGCGACATTGCATCCCCTGTAGCGTTCCCAGGGTCAATTGTCATGATTTCTGTGCCAGACTGTCATGACAATGGCTGATCAATGTCGTCGTGCTGATACTAGCACTGCGACCAAGCTCCCGGTCAAAGGCTTTATTGACTCATGACAATTGACCTGAATCCCTACCTTGACGACAGCGGCCCCAAGTACCTGGCCATTGCGCGAGCATTATCGAGAGCCATCCGCTCCGGTGAACTGACGCCGGGCACCCGCCTGCCTCCGCATCGACAGCTGGCAGAGCACATGGGCGTCAGTGTTCAAACGGTATCGCGAGCCTATGCCCAGGCGGAAAAAATGGGCCTGGTTCAGGCCCGCATCGGCAGCGGCACCTGGATCAATGCCCTCGACGATGCGCGCGAATCTGCCTATCTCCACGCTCAGGAATCGCGCCCCGAGAGCCCTTTGATCGATCTGTCCATCGCTCACCCGGTGTGCCCACCTGCGCACCACCTGCGTTTCCGCCAGACCCTGGCGCAATTGGCCGAGACGGCCAGCCCCGACGTCATCACCGCCTGCCGCCCCATCGCCGGGCTACCGCATCAGCGTGAGCACGCCAGCCATTGGCTGGCCACGCGGCTCGGCATGCCGGGCGAGACCGATGATCGCGTCTTGTGCAATGGCACCGCCCACGGCCTGATGCTGGCCATTTCCAGCGTCGTCCAACACGGCGACCTGGTGCTGACCGAAGCGCTGACCGACCACGGCCTGATCGCACTGTCGCGGACGCTGGGCTTTCAACTGCGCGGCGTCGCCATCGATGGTCAGGGCATACTGCCCGATGCCCTGGATGCGGCCTGCCACCGGTTCAAGCCCCGCGCCGTGTGCCTGACGCCGACCCAACTCAACCCGACCGGTGCCACCATGGATGCGGCGCGCCGCGACCAGGTCGCGGCAGTGCTGGAACGCCACGGCGTATGGCTGATCGAGGATGATGTCCATGCCTTGCTCGAGCCGCCGGGTCTCACCCCCTTGAGCGCACGCGTACCGCATCTCGGGTTTCACGTCACCAGCCTGACCAAGTCGACCGTACCGGGCCTACGGGCGGGCTACCTGAGCGTGCCCAGGGGGCAGTTGCATCACACCCTGCCACGCCTTCGGGCCACCAGCTGGATGGCGACCCCGTTGATCTTCGAGATCGCCGACCGGTGGATCGCGGAGGGGACCGTGGAAGAGATGGCCGCGACCCAGCGTGAGTTGCTCGCCGAGCGCCAGCAACTGGCCGCCCGGCTGCTGCTCGAACACGGCCGCACCTCTCGCCCCACCAGCCTGCACCTGTGGCTGGCGCTTCCCGGGAGCTGGCGAGCCGAGGAGCTGCAGCAATTGGCCGAACAGGAAGGCCTGGCGATCACCACCGCGACACCGTTCATGGTCGAGCAGACGCCGGCCCCCCGCCGCATTCGCGTAAGCCTCGGGGCAGAAGCCGATATTCAGCGCCTGGAGGATGGCCTCAGGCGTCTCGCCAGGCTGCTGGATGACTCTCCGCCGCCGATGATGCAGATTGTCTACTGATTAACGCGGTCGCGGCCGACGTGGCTGGCCGAATGCCACCCCCTGTCATGTCGCGCCGCCGCCGGCCCCTGATTCTTCGACAACGGAGTTCCCATGCGCATTCTGGTTCATATCGACGACGCGGCAACCTGGCGTGACGCCCTGGCGGAGCGCCTTCCCGATGCCGAGATCGTGACCAGCCAAGACGATCCGGCCCTGCGCGCAGGCGTCGACTACCTGGCCGCCTGGAAGCCCGATGAGGCCTTGCTGCGCGACTGCACCAACGTGAAGGGCATCGTCAACCTCGGTGCCGGCGTCGACGCCTTGCTGGCCAACCCCGCGCTTCCCGCCGATGTGCCCATCGTCAAGCTGCGCGATGCCGGCATGGCCGACTTGATCGCCGACTACGTGCGCTATGGGGTGCTGCACTTTCAGCGCGATTTCGACCGCTACGCCCGCCAGCAGCGCACGGCCACCTGGCGCGAGCACGCGGTGATCGACAAGGCCGACTGGCCGGTGGGGGTACTGGGACTCGGCGCCATCGGTGCCAAGGTCGCCGCCAGCATCGCCGCCGACGGCTTCGCGGTGCATGGCTGGAGCCGCTCGCCCAAGCACCTCGATGGCATTACCTGCCACCACGGCGACGAGGGCCTCAACGCCCTGCTCAGTCACGTCCGTAGCCTGGTGCTGCTGTTGCCTGACACCCCGGACACGCGCCATATCATCAACGCCGATAGCCTGGCCCGCCTACCCGCCGGTGCCAGCCTGATCAACCCGGGCCGCGGCACCCTGATCGACGAGGCCGCCCTGCTCGCGGCACTCGGCGAAGGCGATACCGAAGGCCACCTGCGCGGCGCCCTGCTGGATGCCTTCCCGGCCGAGCCCCTGGCCGAGGACAGCCCGCTATGGCGCCACCCCAGGGTCCTGATCACCCCCCACATGGCCGGGCCGACGCCGCTCAAGGATGCCCTCGATCAGGTCGCCGACAGCCTCAGGGCCATGGCGGCGGGCGAGGCCATCGAGACCATCGACCGCTACGCCGGCTACTGACCCAGGCGTTGCCGGCACACCCTCGGCGCCCCTCACCGACCAGCCCTGACCGATCCGTCCTGACTGATCAGTCCTGGCCAGCAAACGGCCAGGTGGGCAGCCGGCCATCGTGAAATGTCGCCTACCACGAGGGCCGGTGCTGCCAACATCAAGAAAGGGCACATCGCTGGCGATGTGCCCTTTCTTGATGCCTCGGGATCGCCGAGTGGCTCGGACGCCCCGCCGCTTAGCCAGCGGGCGAGGCGTGTACGACGAACGAAGACGACGTCCCCCGGACGAAAGCCCCTAGACCTCGCCGAGCTTGTCCTGGGTGCGCGTTTCGAAGTCGCTGGCGTCGTGACGCTCGTGAAGCTGCTCCGCGGGTTCACCGAAGGTCCGGTTGACCATGCGACCGCGCTGAACCGCAGGACGCTCGGCGATACTCGCCGCCCAACGCTGCACGTTCTTGTACTCGTGCACGGAGAGAAACTCGCCAGCGTCGTACAGACGCCCTTCGGCCAGTGCTCCGTACCAGGCGTAGATCGCGATGTCGGCGATGGTGTAGTCGTCGCCGGCGATGTAGGTGGTCTCGGCCAGGGCGCGATCGAGCACATCGAGCTGACGCTTGGTTTCCATGGCAAAGCGATCGATCGGGTATTCCCACTTCTCCGGCGCGTAAGCATAGAAATGGCCGAAACCACCACCCAGGTAAGGCGCGGCGCCCATCTGCCAGAACAGCCAGTTGAGCGTTTCGGTGCGGCCCTTCAGATCCTTGGGGAGAAAGGCGCCGAACTTCTCGGCCAGGTACAGCAGAATCGATCCCGACTCGAAGAGCCGGGTCGGCGTCTCGGTGCTGTAATCCATGAGTGCCGGAATCTTCGAGTTGGGGTTGATCTCGACGAAGCCACTGCCGAACTGGTCCCCGTCACCGATCTTGATCAGCCAGGCATCGTATTCGGCACCCGCATGGCCCGCGGCCAGCAGCTCCTCCAGCAGAATGTTGACCTTGACCCCATTAGGGGTCGCCAAGGAGTAGAGCTGCAGGGGGTGCTTGCCGACCGGCAGTGTCTTGGCGTGGGTCGGCCCGGCGATGGGGCGATTGATGCTGGCGAACTGGCCGCCACTTTCGCTTTGCCACTGCCATACCTTGGGCGGCTGGTACTGATTGTCGTCGCTCATGATCATCCTTCTCCGAAAAAGAACACTGTCACGCCTATGCCTGGCGCCGGGCCAAACCCGGCATCATCGAGGCGAAAGACCCTTTCCCCAGGCTAGAGGAACACCAGCCAAAGCCCCAGCCCGACGCCGACCTGGCGCCACGAACGGACTCGCTGCGTCCAGTCAGTGGCGCCACCCGCGTCGACCTTACAGCTCTTGCTTGGTCGGACGCAGAATCAACTCGTTGACGTCCACATCGCCCGGTTGCTCGATGGCGAAGGCGATGGCCCGCGCCACGGCATCGGCGTCGATGGCCAGGGTATAGAGCTCATTGACCCCCTCGGCGGTCTGCTCATCGCTGATGGTCCGGGTCAGCTCGGTATTGACGGCCCCCGGCGAGATGTTGGTGGCGCGAATCTCACCACCGGACTCCTGGCGCAATCCTTCCGTGAGCGCCTTGACCGCATACTTGGTCGCGGAGTAGACGGCGGCGGCGGGAAACACCACGTGGCCGGCCACGGAAGACAGGTTGATCACGTGGCCATCGTGCTGCTCGCGCATGGTCGGCAGCACCGCGGCGATGCCGTACATCACGCCCTTGATGTTGACGTCGACCATCTGCTCCCACTCGTCGACCTTGAGCTTGTCCAGCGGCGACAGCGGCATCAGGCCGGCGTTGTTGACCAGCACATCGATGCGGCCGAACTCGTCCTTGGCGAGCTTGGCCAGGGCTTCCACCTGGGCGCGTTCGGTCACATCGGTGGACCGATAGACGACCTGAGCGCCTTCGCCACGCAGGCTCTCGGCGAGTTCCTTCAGACGCTCTTCGCGGCGCGCCCCCAGCACCAGCTTCGCGCCGCGCTTGGCCAAGCGCCGTGCGGTGGCCTCGCCGAGCCCACTGCTGGCCCCGGTGATGATGACAACCTTGTCTTGAATGCCATTGCTTGTGACGTCTTGCATGCTCATGAATCATCTCCTGTGAGACTTCGCGGGTGTCGTCGTGATGCGAGGGCGTCTGGGCTCTCGCCCAGACCGGCGGCGTCGCCTTACCTGCCCTCGTCGAGGAACGGATAGTCGAGGTAGCCCGCCTCGTCGCCACCGTAGAAGGTGTCGTAATCAGGCTCGTTCAGCGGCGCGCCCCGGCGCAAGCGCTCGGGCAGGTCCGGGTTGGCGATAAAGGGTCGACCGAAGGTCACAAGATCGGTCTTTCCGGCCGCGATGCGCTCCCGGGCCTCGTCGGCGCTGTAGGCGCCATTGGCGATATAGACGCCGGAGAAATTGGCCCGGATGGCGCTGATGATCGACTCTGGACGACCGTTCTCGTGGTTGCCCTGGAACGAGTCCTCGACCACCTCGAGATAGGCGATGGCGATATCATCGAGCCCCTTGGCCAACGCCGAGAAGGTCTCCTCGGGGTGTTGGTCGTGAACATCATTGAAGCTGCCCGTCGGGCTGATGCGCACACCGACGCGGCCCCCACCCCACACATCGACCACGGCCTGAACCACTTCCAGGGTCAGGCGCAGGCGGTTTTCCAGGCAACCGCCATAGGCATCGGTGCGCGCATTACTGTCGGACTTGAGAAACTGATCTAGCAGGTAGCCGTTGGCGGCGTGCACTTCAACGCCATCGAAACCGGCTTCGCGAGCGTTGACGGCTGCCGCACGATACTGGGCGATGATTCCCGGGATCTCATGGGTCTCAAGCGCCCTGGGCGTCGGGATCTCGACCATCCCGGATTCGGCACTAATGAAGGTCTTGGCGCCCTCGGGCTTGATCGCCGAAGGCGCGACCGGATCGGCGCCGCCAGGCTGCAGTTCGGGGTGGGAAATCCGCCCCACGTGCCATAGTTGAGCATGCATCCGCCCACCCGCGTCGTGCACCGCATCGGTGACCTTGCGCCAGCCCGCGATCTGCTCGGCGCTATGGATGCCGGGAGTGAAGGCATAGCCCTTGCCCTGGGGAGAGATCTGGGTCGCCTCGCTCAAGATCAGCCCGGCACCGGCCCGCTGGCGGTAGTACTCGACGTTGATGTCCTGGGGCACATCGCCTGGCTGGGCCGCGCGCGAGCGAGTCAGCGGGGACATCAGCACTCGGTGCGGCAAGGTGATATCGCCGAACGCCTGCGGGGTGAACAATGGGTCTTTCTCGCTGCTCATTTCACTACTCCTTCATGCTGAGATGTCGCTGCCGTCGGCGCGGCTCGCGCTCGAGGCCATCGACGCCGGTTGGCATCGCTCTGCGTGAGCCGTCACTGCATGGCGTCCCGGCGGAGCCTCGGCGTCTCGCCTCTGTCCGACGTTGACGCCGTGGTGACACGGCGGTGTAATCACGGCAACACGGTAGTTCATAGACCAGTCTACTAGATCATAGGCAAATGACCTCTTCGTGACCTGGCCTTTCAACCTTTCATGACTTAGCTTTTTCCGCCTTGCGCTGTGTTGCCAGACGCCGGGTGATGGCGAAAATCGTGCGCTGACCCGACGGTACCAGCTTCGCGCCTGACGCCACGGGTCCGCTGTCGAATCCGTTCGGTCGTATCGGGTCAGTGATCTGCGCAGGCCGCTATGCACTGCAGCAAGGTGTGCTCAAAGCCGTGCATCGGCTCACAGGTCTTGACCGTCTTGGCGCGCAATACTGCGCCTTGCCAACCCGCCAGGGTGAAGCTCGCCAGCGCCTCGGGGGTGATGTCATCACGAATGCTGCCGATCGACTGGCCTTCGCGAATGCAGTCGGCGAAATACCCCTCCCAACGCCTCAGGATACGGTCGAGGGCATCACGCAACTGATCACTCTGAGCCGACATTTCCTGGCCCAGGTTGCCGACGAGACACCCCTTGGTGTGATCGCACAGCGCCATGTCTGACCGTACCAAGGCAAAGTAGCCCTGGAGGCGCTCGAGAGGGGGGCTGCTGGAATGCACGAGCATCGATTCCAGGCGCGCATCATACTCTTCGGCGAAGGCCTCGATTACCGCTAACCCGAAAGCCTCCTTGCTCGCGAAGTAATGGTAAAAAGACCCCTTCGGCACTCCAGCGCTCTTGAGCACCGAATTGATGCCCGTGGCGTTGTAGCCGTACTCGGAGATGATGTCCATGCCGACCCGAATCAACAGGTCGCGGGTGGGAGTCTTGATAGTCATGGGTCGCACACTAGACCAGTCGTCTAGTGGCGTCAACCCCTGACCGGACCTGGCCCCTTCCCCACCTCGAGAAGGCGGCGGGGCCAGATCCGTTGCGGGGCTAGTGCTAGAGCAGTTCGTTGAGTTGACGCAGCCACTCGGGGTGAGCGGGCCAGGCGGGCGCAGTCACGAACTTGCCACAGGTGATCGCGTCGGTGACGTCGATATCGACGAACTCACCGCCGGCCAGACGCACTTCCGGGGCGCAGGCGGGATAGGCCGAGATGCGATGCCCCGACAGCGGTACCGCTGCGGCCAGCAGCTGAGCCCCGTGGCACACGGCTGCCACCGGCTTCTCGGTATCGACGAAGTGCCGCACCACCTCCAGCACCCGCTCATCCAGACGCAGATACTCCGGCGCCCGGCCACCGGGAATCACCAGGGCGTCGTAGTCATCGAGGGTGATATCGGCAAAGGTCTGGTTGAGGGCAAACAGGTGCCCAGGCTTTTCGGTATAGGTCTGGTCACCCTCGAAGTCGTGAATGGCGGTCTTTACCGTGCCCCCTTCCTCCTTGTCGGGGCATACCGCATCGACACGGTGCCCCATGGCTTGCAGCGCCTGGAACGGCACCATCACCTCGTAGTCTTCGACAAAGTCTCCCACGATCAACAGCAATCTAGCCATGATGCACTCCTCGACATAGAGATGATGAACTAGCATTTTCGCGGCGAGCCGCTCGGCCCACCTTCGCGTTGCAGCCTCGACGCCAGGGAGGCCGCGTACGTCCTGCAGCGTACCCGCTGAGAGCGGGCCTCGCCAGCCGAGGGAACCTTCGCGTCGCGACGCCCTCCCACTCCATGCACCCGCGCAGTTTTCGCCACGCCAATCACGGACGCCGCCATGCCGAACGCCCACCGCGCCCTGTCTCGCCTCTCTCTCACCGGCTTGCTCGTCAGCCTGGTGCTTCTCGCCGCCACCTGGATGCCGGCAAAGGCACAGGCCGGCGCCCCCCAGGCCTTTGATGCCCGCTACCACCTGAGCGTGGATGGCTGGCCCGACGCGACCATCCGTCATCACCTGTACCGAGAAGGCGACCACTGGCTCAGTGACATGCGTGCCCGGGTCGCCATCGCCGAAGGCCAGGAGACCGCCCGCTTCGCCGACGATGGCGACCGCTTGCGCTCGCTGAGCTATTCCAGCGGCTACACCCTGTTCGGCATGGGCAAGCGCTACTCGCTTGCACGCGATGAGTTGACTCGCCTGCCGGACCGCCAGACGGCGCTCGTTGCGCTCGCTCAACAGGTGCAGGAAGGCGCCTGCCAGAGCGACTGCCGGTTTTCTTACCTTGATCACAAAGGCGAGACCGAAACGCTTGTCTGGCGACGCCTCGCTGCCGTGCCGATCGAGGTCGACGACAAAACTGTCCCGGCCCCGACCATCGAACTCACGGAGCCCGGCAAGGAAGATCGCCGCATGATCATGAGCTTTCACCCGCGGCTACCAGGCCTGTTGCTCGGACTGAGCTACGACAAGCGCGGCGAGCGCATCAGCGAATTGAGCCTGATGGCGCTGGATACCGAGGGCGCAACCGACGCCAACTGAGAGCGCAACCGACGCCAACTGAGGGCGCAACCGACGCCAACTGAAGGAACCCTACTGTGCCCGTGGCCGGCGCCCCACCTTGGTCGACTTTCCCGGGATAATGAATTTGCATAGAGTATTCTCCTTTTGGCCGCCGCCTTGGCGGCCTCTTTCGTTACTCGAGAAAGGATGCTCGCTCTATGTTCAGCGGTCTGTTGATCGTTCTTCTGCCCCTGGTGCTCGGCTACCTGGTGCCCGTCCGCCGCGACGCCGTGATGGTCGCCATCAACCGCGGCGTCAGCGCCTCGATCTACGTGATTCTGCTGGCCATGGGTGTGAGCCTGGCCGGCCTCGACGACCTGGTTGGCCAACTGTCGCGCATGGGCGGCCAGGCGCTGACGCTGTTTGGCGTGATCTCGGCCTTCAACCTGGCGGCGCTGTGGTGGCTATCGCGCCGGCTCGGCCTCGATCTGGGCGAGGCCCGAGTCGTCGCCGGCGCGCCGACCAGCAAGCTCGCGGCCATGGCCGGCTCACTGTCGCTCGTCGCCGTGGTCATTGGCGGCATCCTGCTCGGCGTCGCGCTGGGAGCGGCCTTCGGCCCGGCGCCCTTCGCCATGGCCGAGACCTTGGCCGAGTGGGTGCTCTACGTGCTGCTAGCGCTGATCGGCTGCCAGCTACGCAACTCCGGCATGCCGTTAAAGCAGATCCTGCTCAACCGCCACGGCCTGTTCATCGCCGTGACCCTGGCCGCAAGCTCGCTGATTGGCGGGCTTGTCGCCGCCCCACTGTTGGATCTGAGCTGGAACGAAGGCCTGGCCATGGCCTCTGGCTTCGGCTGGTATTCGCTGTCCGGGATCTTGATCGGCGATCAGCTCGGCCCGTTGCTCGGTGGCGTCGCCTTCTTCAATGACCTGACCCGCGAGCTGCTGGCCTTCATTCTGATTCCGCTGGTGATCCGCCGCTATGCGCCGCTGGCCATCGGCTACGGAGGCGCCACATCGATGGATTTCACCCTGCCCGTCATCCAGCAGCACGGCGGCGTGGCCTGCGTGCCCATCGCCGTCGTCAGTGGCTTTCTGCTGTCGCTGCTGT
The DNA here is from genome assembly GCF_052645355.1 of Halomonas sp. V046. NCBI lineage: Bacteria > Pseudomonadati > Pseudomonadota > Gammaproteobacteria > Oceanospirillales > Halomonadaceae > Halomonas > Halomonas sp. V046. The sequence continues at coordinate 125,032 of NZ_JBQXYF010000005.1, forward strand.
CGCCACCGCTGATCCTGTTTCTGCTGTCGCTGTAGCCAAGGAACGGCGGATGAGACAGAGCCCCGGCAGCGCATGCGCGGTGGCCCCGACAACGCTCGCGACGACGGGCCGCCCGCAACGAATCCCGCGCTGGCTGACAGCGCGCCGGTGGGCGATTATGCTGGCCTCGACTCTTCACCGACCCGGATTCCTGCCGTGCCATCACACCATCGGCGCATCACGCTCAAGGACCTGGCTCATGAGCTCGGCGTCTCCACCGCCAGCGTGTCCAATGCCTTCAATCGGCCCGACCAGCTGTCGAGCACCCTGCGCAGCCACATCCTCAGCGAAGCCAAGCGCCTTGGCTACCAGGGCCCCGATGCCCGTGCCCGCAGCCTGCGTACCGGGCGCTCGCGGATCATCGCGGTGGTGCTGGCCGAAACCCTGACCTACAGCCTGAATGACGCCGTCTCCAGCGAGCTATTGTCCGGCGTCGCCGAGGTACTCGACGCCCACGGCCACACCCTGCTGTTGCTGTCGGGACGCCAGCCCGGCTCCGACCACCATCCGGGGTCGGCCAGCATGGCCGATGGCTTCATCGTCTACGGCCTGATGCCGAGCGATCATCTGCTCAGCGACTTGCCGCCTCAAAGCCCATTGGTGGCGGTAGACTTTCATGTCGAAGGCCGCCCCACGGTGCATATCGACAATGAACCGGCCTGTTATGCGATCGCCGATCACGCCCTGGCCCAGCGCCCAAAACGCATCGGTATCCTGTGCCTGCGGCTCACGGCCACGCCCCACAACGGTCCGCTGACCGACCAGCAGGAGTGGCTCAGCGCCGAGCGCACCATTACCCGCTCGCGCCTTGATGGCTTCTACCGGGCCATCGATCAGCACGGCATCCCGCGCGATCAGGTGCCGTTGTGGAACATCGAGGAGAACATCCATTCCGTGTGCGCGCCGGTCATCGAAGCGATTCTCGACCTGCCCGACGATGAGCGTCCGGACCTGCTGCTGTGCATGTCTGACCGTATCGCCCTGACCGCCCTGACCCTGGCCGAACAGCGCGGCATACGGGTTCCCGAGGATCTGCGCCTGACCGGCTTCGATGGCATCGAGGAGGGCCAGTATCGCGCCCCTCGCCTGACCACGGTGCGTCAGAACAGCAGCGAGAAGGGGCGCATGGCCGCACGCATGATCCTGGGCCTGGACGAGCCCACCGCGAGCCGCCTCGCCACCACGCTGATGATCGGCGAAAGCTGCCCCTGAGATCGGCCTCGGGGCCACCGCGGCTCTCGGATAGACGCGACTGCCTCCCCCATCCGCCCCCTGTCCAGCTGCACAAAGGTTGCATCATTATTGCGGCTTTCCGGCGCCTCACGGTGGCATGCTAGGGGCTGCGTCGCCATCCGGCGTCATCCGTCTGTGCGAGGAAGTCCCACATGTCCGCGAAACGCCTGCTTCGCCCAGCCTTCTCCCGGCTCGGCCTCAAGCTCTTCGCCATTATCCTGGTGGTCAATGTTGCCATCGCGGGCATCGTGTTCGTGGCGATTTCGCGCAGTCTCGATCAAGGCTTCATCGAGTACCTGGACCACGCCCAGACCCGCCGTGCCGAGACCCTGGCCGAGGGCCTTGGCGAGGCCTGGGCGCGGCGCCAGAACTGGCAGTGGCTGCGCCAGTCCCCACGCGCCTGGCACCACCTGGTGCGGCGCCAGCTATGGCCCGCCGACAGCCTGCCTCCGGCCAGTGTCGAGGGCAATCTTGGCGACCCCCGCGATTTCGTGCTGCACGACGAGAACGGCCTGCCGGTCATCGGCCTGCCGCCCAACACCAACGACGATGGCGCCGCCGACCTGCGCTGGCTGCCGGTACTCAGCGATGGGCGCCGGGTCGGCACCCTGGGCTATCGCCCCCCCGAGCAACTGATGGCACGCATGGACCGGCTGTTCCTGTCCCAGCAGCGCCGCAACCTCACCATCATCGTCATCGCCCTGGCCCTGACCTCACTGCTGCTGGCCGGCGCCCTGTCATGGTGGCTGGGGCGCCGAGCCCGCGGCATGACACTGGCGACTCGACGCCTCACCGAAGGCGACTACAGCATCCGCCTGCCCGAGCGCGGCCGCGACGAGCTGTCGAGCCTGTCCCACGACTTCAACGTGCTTGCCGAGACCCTGGAGGCCAGCCGCGAAGCGCGCTCACGCTGGGTATCGGACATCGCCCATGAGCTGCGCACGCCGCTGGCGGTGCTGCGCGGCGAGATCGAAGCCATGCAGGACGGCATCCGCGCCCTCGATCAGGACAATCTCTACTCGCTGGCCCAGGAGGTTGGCCAACTCGAGCGCCTGGTGGCCGATCTTCGCCTGCTATCGCAAAGCGATGCCGGGGCCCTGGAGGTCCAGCTCGCCCCCACCGACCTGGCCGACAGCCTGGCGCCGCGCCTGGAAGAGGCCCGAGGCTGGCTCGACGACAACGGGCTCGTGCTCGAGTCCCATATCGAGGGCCCGGCCTGGATCCGCGGCGACCTGCAGCGGCTGCGCCAGCTCTGGAATAACCTGCTCGACAATACCTGCGCCTATACCCAACAGCCCGGCCACCTGCGCGTGAGCCTGAGACGCCAGGGCGACCTGTGGGTGCTGACCTGGGAAGACACCGCCCCGGGGGTTCCCGAGAGCGAACTGCCGCGTCTCACCGAACGCCTCTATCGCGTCGAGGGCTCGCGCAACCGCGCCAGCGGTGGCAGCGGCCTGGGGCTACCCATCGCCATGGCGCTGGCGCGCGCCCACGACGCCCAGATGTCCCCCTCCCCTTCCGAGCTTGGCGGGTTATGCTGGAGCCTGAGCTTTCCGGCACTGCCCAACCACCTGCAGCACGAGGATGACCAATGACCGACACGGCTGGCCTCGACGACCGCATCCTGATCGTCGAAGACGAACCCAAGATCGCCCGCCTGGTGGCGGACTATCTCAAGGGCAGCGGCTACGAAAGCCACCACATCGACCATGGCGACCAAGTGATGCCGTGGCTACTCGAGGCCGAAGAGCGCCCCAGCCTGGTGCTGCTGGACCTGATGCTGCCGGGCACCGACGGACTCACCCTGTGCCGTGAGATCCGCCAGCGCTGGCCGCGTATCGCGGTGGTGATGCTGACGGCCAGGGTCGAGGAAGTCGACCGTCTGCTGGGCCTGGAGCTCGGCGCCGATGACTATATCTGCAAGCCCTTCAGCCCGCGGGAAGTGGTGGCCCGGGTCAAGGCGGTGCTGCGCCGCAGCCAGGCCCTGGACACCGAGGTGGCGCCATCCCACGACCTGGTCCTCGACGAGAGCGGCTGGCGTGCACTGGCCGACGGCCAGGACCTGGGTCTGACCGCGGTGGAGTTTCAATTGCTCAAGGTGATGATGCATTCCCCCGGGCGCATCTTCGCCCGCGAACAGCTAATGGACCACATGTATCGCGATCACCGCATCGTCTCTGAGCGCACCGTCGACAGCCACATCAAGAAGCTGCGCAAGAAGATCGCCGACACCTGGCCCGAGCGCGAAATCATTCGCTCGGTGTATGGTGTAGGCTACAAGTACCAGCCTGAGGAATAGCCTGAGGAGCCGGCCGAGGAAGTCCCTGAGGAAGCACCTGAGGAATAGCCCCTGGAAGAGCGTCCCGGCGACTGGCCTAGGCGACGCCCGGGCCCTGATCGTAACGGAGTTGCCATGACCGCCTCGGTCTCATCCCGCTTTCTACGTGACCCGGCGCTGCCATTCATCGAAGCGCGCCTGGTAGCCGATGGCAACGCCTTGAGCCACGCCCCCCATAGCCACGACTGCCACTCCTTCGGCGCCATTACCTCCGGTCGTTCGCACTACTGGAACCGGGGCAAGGCCCGCGAGGTGAGCCGCGGCGACATCGTGGTGATCAACCCCGAGGACCGCCACGCCTGCAATGCCCAGCAGGGCAGGCCCTGGGGATATCATATGCTCTACGTGGACAGCCAGTGGCTGGCCGAACGTTGCCCGCCCGCGGCTGGCGCTGCTTATCAGGACGTGCCGATGTTCTCGGCACTGACCAGCCGCAACCCGCGCCTGCACCAAGCCATCATGGCCATGAGCCATGCGCTTGCCGACGACGACGGCTCACGGCTGGAGCGCGACAGCCAGGCCGAGCTTCTCGCCGAGCACCTGACCCGATCACTTCGCACACGGCCTCACTCGCAGACGGCTCCGACGCGGCTTGCCCGCGCCCTGGAGCTGCTTGAAGAAAAGTGGGCCAGCGACCTGCGCCTCAGCGAGCTCTGCTCGGCGGCCGAATGCAGCGCCACGAGCCTGATTGCGGCCTTCCGCCAGCATCATGGGTTGACCCCCCACGCCGCCCTGATCGACCTGCGCGTGCGCCATGCCCGCCGCCGGCTGCGTGACGGCGAGCCCATCGCCGGCGTCGCCCAGGCCTGCGGCTTCGCCGACCAGGCCCACCTGCAGCGTACCTTCAAGCGATTGCTGGCGACGACCCCGGGGCACTATCTCGGTCGACGCTAGCGCCGCCGCCCAACCACTCAAGCCCCCCGCCATCCCCTGCCGCCTTCAGCGAGGCGCCGGCAAGGCCAGGGCTACCCCAGCAGCAGAATCCCGGCACTCAGGGCCAATAGTCCTGCCAGAGCACGGTTCATGCCTTGCATCCGCCGCGGCGACGAGACCCACTGACTCAAACGGCTTCCTGCCAGCGCCCACAGGCCGATCGACAGCGCACACAGACTGCCCCACAGCAGGGCAAACGCGGTCACCAGCACCAGGTTACCGTCGGCCACGAAGGCTCCCATCCCCGCCGCCGATGCCAGCCAGGCCTTGGGGTTCAACCACTGCATCAAGGCCCCGGTACCGGCACCGGCGGGTTCGCTTGACGTTTCGATATCGAGCTCGCCATCGCTGCACGCCAGGCGCCAGGCCAACCAGACGAGGAAGGCCACACCGCCCAGACGAACGACCTGGCGCAGCAGCGGCACCCGCTCCCACAACTCGATCATGCCGAGCCCGATCAGCCACAACAGCACGGTGAAGCCGGCACTCGCCCCCAGCACCAGGGGCAAGGATCGGCGCCAGCCCACCCGCATGGCCGTCGACAGCACCAGCAGGTTAACCGGGCCCGGCGAGATCGACGCCGCCACGGCAAAGGCCGACATGGACAGCAACAAGGACAACGACATGGTCATGGCGACAGCTCCGTCACAAGAAGACGCCATGATGGCGTAGCGTCGCCGCCCGATATTGAACGAAATTTCAGCCGTGCCGACGACACCGTCACTTGCCTTGTCTCTGCACATTCGCTGCATCGCACTTGCACGACCGAGGAGGACAGTAGCAAGCGTCAACCCAGGGCCAACCGGCCCATATAACACCAAAGCGCAACGCTGAAGGAGACACACCATGAAGCACCTCTTCACTCGCAAGGCTCTGATCCCTGCCGTGCTGTCCGCCGCGCTACTGCCCGTTTCCATGGGCGCCCTCGCCGGCGAGAAGGCCGCCGACCACGACGCGGGACCGCGCCACGACGGCGGGCCTCATGAAATGCGCGGTGAGCTGTTCGACCGTGCCGGCATCGACGCCGACACCCGCGAAGCGCTGAAGCAGACCGGCATCGAGCACCGTGACGCCCTGCAGGAACTCAACGCCGAGTACCGCAGTGAGCGCCAGGCGATCCTCGGCGAGGACGGCATGGCGGCCCTCAAGCAGGCCGGCCAGGAGCTGCGCGACGAGCGTACGACGGCCCTGATGGACGAATGGCAGCTGTCCGACGCCGACCGTGAGCAGCTGATGCAGACCCGCGAGTCGCTCCACGCCAGCATCCAGTCGCTGCGCTCCGAAGACTTCGAGAACCGCGAGCAGCGCCGCCAGGCCTGGGAAGAGCTGCGCGAGAGCCACCACGCCCAGCTCGCCGAAATCCTCAGCGAAGAGCAGATCCAGGAGCTCAAGCACACCATGATGCCTCGCGGTCATGCGGGCCACGGTGACCATGAAGGACGCGGTGGCCATCACGGTGGCGACCATCGCGACGGCGGAGAACACCAGGCCGAACCGTCGGCCAAGGGCTAACCCTTCGCCACCTTGCCTGACGCCTGTTCGGCAAACGGCTAGCCAGAAGCCCCGTATTGGGCGCCATGGTCAAGACGCCACCCTCGCTCGCGGGGGTGGCGTTTGCGGTTGTATCAAGGCAAGGCTGCCTCCTTGTCATGCCCTTCGCCATCGAGAACGCGGGCATCCCCCACCTTCCCCGCCACGCCTGGCGAACGACCGCCTGCGGCTTGGCGCAGGTGCCCGCACCTTTCTACGTTCACCCACGATGCCTCGCATGCCCGATCTGCGTCGGGCGGGTGCCAGGCGGGACCCGATATCAGCGATCTCGGCCGGACCGCCACAGCTGCCGCGGCGACAACGCACCTCGGTCCACGCCACTCTCGACACCATCGGCTCGCCCCTCACTCGCCCCTTCACTCAGCCCTTCACTCAGCCCTGCACTCGACGCTTCACTCGACCCGCACTCGACCCGCACTCGACCCGTACTCGCCCCTTCACTCAGCCCTGCACTCGCCCCGCACACGACACGGCATACGTCCATCGCCGGAATTCGGGGTTGAACCCCTCGCCTCAGAACTGTATTTTATTGAACGTTCAATCAATAAAATTCTGTCTCATCACCCTGACGAGACAGCACGAGGATCACCACGGTGATTCGCGTGGAGCACGACGAGATGCGCCGCACCGCAATCGCCCGCCCGGTATCGGAACGACCACCGGGCAACGTCCACCAGCCTTATTTTAATCATTCAGACAATTAAAATAAGGCTGTGTGTAAAGGAACTCGACAGGCAGCGCCAGGAGCGCGCACCGGTGACACCAGACTCCCTGCTTGCGCTTCGCAGGGCATGAGCCGCTGGCCCTTCGGGTCAGCCCCGGCGCCTTCATGCCTCGCCAAGCCAGGTGGTGATTCGGCGACTCGCGTTCTCACTTCAACCACACGGGAGCTCGTGCATGTCACATAGCGAAGATGCGCCATCATCCCGCGATCGCCTCAATCCGGCCGTGTTTCACGGTTCGGTCATCGGCATCGCGATCTTTCTGATTGCCACCATGACCTTCACCAAGCAGGCTGGCGCCTTGTTCGACGCCGGCCTGGCCTGGGTCAACGACACCTTCGGCTGGTACTACATGCTCGCCGCGGTCGCCTATCTGGTCTTTGTGCTGGCGATCAGCTTCTCGCGCGTGGGCAACATTCGCCTTGGGCCCGACCACTCGCGGCCAGAGTTCTCGTTGTTATCCTGGGCCTCGATGCTCTTCGCCGCGGGCATCGGCATCGACCTGCTGTTCTTCTGTGTCGCCGAGCCACTCTCGCACTACCTGGCGCCACCGGATATGGCGCCGGAAAGCGCCGCGGCCCTGCGTCAGGCCGTGCCCCAGACGTTCCTCCATTGGGGCCTGACCGGCTGGGGCATGTACGTGCTGATGGGCATGGCTCTGGCCTACTTCAGCTATCGCCATCGCCTGCCCCTGGCGATTCGCAGCGCGCTTTATCCGCTGCTCGGCAAGCGCATCTATGGGCCGATCGGCAACGCCGTGGACATCACGGCGGTCATTTCCACCGTGTTCGGCATCGCCACCAGCCTCGGCATCGGCGTCATCCAGTTGAACTACGGTCTCAACTTCATGTTCGACATCCCCGAGAGCCTGGCGACCCAGATCGTTCTGATCGTCATCGTCGTGATCCTCGCCACCGTCTCGGTGGTCACCGGTGTCGAGAAGGGCATCCGCCGGCTGTCGGAGTTCAACATGCTGCTGGCAGCCGGCCTGCTGCTGTTCGTGCTGTTCGAAGGGCACACGCTCAACCTGCTCAACGCCCTGGTGTTGAACATCGGCGATTACTTCTCTGGCTTCGTGTCCAAAAGCTTCGATACCTACGCCTTCGCCGGCGATGATGCCCAGCAGTGGAAGGGCTGGTGGACGATCTTCTTCTGGGGCTGGTGGATCGCCTGGACCCCCTTCGTCGGCCTGTTCCTGGCGCGTATTTCGCGCGGCCGCACCATCCGTCAGTTCGCCATGGGCGCGCTCTTGATTCCGCTCGGCTTCATGATGGCCTGGATGTCGATCTTCGGTAACGCCGGCATCGACATGGTCGCCAACGACGGACTCGCCGTGCTCGGCGAACAGGCGCTGAACACGCCGCAGTCCACAATCTACACCTTCCTCGAACAGTACCCGTACATCGATATCACCGCCTCGGTTGTCACCCTGCTCGGTGTGGTGTTCTTCGTCACCTCGGCGGACTCCGGCGCCCTGGTGCTGGCTAACTTCACCTCGATCCTGCGCGACGTGAACCACGACGCACCGATTCGCCTGCGCATCTTCTGGGCCGCGGTGATCGGACTGATCACCATCGCCCTGCTGATGGCCAACGGCCTCGATGCCCTGCAAAGCGCCGTGGTGATCACCGCCCTGCCCTTCTCGCTGGTGATGTTCGCCATCATGGTCGGGCTCACCCGGGCCCTGCGCATGGAGACGGACAAGGCCGACGCCCGCAAGCTGGTCGCCGCCAGCGGCGAAGGTGGCAACTGGCGCGAGCGGCTCGACCGTGCCCTCGACACCTCCAACCGTGCAGGCGCCGGCGCAACCATCGAGCACGCCCTGCGTCCCGGCCTGAAGCAGTTCGTCCTGGAGCTTACCCAGCGGGGCCAGAGTGCGAGCCTCAGCGAAGCGCAGGTCGAAGGCGAGCCGCTGCCACGCCTGACCCTGCAGGTGGACTTCAACGAAATGCCGAGCTTCGTCTATCAGGTACGCCCGCATCGCATGCGCACGCCAAGCTTTCTGCCAGTGGACGACGACTACTACCTGCGCCTGGACGTGCACCTCGCCGAAGGCAGCCTCGGCCAGAACCTCAACGGCTACAGCCGAGGTCAGGTGATCGACGACGTACTCGGCGAATACGAGCGCCACCTGCAGTTTCTCGCCGTGACTCGAGCAGACGGCAGCGTGACCCACGCCATGCCGGGCTCCATCGGCGAGCCGCCCGAAGGTGCCACCCAAGGCTGAGTACCCGGCACCGCCGGTGCGGAGAGGTCTCTCGACTGAAAGCGGCGGCCCGAGGGTCGCCGCTTTTTTCGCGCCCCGTATTGCAGCAGGCCAAGCCAACGAGGCACTCTTCATGACAGTCGGTCTCATGACAGTCGGTCTCATGACAGTCGGTCTCATGACAGTCGGCCTCATGACAGTCTGCCCTGGAGAAAACGCCCGATGGCTCCCTCATCCCCACGCACCCCGTTGCGGTCAAGCGATGACATCCGCTACTACCACGCCCACCTGTACTACGGCGATACCGAGGGGCTAGCCAAGGCCGAAGCCCTGGCCGGCGCCTGCGCCAAGCGCTTCGACGTTCGCGTCGGCCGCTTTCACGAGCGACCGGTAGGGCCTCACCCGATGTGGAGTTGTCAGCTGTCCTTCTCTCCCGAGACCTTCGCCGACATCGTGCCATGGCTGGCCATGAACCGTGGCGACCTCGATGTCTTCGTCCATCTCGGCACGGACGACGACCTCTTCGACCACACCCAGGGAGTGATATGGCTAGGCGAGAGCCATCCACTGAACCTCAGCGTCTTCGCCAGCGACTAGGGCATCCTGCTTCAACAACGCAACTCCCAGCCCGCACACGTAGAACCATATCTCGGTCTGAACCCCGAAGCCCCACTCGGAGCCCGTGAAACCATCGCTGCCGAAGTCATCGCCGGCGCTATCGTCATTCAACTCGTCGTCCCAGTCGCTGCAAGCGACAAAGCAGCGAATCTCGGGACGCTTGCCGAACCCACCCACCATCGGTTTGAACGTCGGTGCGATGGCGAAGCGGGTATAACCGCCGGAAGCGGCATTGCCAAGATCCTCACGATCCAGGTTCATGTACTGATAGCTGACCTCGTACCGCATCTCGACGTTGGGTCTCATCGGACATCTGCGGAAGGTACTTGATGTCGATGTGCAGGCCGCCTGGTTCGTAGTCCCAAAAAGCCTTGGCAGCCTGCTCGTTGTCCTCTTGGTCCTGGCGTGCCTTTTCAGCAAGCGTCGGCAGCCCCGACGTCTTTTTAGCATCCGGTGCAAGGCAGCACTTTTGCTACTCCCTGTCGAGGGTGGCCAGGAGGTTATGACGCCTGTGAGCACGCTCATATACGGAGTCTTGGTGTCGCCACCGGCGAATGGCCATATCGATGCCCCCAAAGCGCTCCGCCAGTGCCGTATCCGGGGGCAGGAGCGGCCTGGATCTCGGCAAGCACGTTGGGTACCGACGTCATTTGCTAATGCAGCTTGATGTCCAGGCTGAACCAGAGTGTTGCACACCCTCGGACGAACTGACGAAAAAGGCTTCTGGCAACAATCCACAGATAGTCCCCTTTCGCCAATTGAACATCCGATCCCCTTCAACTGCCTCGTGATAACATCCAGCTAGATGAGCGATCCATGGAATGGAGAACCACGATAATGTCTAGAAGTTCTGCCGGCATAGTCAGCGTTGTGGCATTGGCCCTGACGGCTTGCGATGATAGCGAGTCCAGCCAGGCGCCGGATGTAAATGAACCGGCCAACCAGCAAGCCGTCGAGGCGTTGATCCAGAAGACCATGGACAATATGGTCTTTGTCGAGGGCGGTAGCTTCGAGATGGGCGATTTCGGCCCTATCGACCCGAAGGCTGAAGGGCTACCTTACAGCCCACACATGGACAATAAGTATCTGCATACGGTAACGCTCGACAGCTATTCCATCGCAGCCTATCAAGTTTCCTATGCGGATTACGATGTTTATTCGGAGGCAACAGGCCAAGAAAGGATCAATATTTCCGGCATTGAGAAAGACTATCGAGCTCCCAATGTCCCTGCGGGAGTCGACTGGTATCAGGCACGTGACTACTGCCAGTGGCTGGCGGATCAATCTGGGCTGCCATTTTCCCTGCCAACGGAGGCACAGTGGGAATATGCAGCGCGCTCACGAGGGCAGTTTTATCCCTTTGGCACGGAAGATGGAAGCTATATGAAGCCAGGCGAAAATTTTCCTACGCGAGAGGAGATAAAATCCAGTACACCTTCCGGACAGACAGGCCCTCACACCATAGGGCTTTATCCATCCAATTCCCTCGGGGTGTATCAGATGGGGCTAAATGGTCTCGAGTGGGTCAGTGACTGGTATGATGAAAATTACTATAGCATTTCACCTGAAGAAAACCCAACTGGCCCTGTCAGTGGTGAGCATAAAGTAGAGCGAGGAGCTCCTTTTTCTGAAGGTGGTAGAGCGATGCTCGTTATCAACCGGAGAAAATCCAACCCAAATCTCATTCACACGAATCCAAGAGGAGAGGAATATCAAGGTTCTTATCGGACAAGTACTGCAAGATGCGCCTTACAGATGAAAGATCCTATCTAAGTGGTTAAGTGGTTAGTCATGTATCATTACTGACTCGTCGGAGAAGAATTTCAAGGTATCTTTTTTCAGTTTTTCATCGCCGCAATCGGTGGCTGACGGTGTAGTGATTTTTGCTGGATGCCGTGATCGCAGAGCCAACAGTAGCACTTGAACATTTGCTCAGACCCCTCCATGGATTTATACCGCCGAGTCGCCATCACATCGCTGATGCGGCCGTTGAAACGCTCGATCATCCTGTTGGCCTAGGGCTGCCCCGGGCGGATGAATCGGCATTCCATATGAGGCTATTCCCAGGTTTTGTGGCAGAGTTTCTTCCCTGTTAGCTTGCGTTCGCTACCCGATGTAGAGCGATCAATAAAGCACTTCTCGTTATCTGCCAACACCTCTTGGTGCCTTGACCGGGGCCATATTGATAATGCAATGTCAACGTCAGTAAAATTTACCCAAGAAAAGTGTCCCCCTTTACGAACTTATAATACCGGTGTAGGCATGTAAGGGCGATCATATACGTCGTCTCGACGTCGCCACCAGCGGGTGGTCATATTGCCGCCCCCAAAGCGCTCTGCCAGGGCCGTATCCGGGGGCAGGAGCGGCCTAGATCCCGGCAAGCACGTTGGGTACCGACATCGCTTGCTTATGCAGCTTGATGTCCAGGCTGAACCAGAGAGTTGAACACCCTCAGACGAACTGACGAAGAAGGCTCCTGGCAGCAATCAATGGACAGCGCTCTTTCGCCAATTGAACATCCGATCCCCTTCAACTGCCTCGTGATAACATCAAGCTAGATGAGCGATCCATGGAATGGAGAACCACGGTGATGTCTAGAAGTTCTGCCGGCATAGTCAGCGTTGTGGCATTGGCCCTGACGGCTTGCGATGATAGCGAGTCCAGCCAGGCGCCGGATGTAAATGAGCCGGCCAACCAGCAAGCCGTCGAGGCGTTGATCCAGAAGACCATGGACAATATGGTCTTTGTCGAGGGCGGTAGCTTCGAGATGGGCGATTTCGGCCCTATCGACCCGAAGGCCGAAGGGCTACCCTATACCACCGACACCGACAACAAACCTTTGCATACGGTAACGCTCGACAGCTATTCCATCGCAGCCTATCAAGTCTCTTATGCGGATTACGATGTTTATTCGGAGGCAACGGGGAGAGAAAAAATCAATACCGAAGGCTTCGATGGGAAGTATCGCGCACCAGATGTCCCCGCAGGTGTAGATTGGTATCAGGCGCGTGATTATTGCCAATGGCTAGCCAAGCAGACAGGATTTCCTTTCGCCCTACCGACAGAAGCTCAATGGGAATATGCCGCTCGCTCGCGAGGTGGCTTCTACCCATTTGCAACGAATGATGGTTTGTTGGAACAAGGACGGAATTTTCCCACACTGGACGAAGTCAGGGAAAGCACGCCTGCCAATCGCATATCGTCACCACATACGATAGGCCTATATCCTCCCAACCCACTTGGGGTGTATCAAATGGGGCTTAATGGTTTCGAATGGGTCAGCGACTGGTATGACGATAACTATTATCAGAATTCTCCTGAGCACAACCCAAAAGGCCCTCCATCTGGTGAGGAACGGGTGGAACGAGGAGCATCTTATGGGGAGCGTGCACGAGCAAAGCTCGTTGTCAATAGAAGGAGTTCTCTTCCAGACGCCTCGGCGGTCCTTCCAAACGGAGAAATAATGAACGGTCCCTACATGAATCATACGTCGCGTTGTGCTGTGAACCTTGACTCCCCTCTTCAGAAACCTCAGCAAACTCAAGAAATTGATCAGAAAAACTTGTAACCTCCCTAAAGCACAACCACCCACCAGACAAGATCACCACGGTTTGCCAACACCCTAAAGAGAGTTCTCGACATATCGACTCACAGAGGGTCAAGGGAATAGGTTCCCGACCACTACCTCGTGGTAACATCAAGCTAGATGAGCGATCCATGGAACGGAGAACCACGATAATGTCTAGAAGTTCTGCCGGCATAGTCAGCGTTGTGGCATTGGCCCTGACGGCTTGCGATGATAGCGAGTCCAGCCAGGCGCCGGATGTAAATGAGCCGGCCAACCAGCAAGCCGTCGAGGCGCTGATCCAGAAGACCATGGACAATATGGTCTTTGTCGAGGGCGGTAGCTTCGAGATGGGCGATTTTGGTCCTATCGACCCGAAGGCCGAAGGGCTACCCTATACCACCGACACCGACAACAAACCTTTGCATACGGTAAACCTGGATAGCTATTCCATCGCAGCCTATCAAGTTTCCTACGCGGATTATGACGTTTATTCGGAGGCAACAGGTCAAGAAAGGATCAATACTGCCGGCATTGAGAAAGACTATCGAGCTCCCAATGTCCCTGCGGGAGTCGACTGGTATCAGGCACGCGACTACTGCCAGTGGCTGGCGGATCAATCTGGGCTGCCATTTTCCCTGCCAACGGAGGCACAGTGGGAATATGCAGCGCGCTCACGAGGGCAGTTTTTTCCGTTTGCCACCGATAATGGCTTAATCGAGAGAGGGAGAAACTACCCAACCAGAGAGGAAATAAAAGAGAGTACCCCAGCGGGAGATCTTTTTTCACCTTCCACCATTGGAGTGTATCCTCCCAACCCAGCCGGGGTTTACCAGATGGGACTAAATGGCTTCGAGTGGGTCAGTGATTGGTATGCTGAGGATTATTACTCATCGTCACCGGAACGTAACCCAACAGGTCCAGAGTCAGGTGAGATGAAAGTGAAAAGGGGGTCATCTTTTGGCGAAACCGGCAGAGCAAAGTTAGTTATCAACCGGAGACAATCTTTTCCAGATGCATCTATATCATCCCCCTCAGGAGAGTTAGAAAACGGGGCGAGGCGAAGCCATACATTTCGATGTATCACTACTCCCGAGACCTGAATCTTAGAGAAACTTCACGCTTGACCAAACTCACCGCCAAAAACAATGCACTGAGTTTGGTTTTCACAAGGCCGATTATAGCGACTACTCCTTTCGCATTGGAAACATCATGAAAACGCATAATCATTAACAACCGATATTCCAACTGATGACTTTTCTATCACCCTGCCATCGAGGTATTTACGCATTTCCTAACAACCAGTCGAAACAGATTTTTTACGTCTACTGACCTTGTTATCGGCCTTCATCTCCGCCTTTCCATTAAATCAATCCACCTCCCCATCCAGTCCACTTGCACCATAGATCTAACGTGTTCACTGCGTATGGTGTGCAGGAACCAAGGGGGGATCACACCATCATCTACCGAAACTTGAGACCTCCCTAAAGCACAACCACCCACCAGACAAGATCACCACGGTTTGCCAACACCCTAAAGCGAGTTCTCGACATGTCGACTCACAAAAAGAGGATCAGGGAAATGGTTTCCTGACCACTATCATGTGGTAATATCAAGCTAGATGAGCGATCCAATGGAATGGAGAACCACGGTGATGTCTAGAAGCTCTGCCGGCATAGTCAGCGTTGTGGCATTGGCCCTGACGGCGTGCGATGATAGCGAGTCCAACCAGGCGCCGGATGTAAATGAGCCGGCCAACCAGCAAGCCGTCGAGGCGCTGATCCAGAAGACCATGGACAATATGGTCTTTGTCGAGGGCGGTAGCTTCGAGATGGGAGATTTCGGTCCTATCGACCCGAAGGCCGAAGGGCTACCCTATACCACCGACACCGACAACAAACCTTTGCATACGGTGACGCTCGACAGCTATTCCATCGCAGCGCATCAAGTCTCTTATGCGGATTATGATATTTATTCGGAGGCAACGGGGAGGGAAAAAATCAATACCGAAGGCTTCGATGGGAAGTATCGCGCACCAGATGTCCCCGCAGGGGTAGATTGGTATCAGGCGCGTGATTATTGCCAATGGCTAGCCGAGCAGACGGGAGTTTCTTTCGCCCTACCGACAGAAGCTCAATGGGAATATGCCGCTCGCTCGCGAGGTGGCTTCTACCCATTTGCAACGAATGATGGGTTATTGGAGCGAGGCCGAAACTTCCCCACGCTGGACGAAGTCAGGGAAAGCACGCCTGCCAACGAAATAATATCGCCGCACACTATTGCACTATACCCATCCAATCCGCTTGGAACGTACCAAATGGGAACTAATGGCTTTGAATGGGTAAGTGACTGGTATGATGAAAACTACTACAACCACTCTCCAAAGAAAAACCCTAAGGGCCCTGACGCTGGAGAATTTAAAGTTCGCCGGGGATCCTCATTTGGGGAAACAGGGCGTGCAAAACTTACAATCAATAGAAGAATAGCTTACCCTAACCTGTCTATTACTCAACCTAATCCGGCACTTACAAAGGAACCTTCATATGACAGTACTTTCCGCTGCGCCACGAATTAAAAAACAGGCCTCAAATTAAAAAAACAATATTAGAAAAACATAAACCTCACATGAAATACGTCAAACAACGCATTCGGTCGGATTTTCGCAAGGCCTATAAAACTCCTCATTGACGGAGCTTTGATTAAAGTAACCTCGAGTACCATTTCTCACGACCTCGCTCCCTACAGAAGCTACGGGCTTTAGATTATCACGCAATTCCCGAAGCCTCTCAGGATAGTTGCTAGACAGAACATTCCCTCCCACTTCGCCTAACGCTAAAAACTCCAAAACGCGACGTTCACCCTCTTCAGGTTCTATCTTAGATCCGACACTAACAGTAACTCTCTGCATAACGTTATCATACTCACCTTTAGACTGGACAAGGGAAAACACAACCATAATTGCCTCTTTCCTCTCCACCATTCTTCCAAATAAAGTAAAGTCGTCAAAAAGCACTCCCCAATCTCGATTTCCGGGATGAAATCTATCGAAATAGTTAACTTGCATCAGCCAGTAAACAATCCCTCCTTTTGAATCGGGGGATGTGATGGCTAGCAAATTCGGGATTTCATTAATTCTCTCGGCTAACTCGCTGCGAATTTCAGCGTCATCATACGAACTTACTAACGACGTCCACATTTTCTCTGTCGTCGCAGAAATAGCACCAACACCATCATACATAAACTCCTCCATCTCCTCCCCATAGCCAATTGAAAGAAGGACTATGTTTGACAAAGCAACATACGCCTCCGCATCAATAAAAAAAAGCCTCTTATAATTTATATTCTTCAACTGGTAATACACCCACTTGGCAAACTCCATCACCAACCCGGCATCAACTTCAAAATCAATCTTTCCTTTTGCCCCTAAGCCAAAACAGAGGCCTACTTTCGCAGCGATTCGGAACTTTCCGTTCCGGTAGCTGACAGAAAATTCTGCACCCATGCCGATACCTGCAACAGCAGCCCCTCCCGGCGCAGTCTTGGCAAATGGCTTAAACTTATGGCCTGCTTCGGGGCTCTTCCACTCCAGCTGTACTCCCACGGTGACTTCGGCTTCACCGCCAGCAAAGGCTGCCATTCCTATTTTCGCTTCGGTGCTGTCCGTTGCGCCGTCACTGTTCTGGCGAATGATGGCTCGTTGCTCTCCGGGAAGGCCAAATTGAACGAGCCCGCCTTCGATTCCATTGGCGCTTAGCCTGCCGGATTTCATTTCTACGTTCAGGTTAAGTTCAGCAGCGACGCTTGCTCCTACTCCGCCGGCAACGGCAAGAAAGGCGTGGGACCTCACCATGCCAAGGTCGAATATCTGGTCTTGCCCTGGCAGTTCGCAGGCCAGCATCAGGCCACCCGCTGGCGTGTAGTAGTCGATGGCACCCTTGGCTTCTGCCAGTACCAGTTCGGCCTTGCCATCGGCCTTTACCGTCGCCTTTCCTTCAAATGGATTGAATTCTCCGCTCAGGCCACTCGCGCCGTAGGTCCAGCGCATCAACTGAGCCTCAGCGGAAAGCTCAACTTTGTAACTATCGGGGTCGTGCTCCTCGCCCACTACGACGGCATGCTTCGCTTCCAGATTCCTGTTGATTTCCGCTGACCACTTGAATAAGTCGACTGACTCCTTTTCCGCCTTCAGCCAATCATCAAACCACGGGAAGTCGATCTTTATCTTGGCTTCGCCCCGAACATTCGTCATCTGTCGATGGAGTTTGTCCCAGTCGACCCTCCCATTGGTCAGTACGCTTCCCCCAGGAGCACCCTGGGCACCGCCATCGGGGAGCGGGATCTCCTCGGACACGACGCTGAGAATGTGTGAACGTGCGTAAGCCAGGCGGAAATGCTCTGTCCTTGAGCCTCCCCTTCGAATGGGGATCAGCTCCATCACCTTGTTGGTCTGACTGCTGAAATCGGTCAGGGGCTCGATGGTGCTCTTGAGCTCCAGGTTGGTGTTTTCGACCCGATGTTGTAATGACCGAATGTCTCTTTCCAGTGACTCCTTCGCTCTTAGATACGGTTGGCCAAGCGTACGGTCAGACGACATCAGGGCGGCGTAGTTGCTCTGGTGCTGTGCGAGCTCCTCGACCGCCTGCAAATAGTTTTCCACGACCGTTTCCATCAAACGGAACTCTTCCATGCAGACCCCAGCGCTTTCCCTTGGTACTGCAATGAGTTTGTCCCTGCCCACGGCGTAGAACAGCAGTGGAGACTCTCCGACGTGCACGTCGGGCCCTCTAGGCGCAAGAGTGGTCTGGCCGACACCATCCGTCATGTCACTTGTCCCTGTTGTCGTTAAATGATGTCATCTGCGTCGTCCAACCGATCCAGCACTCGCACGCTCAACCGCTCACGCTGGCGGGTAAATATCTTCTGCGTGCGCCCGTCCCTGTCGCTGCGCCCTTCAATGACCTGCCCTTCGGCGGTTTCGATCCGATACTTGGCGTACTTGAGCGGCGCGTTGGTCTGCTTGTCTCTGAGCGTGAAGAACTCGGCGTAGACGCCTTCAGGCTCGGGTAACGGGTTGAGCAGTTGGTCGATGCTCGTCGGCCCGCCAAAGCTGTGCTGCGCGCCCTTGATGTCGATCTTGCCGGGGCCGTGGATGTCGACGTTGCCGTCCTTGATGCGGATGCAGCCACCGCCGCTGTTGAGCAGGATGCCGGCAGCAGCCTCGATATGGATGCTGCCTTCCGTCGCCGTGATTGTCAGATCCTTCTCGGCGGTCAGCTCCAGGTTGTCGCTCTGGGCCTGAACCTCGACCTTGCCCTTGGCCGCGAACAGCTTGATGCCGGCGCGCTGAACGAACAGCGAGAGCGTCTCGGAAATCGCGGCGACCAGGCTCTTGCCGGTGGCCAGGTTGATGTCCTCGCCGCTGGTCACGCTTAAGGACCTGCCCTGGGCCAGGTGGGTCGCCTGCGGGGTGCTCAGGGCGATGCCCGCCGGGGACGCTACGTGCAGCCAGGGGGCGTTGAGGCTGGCGGCCTCGCCGCGCCCGGCCTGGCTCGCGCCCTGGGCGGTGGACTGATCTTGATTGCCCGGACCGCCTGCCTGGGTGCCATAGCGGCCCTGGGCGTCGTCGCTGGCCCGCTTGAGATTGCCGCGACTGTCGAGGCCCGCGGCGTTATGGCTTGTGGCGCTGTCGCTGAGCGAATCCGCCAGTTGCCAGGCGCTTTGCAGTTGTTGGTAGGCCGGGGTGAGGTCGAGTTGCTCGCCGCCGGCACCGATCTGGCCCCAACTGGTCAGCAGCAGACCGTCGTTGGCGCGAATAGCGCCGTAGGCATCCGAGCGCAGCTCGAAGCCGGTACCGCGAAAGGCGCCGCGGGTGTTGCCGTTCTGGTGAATCAGGTAGCCCAGGTTCAACTGGCTCTTGGCGTGCTCGGAATTGAGCCGCATCCGCTCCTGGTCGGTGGCATCATCGAACACCAGCTCGTTGTACTTGCCACCGCGATAGGTCTTGGTCTTGAAGCCGGACAGTAGGCCGTTGGAGTGCCACTGGGGCCTCTGGTCACCGTTGTAGACGCGTCCGGTGATCAAGGGCCGATCGGGGTCGCCCTCGAGAAAACTGATGGTGCATTCCTGGCCGATCCGCGGCACGAATACCCCGCCCCAGCCTTGGCCCGCATTAGGCTCACAGACGCGCAGCCAGCAGCTCGACTGGGCATCACGGTTCCCCAGACGATCCCAGTGAAACTGCACCTTGACCCGATTGAGATGATCGGTGTGGATCTCTTCGCCCTCCGGGCCGACCACGATGGCGGTCTGGGGGCCGCCGACGGTCGGGCGCGGGTGGTCGAGGGTACTGCGGTAGGGCTGGCTCAGGCGCTGGGTCTCGAAGTCGACCAAGTAATGACCGGTGCCGGCGCGCTGGTAGTCATCGTGGTGGAGGCTATCGTCTTCTAACCCATGGGCACGGCGGGCGTTATCGAGCGGCGTCTGCAGACTGCCCGGCAGGGTATTGAGATGAGCCGAGACCGGCAGAGCATTCTCGGCATGAATGGTCAGGCCCAACACCAGGAATTCGCGCTCGTCACTGCCGCCACCGTCGTGGCGGGCGTGCTGGCTGAGCTCGAACCAGCGCCCCACCTCGAGTTGGCGGGCGCCGCCGGCGCCATGAAAGCGCTTGGCCTTGGATTCCAGCGCCTCCAGGCGGTTAAGGGTCAGGCGTTCGCCGCGAAAGTGATCGTCGAAATAGTACTCGCCGGGGGTGTCGTAGACGTCCTGCTCGGGCAGGTTGCCCTGGTCGCCAACTGTGTCCTGCAGGCTGTGCTTCTCAAGCCGAGGCTGCTTGTAGTCGAAGGTCGCGAGGCTAACCCGGGTCGGCTGCTGCTCGCGGCGCCCGCCCCACTGGGTGATGGCGTCCTCGGTTTCGGTGGCATCCTGGCGGTGAAAGCGGATTCTCTGGGGCGTGACCGGCTGGCAGGTCTGTGGGTCGTCGGTGAAGACGATGCGGTGGCCTATAAAGTCACCGCGCCCTTCGCCAGCCGCGCCGCTTTCTTCGCTCGCTACGTTGCGACCCTCGCCATCGTTCCGGTGGCTACCGGCATGCTCGGCGTACCACCAGATGCCCTCTTGCTCACAGAGCCGGCTAATAAAGTGATAGTCGCTTTCGCGGTACTGCACGCAGTAGCTGCGCGCCGGGTAGTCGCGGCGCAGATCGAAGCGCCACTGGCACTGACTCGGGCCCAGGGAAGCGGCCTGCTGCTCGAATACGGCCTCAAGCACCTCGACGGCGCTCTTGTCCTGGAAGATGCGGCTGTCGCGGCCGAGCTTGAGCATCGCGATCCAGGGCACGAGCGTCAATTGATAATAATGGACGCCGCCATCTTCACCGAGAAGCGCGGCCGATTCGACCAGTCCAGACAGTTGCCGGTACTGGCCATTGGCCTGGCGAATCGAGAGCTCGGCGGGCTGGGCCATCAGGCTCTTGAGCTCGATGTCGCCGCGCTGGCCGATGCAATCGAGGGTATAGGCGAAGGGCCGAGAGACGCGCTCTTCACCCACCAGGCGATGGGGGATCAACGCCGCTCCCCGACCTGCCTCCAGATCGAGCTTGAGCAGGCGCTCATCCTGGGTCAGCGAGACCTCGAACGAGGCCAGGAGGGTGTTCAGCCACTGTGACTCTGCCATGTTCGGCTTCCTTTGCCGTCGGTCGGTACGCTATCGCCGCCGACCTTGTCTTGATCCCTAAGTCCTGCCTTAGCGAGCGACCCTAGCGAGCCTAAGGTGGGGTACGAATGGTATGCGCGGGCCAGACAGCACAGGACCCGCCGCGCAAGCTGCGCACCGCCGCCAGCCCCCCTAGACAACCCCGCCAGATAAACCCCAGCCAAGCCGTGACATCGCGACCGGACTCGGGCCATTTCCCGCCGCTGATTCTGCCACACCGCCGGAAAATTTCCTTTGCGGACTGACCAGGAAGCCGCCCTTTTTGCCCCCTGCTACCATTGGCGTTCTCGCGCAATAAGGCCCGTCACGCCGGGGCTGACCATTGTGGCGCCGTTCGCCGATCGACGATATTTGCTATATTCTATTTAGCTAATTTCTTACATTAAAATCAGGTAATTTCTTACGCTACCGTTCTCACCAACGGCGATGGTTGCCTGGTGCAGAGAAATGTGTCGCCTCCGCAACAGCAAGAAGCGGCGACACCGAGGTGTCGCCGCTTGAGCGCCTTGGCGGGGCCAACGCTCGCTAGCGCCGAGCCCACGCCGATACCACCTGAAACGGCACTCCCCTTGCTTCCCCCGCGACCTGGACACTGACGCAGAAGCCGGTGGGGCTCACCGTCCCGAGCCGGCTCACTAGCTCATGTCGAGCACCACACGCCCATCGATCTTGCCCTCGATCATGCGCCCGAAGATCTCGTTGATGTTCTCGAGTTTGTCGGTGGAGACCGTGGCCTTGACCTTGCCTTCGCCGGCGAAGTCGAGGGCCTCCTGGAGGTCCTGGCGGGTGCCGACGATGGAGCCGCGCACGGTGATACCGTTGAGCACTGTGTCGAAGATCGGCAGCGGGAAGTCGCCCGGCGGCAGGCCATTCAAGGCGATGGTGCCGCCCCGGCGTACCATGCCCTGAGCCTGCTCGAACGCCTTGGGCGATACCGCGGTCACGAGGGCGCCATGGGCGCCGCCGATGTCTCGCTTGATCGCCGCCACGGGATCTTCCTTGCGGGCGTTGACCACGACGCTGGCCCCCAGACGCTTGGCCAGTTCAAGCTTGCTGTCGTCCACGTCCACCGCGGCAACATTGAGGCCCATGGCCTTGGCGTACTGCACGGCCATGTGACCAAGGCCCCCGATACCGGAAACAACCACCCACTGGCCTGGGCGGGTGTCGGTCATCTTCAGACCCTTGTACACCGTGACGCCGGCACACAGGATCGGGGCGATCTCGACGAAGCCGATGTTATCCGGCAAGCGGCCAACGAAGCCGGCGTCGGCCAGGGTGTACTGAGCGAAGCCGCCGTTGACCGAGTAGCCGGTGTTCTGCTGGGATTCGCACAGGGTCTCCCAGCCCCCCAGGCAGTGTTCGCAGTGACCGCAGGCGCTGTACAGCCAGGGTACCCCGACGCGGTCGCCTTCCTTGACGTGCTCGACGCCGTCGCCCACCGCGGCCACGTGGCCAACGCCTTCGTGGCCGGGAATAAACGGCGGCTCTGGCTTGACCGGCCAGTCGCCGTGGGCGGCGTGCAGATCGGTATGACAGACCCCCGACGCGGCCACCTTGACCAGGATCTCACCGCGCCCAGGACGCGGCACCTCGACCTCCTCGATGGCCAGAGGATCACCAAACTTACGCACGACAGCAGCCTTCATGGTCTTATCCATGAGATTTTCCTTGTCTATACAGACGTTAACTTGCTGGGGGAAAGACCGCCGCCGGGGGATCGGCGGCGGTAGGTCAGGCTGGGGTTAGAAGAACCCCATCGGGTTGATGTCGTAGCTGACCAGCAGATTCTTGGTCTGCTGGTAGTGCTCGAGGGCCACCTTGTGGGTCTCGCGGCCGACACCGGACTTCTTGTAGCCGCCGAAGGCGGCGTGGGCGGGGTACTGGTGATAGCAGTTGGTCCAGACACGACCGGCCTGGATACCGCGACCCATGCGGAAGGCCACGTTGATATCTCGGCTCCAGACGCCGGCACCGAGGCCAAATTCGGTGTCGTTGGCGATCGCCAGTGCCTCTTTTTCATCCTTGAAGGTGGTCACCGCCACCACCGGGCCGAAGATCTCTTCCTGGAACACGCGCATGCTGTTGTTGCCTTTCAACAGCGTCGGCTCGATGTAGTAGCCGCTGTTGAGCGACGCGTCGAGGGCAGCCTGCTTGCCGCCGGTCAGAAACTCGGCGCCTTCCTCCCGAGCGATCGCCATGTAGGACATGATCTTGTCGAACTGTTCCTTGGACGCCTGGGCGCCAACCTGGACATCGGTGTCCAGCGGGTTGCCGCGCTTGATCGTGGTGACCCGCTCCATGACCTTGGCCATGAAGGCGTCGTACATGCTCTCCTGGATCAGCGCTCGAGACGGGCAGGTACACACTTCGCCCTGATTGAAGAAGGCCAGCACCAGGCCCTCGGCGGCCTTGTCGATGAACTCGGGCTCGGCGTTCATGATGTCGGCGAAATAGATGTTCGGCGACTTGCCACCAAGCTCCACGGTGGAGGGAATGATGTTGTCGGCGGCGCACTTCAGGATGTGCGAGCCCACCGGGGTGGAGCCGGTAAAGGCAATCTTGGCGATGCGCTTGCTGGTGGCGAGCGCCTCGCCGGCTTCGGCGCCGTAGCCATTGACCACGTTGACGACCCCCGCCGGCAGCAAGTCACCGATGATCTCCATCAGCTTGAGGATGGAGGCCGGGGTCTGCTCGGCGGGTTTGAGCACCACGCAGTTGCCTGCGGCCAGTGCCGGCGCCAGCTTCCAGGTCGCCATCAGCAGCGGAAAATTCCACGGAATGATCTGACCGACGACGCCGAGCGGCTCGTGGAAGTGATAGGCCACGGTATTGGCGTCGATATCGGCAGCGGTGCCTTCCTGGGCGCGAATGCAGCCGGCGAAGTAACGGAAATGATCGACCGCCAGCGGGATATCGGCGTTCAGGGTCTCGCGGATGGCCTTGCCATTGTCCCAGGTCTCGGCCACCGCCAGGACGTCGAGGTTGGCTTCGATGCGATCGGCGATCTTGAGCAGGACATTGGAGCGCTCGGCGGCGGAGGTCTTGCCCCAGGCCGGTGCCGCGGCGTGGGCCGCGTCCAGCGCCTTGTCGATATCCTCGGCACTGGAGCGGGGAATCTCGCAGAACACCTCGCCGTTGACCGGGCTAACATTGTCGAAGTACTGGCCCTTGACCGGCGGCACGAATTCGCCACCGATGTAATTACCGTAGCGCTTGTCGAAGGCGACCACGGCGCCTTGCTGGCCGGGGTTTGCGTAGATCATGGCGTGTCTCCTGACTAGGTGTCGCGTGATTATCATTATGGCAATGCGTACCTCAGTCTTGGTCAGGACCCGCGCTTGCGACATACTGCCGTGGCAGGAGTCGCCCTCCTCCTTCGGTAGGAGGGACAGCCAACGGATGACGCCTTTGACGAGGCGAGCCGACAAGGAGTCCCCTCATGTACACCCTGGTGGTGGCCGATGACCACCCGCTGTTTCGCGATGCCATCACTGCCGTCATTCAATCTGGCCTTCCCGGTTCCGAGGTGCGCGAAGCCGACTGCTTCGCGGCGCTGCTGGCCTCGCTTGCGGTCTGCGATGAGGTGGACCTGGCCTTGCTCGACCTGAACCTGCCGGACGTGGCGGGGCTGGAGGGGCTCAAGCGCCTGCGCGAGCGCTTTCCGGAAGTGCCGGTGGCGATCCTGTCGGCAGAAAGCGATCGGCGAACGATCTTGGATGCCCTTGAGCTCGGCGCGGTGGGCTACCTGCCCAAGTCGACGCCGCGTCCGGCCCTGCTGGCGGCGCTGAACCAGATCCTTGGCGGACAGGTCTACCTGCCGGCCGATATCCTGCGCCGACCGTCGCTCGCCCAGCCCGCCCAGGAGCCGCCATCAGACGCGCAGAACCCGGGCGTTACGGCCCGCCTCGAGGCCCTCACCGACAAGCAGATGGAAGTGCTGACGCTGCTGATTCGAGGCGCGTCCAACAAGGTCATCGCCCGCGAGCTGGCGATCGCCGAGACCACGGTCAAGACCCACGTCTCGGCCATTTTGCGAAAGCTCGGCGTCCAGAGCCGGGTACAGGCGATTCTCGCCGCCGACGAGGCCGCCCTGGCCGCAAGCCTTTCCCGGCGAAAGAACTAAGGGACGAACCGGAAGCCACGGCCAGACGCAAGGAAGGGGGCAACGCTAGACTGTCGAGTACCACGACAGGCAAAACGGGACCCTGACAGCGACGCCAGAACGGGTCGATTCAGCCAACCCCGCCGTGGCCGGTTCACCGAGGCGCCTTCTGCCCCTTCAGCTTTTCAGCAGGTGGATCAGCGACATGCGAAGGCGTAGTGGCTTCACCGGTTTGAACAAGCAAGCGTAGCCTCTTTCTCGGCAGCGCTGCTTGATCGTCGCGTCATGATTGGCCGTGATCAGCATGATCCTGAGGTTCGGGTACTCCTGTTCGAGGCGCTCGGCCAGTGCCAGGCCATCGTCGTCTTCCGGATCCAGATGATAGTCCACCATCAGCACATCGAGGCGGTCGGGCTCGAGGCGCCCGGCGATCTCGGCTTCCCGCGCCGCCACCACCACCTCGCACCCCCACCCGCTCAGCATGGCGGTCATGCCATCGAGAATCGCCTGGTCGTTGTCGAGCACCCCGACACGCGCCCCGGCGAGGCGCTCCTCGCCTTCTAGCGGCGCTTGTGCCGACACCGTTCGCGGCATGTCACGGCTGGCGCCGTAGGGAATGCGAACAGAGAACATGGCCCCGCGTCCGGGCACGCTTGAAAGGCTCAGCGGATGGTCGAGCAGGCCGGTGATACGCTCGACGATGGCAAGCCCCAGCCCCAGTCCGCGGTCTTCGCCGCTGGCGCTGCTGCCGCGCCGGAACTCGAGAAAGATCTCTTCACGCCTCGCCTCGGGAATCCCGGGCCCGGTGTCGCCGACTTGAATCTCGAGTCCATCGGCACGGCGTCGGCAGCCGAGCAAGACCCGACCGCTCTCGGTGTAGCGCATGGCGTTGGTCAGGAAGTTGCGCACCACCCGCGCCAGCAGCGCCAGATCCGACGTCACCAGGGCCGAACTGCCGACGTAGTGCAGCTCCAGCCCCCTGGCCCGCGCGACCTGGCGATATTCTTCGGTCAGCACATCGAGCAGTTCCGCCACCGGGAACACGGCAACATCGGGCGTCAGGACGCCGGCATCCAGCCGCGAGATGTCCACCAGGGTGCCGATCAGGGCCTCCACGTCATGCAGGGAACGTCCGATGTGCCCCACCTGCACCTGTGACGCTGCCGGCAGCGGCTGGTCTTCCAGCGCGCTGGTAAAGAGTCGCGCCGCGTTCAGGGGTTGCAACAGGTCATGGCTGACCGCGGCCAGAAACCGGGTCTTGGACAGGTTGGCGGCTTCGGCCTCTTGTCGCGCTTCCTCCAGTCGCCGATTGGCCTCCCCGAGCTCCTCGAGGGTGCGATGCAGCGTATCGGTGCGCTCACGGACCTGCTCGGCGAGCAGCACCGCATGCTCGAAGGCCCCATAGGGTGCGCCGCCCATGCCCGCCGACTCGACTCGCTCCATCAGCGCCTGACACACGCGGCGCAGGCGGCGATTCTCACCGAAGAGTTCGTGCTCCAGCGGTGTCTGCGGCTCACAGTCGGCGTCCTCACGCCAGAGATCCAATCGCCACCCCCGTGAACGTCTGATTGATATGCATGCCGTGGTGCTGCTCGCCGTAAGTATTGAAGCCGATCACCCCGGCTCGGGCCAGGCGCCGCGACGCGGCCTCGATGCCACCATCGGCCTCAAGCTCAAGACGGCGCAGAAAACAGTCGCAGCCGATCACCAAAAGCGGCCCGCCGAGGCGCCGTTCGAGGCCTTCGAGGGTCTCGTCCAGGGCCGCCAGCATCGGCGTGGGCTGCATCGCGGTCAGCACAATCCCGGTCTCCACGGCACAGTAGAAGCTCAGGCTGCCATCGTCGTTGACGCGCTGGATGGAGCGAACATAGTAGGCATCGCCCAGCTTCACGGCCAACGGGTGCCGCGCGAAGACGCCTTCGTTTAGCTCATCGGGGCGCAGGCCGACGAGGCTAGCGTATTCGTCGACCGCCGGTGCGGCATTGAGTTCGAGCACCCGCCGGCTGGCGGCGTCGGCCTCGGTGACGACGAGCTTCTCGTGACGCTCGACCAGGTGGTGAGTCGAAAACACCTCGAACGGCTGACGCGTGGTGATCAGTACCACTGCCGCGGCCGCGGTGTGAAAGCGGCCATCGGCAAAGACATGCGTATGGGCCAGGCGATTGTCATCACCGGCGGATCCGCCGAAGCTCGGAATCCCCCCGAGGGCGGCATCGAGGATGGTCAGCACCTGTTCTTCACTGGCCGAGAGGCCATCGAGCAGGGTCAGGGCGAAGGGGGCGTCGGCGCGATCGGCGGCTTGAACATCAAGGGGAGCATAGTCGGCGAGGCGACGCCGGGCACTCGTCAGCAGGTGCTCGACCTGGCGCTGGGCCTTGGTCAGCGTGACCTGCTCGAGGTCTTCGATCAGGCAGGCGGCGACGCCGAAGACGCGACGATCGAAGCCGATGGCGACGATACAGCCGCGAGCATAGCCATCCGGCGTGATCTCACCGGCGGTGGTGCAGCCCGCCAGGCCGACATCGCCGAAGGCATCCTCCAGGGCCCAGCCCAGCGGATCGAGGGGGTACTCGGCGCTGACAAAGAACAACACGAAGCCAAGCGCCTCGTGGGCCAAAGCGGAATACAGCTCGCCAGCGGCGGCAACCGGATCGCGCAGGTCGGAGACCGCCGTGCGCACGCCATGAGCGCCTTTCCAGCGGGGGACTTCCTGCGCCAGCCGCTCCTGTGGGTCGATCGCTGCCTCGGCGCTGGTCGCCGTACGGCCCTGGTCTGTGGTTAGCGCCATGCCGGTCCCCTCCCCTGTTGACTGTCGCCAGTCTAGGAGCATCTTCGCGGTAACCACAACGCGACCAAGGCGTTAGGCGCCGAGCGAGCCCTCAGCCGGAGCCAGCACTCAGCCGGGGCCAGTCCTCAGGTCGAGCGCACCTTGCCCGGCATCAGGCGCATCCGCTTGCCCGGCGCGGCCTGGAGCCAGGGCGCCAGCAGTCGGGTCGACAGGGGAATGAACAGGAACACCATCACCGGGGTCAGCATCAAGGTGCCCACCAGCACCCGAGGCACCAGCGGCAGTGGCGCCAGGGCATCGCCAAACAGCCATTGAAAGACCAGCGAGACCGGGAAGAAGGCGAGCCAAATGGCGATGGCCTGCTTCCAGCGCGGGGGCGTGCGCGGACCCGGCGCCGAGAACCAGCTATCAAGCCCCGTGGCGCGGCGCAGCAATGGCGCCTCGAACAGGCCTTGTCCACGCTCAAGCCAGGCACGACGTGACGCCGAGCTTTCCCAGCGTTCGAGCGTCTGGGCATCGCTGAAGCGAAAGATGATCTGATACTCGTCATCGCCGGGGGGCGGGGCCAGAATGCCGGACCCGAGGTAGCCGGGAAAGTCGGCGGCCAGCGCTCGACCTTCGTCGAGCCACACCAGAAAGTCACGATAGCGGCCGCGAGCCACGCGGCGCGCCACCATCAAGGTGACGGGTTCGGGGACCATGGTGAATCTCCTGATCAACGCGACGACCTGGGTAAGGCCATCGCCGGGCGGGCCGGATAAGGCCCTGAAAAAGGATGCTGCCAGCACAGACCCCGGGGTGTCGGGAAGCGTCATCGCCTGGCCAG
The DNA here is from genome assembly GCF_052645355.1 of Halomonas sp. V046. Lineage (NCBI taxonomy): Bacteria > Pseudomonadati > Pseudomonadota > Gammaproteobacteria > Oceanospirillales > Halomonadaceae > Halomonas > Halomonas sp. V046. The sequence continues at coordinate 153,669 of NZ_JBQXYF010000005.1, forward strand.
CATCACAGCGCAATCTATACTGCGCTGCAAAAGACGCGCCATTATGCCAGAACAGACCCCAATATCAGCGCATTATTCGATCATCTTTATAGATAACCAAACTATTCTCTATACCCACACCAGAAGGCATAAAAAAAACGGCCCGACGAAGGCGTCGGGCCGAAGGGTTCGCCCACGGGGGCGAGCTCACACACAGTGTAGGCACTATGATGGTGCAGCGCGTAATGACGCCTCCCGGGAACGGGTTGCCATCGCGCCCCCGCGGCTGGGCTTATCAACAGCCCCCGCGGCCGGGCTTATAAAAAGCACCCTCAAGTCCCCTGCCCAACGGCGACCTCGCTCGGCTCGCCGCGCTTGAGCGCCGCATAGCCAAGGCCCGTCACCAGTGACCCCACGACGATGGCGACCAGATACCACAGCACCGGCGTGATGGCATTGGGAATCAACAGCACGAAGACGCCACCATGGGGGGCCATCAGCTTGGCCCCCACCAGCATCGAGATCGCCCCGGTAATGGCACCGCCGACCATGCAGGCCGGAATCACGCGCAGTGGATCCTTGGCCGCAAAGGGAATGGCCCCCTCGCTGATAAAACACAGCCCCAGCACGAAGGACGCCTTGCCCGCCTCCCGCTCGGGGGCGGCGAACTTGCCCCCGGCCACGAAGGTAGCGATGCCCATGCCAATGGCGGGAACCATGCCCGCCGCCATGATCGCGGCCATTGGCGCGTAGGTTTCGGATGCCAGCAGACCGACGCCGAAGGTGTAGGCCGCCTTGTTGACCGGGCCACCAAGATCGAAGCACATCATGCAGCCGAGCAGGATCCCGAGCAGCACGGCATTGGTGGACCCCATGCCCTCGAGAAAGGCGGTCAGGGTCGACAACACGCCGGCGACGGGCTCGCCGACCACGTAGATCATCACCAGCCCCGTCACCAGGCTCGCCACCAGGGGAATGATCAGGATCGGCTTGAGCGACTCGACGCTCGACGGCAACTTGACGTAGCGGATCACGGCCTTGGCGACGTAGCCGGCCAGAAAACCCGCCAGGATACCGCCGATGAAGCCAGCGCCAATATTGGAGGCCAGCATGCCGCCGATCATGCCCGGAGCGATCCCCGGGCGGTCGGCGATGGAGTAGGCGATATAGCCCGCCAGCACAGGCACCATGAGGGCGAAGGCGGTGCCGCCGCCGATCTGCATCAGCGCGGCCGGGAAGGAGCCCTCTTCCTTGAACGCCTCGATACCGAAGACGAACGACAGCGCGATCAGAAGCCCCCCCGCCACCACCATCGGCAGCATGAAGGACACCCCGGTCAGCAGGTGCTTGTAGACCCCTTTTTCCTTGAAGCTCGTGGCGGACTCGCCCTTGCCGGCACCGCCCTGGGCTTGCTCGTCGCTCTCGACGCAGGCCTCGGCCTGGGCCAACTCGATGGTTTGGCGCGACTTCTTCAGCGCCTGGCCGGTGGAGGTCCGATAGATACGCTTGCCGGCGAAACGGGTCGGATCGACCTCGATATCACAGGCCAGAATGACCAGATCGGCGTCGTCGATTTCGCCTTCGCTCAGCTGATCCTGGGCCCCGACCGAGCCTTGGGTCTCGACACGAATCTGGTGGCCAAGGCTACGGCCCGCCGCGGCCAGGGCCTCCGCCGCCATGAAGGTGTGGGCGACGCCTGTCGGGCAGGCGGTGACGGCAACAATGCGCAGAGGGCCCGTGGCAACAGAGCCAACGGCCTCCCCGGTGGAGGTCGGCCTCCCATCGTTGAGGGGGGCATAGGTCGAGGCATCGCGGTGCGCCCGTTCTAGAAAGGTGGCTGGGGCCGGCACGGCATCGCTCGCTGCGCCACGATACAGCCGCTTGCCGCTGAAGCGATGGCCATCCGGCACCACCTCCCCCACCACCACGATCAGGTGGGCATCGGCGATGGCAGCGGGGCTTGCGGGGGTGAGCCGCTCAAGCGTCGAGTGCAATTCCAGGGTCACCGCCCACCCCAGGCGCTCGGCGGCAGGAATCAGCCTCTTGGCGGCCAGGTAGCTCGTGGCCGTTCCATTGGGGCAGGTGCTGATCAGGATCACGTTCATGCGAATACTCCCCCGGCCTCGACGTCGTTGAGACGGCGAACCCTGGTGTCTTGAACAAGCGTTGAAAAGTCATCGGCGCGGCTGTCGCCCACGCCCACATGACGTACCGCCTCGGCGGAGAGGGCGGTGGCAAAGCGCAGGGCCACGTCGGGGGCCAGGCCCTCAAGCACGCCATGCAGCATGGCGGCAAACAGGGTATCGCCGGCGCACACCGTGCTGACCACGTCGACCCGCGGCGGTAGCGCCTGCCAGACGCCACGATGGCTGATCCAGGTGACCCCCTGGTCCCCCGCGGACACCAGCGTCTCGCCGACGCCAGCGCCGTAGAGGTCAAGCGCTGCCCGGCGTTCGGCCGCCGGGCTGTCGAGCGAGCGACCGGCCCACTCGGCGAGTTCGGCGACGTTGGGCTTGGCGGCGCTGGCCCCGGCCTCGATGGCCGCCGCCAGGGCGTCGCCACTGGTATCGACCCAGACCGCCACATCCCGCTCGCGCAGCGAGGCCACGAGGCGGCCCAGCGCCTGGGGGCTGACTCCCGGCGCCAGGCTGCCGGCAATGGCTACCGCCTCGGGCCGTCTGGTGGCATCGTCGATGCGCTCGTCGAGCACGCCGACCAGACGCGTCCAGTCGCCGTCGGTCACGGCGAGTCCCGGCGCGTTGATGTCGGTGACGCGCCCATCGCGCTCGCTGAGCTTGGTATTGATGCGAGTGGATCCGGCCAGGCGAAGGCAGGCATCTTCCACCCCCATGGCCGCAAAGGCGCCGACGAAGGGGGCGTCGTTGTCGCTCCCCAGAAAGCCGGTGACGCAGACGTCGTGGCCGAGGGCGGCCAGTACCCGCGCCATGTTGACCCCCTTGCCGGCGGCGGTGAGCTCAACGCCATCGGCACGATTGACCGCGCCGAGCGCCAACCGCGTCAGGCCCACCGACAGATCCAGCGCCGGGTTGATGGACAGCGTCAGCACCCGAGCCATCAGTTCACCTCCAGCGCGTTGCGGACGTCTTCGGCGGTGGCCTGTGCCAGCGCCAGATGCGCCTGAGCGCGGGCCTCGGTCAGCGTCACCTCGCGCAGGCAAGCCTTGACCATGGGCACCTGCCGGGCGCTGACCGACAGTTCATCGACGCCGAGCCCCACCAGCACCGGCACCGCCAGGCGATCGCTGGCAAGCTCTCCGCACACACCGACCCATTTGCCGTGGGCGTGGGCCGCCACCACCGTCATCTCGATCAGTCTCAACACCGCCGGGTGCAGGCCGTCGGACTGCGCCGAAAGCTCAGGGTGGCCGCGGTCGATGGCCAGGGTGTACTGGGTCAGATCGTTGGTCCCGATGGAGAAGAAGTCGACGTCGGCGGCCAGCGTCGGCGCCAGCAACGCGCTCGAGGGAATCTCGATCATGACGCCAAGCTGTAGCGCCTGGCGATCAGGCGTGAGGCCAAGGGTCTCGAGCACCTCGTCAAGAATGCGCCGGGCGGCGCGGAACTCGCCGATGTCCTTGACCATCGGCAGCATGATGCGAAGCGGTCGCCCCTCGGCGGCCATCACCAGGGCCATGAACTGATCATGCAACACCTGGGGACGGGTCAACGCCAGACGAATGCCGCGCAGACCCAGGAACGGGTTGTCTTCCTGGGGCAGGGGCCAATAGGCCAACGGCTTGTCGCCGCCCACGTCGAGGGTGCGAGCCACCAGCGGGCGCCCGTCGAGGGCATCCAGGGCCTCGCGATACTGCGCCGCCTGCGTCGTCACATCGGGCATATCGGCATGGGCCATGAACAAGAACTCGGTGCGCAGCAGGCCGACGCCTTCGGCGCCCCGGGCGACGGCGTCCTTGGCGTGGGCGGTATTGCCGAGATTCGCCGCCACTTCCACCCGCGTACCGTCTCGGGTAGTCGCCGGCTCGAAACGCGCCTCCCAGGCCTTGGCCGCCAATGCCTCGTGGCGGTGCTTACGCTGGAGAAAGCGCTCGCGACGCTCACGACTCGGCGCTACCACCAGGCGTCCGCTTTCCCCGTCCAACAGCAGGTCAGCACCGTCGCCAATGGCCAGGACACCGGCTCCGGCGCCCACCACGGCGGGAATGCCTAGCGCCCGGGCCAGAATGGCGCTGTGGGCGGTAGCGCCCCCCCGGGCCGTGAGGATGCCGCGCACCCGTGCGGTATCCAGGCGCGCCACGTCGGAAGGGCCGAGATCATCCGTCACCAGCAGGTACGGCTCGGCCGGGGGCTCGGGCAGGCTGACTCGGCACAATACGCCCAGCACTCGACGTCCCACGTCGCGCAGGTCGGCGGCCCGCTCGGCCAGCACACGATCGGCGAGGCGCTCCTGGGCCTTGGCCGCGGCATCGATGGCGCGCCACCAGGCCGCCTCGGCGGTCGCCCCTTCCTCGATGCCTTCGACCGCCGCCTGCTCCAGCTCGGGGTCGTCGAGCATCTCTTCGTGCATGGACAGGATCGCTGCGACCTCGCCACCCACGGTGCCCGTGACCAGGGCCTTGAGTTGGGCCACGCCCTCGGCGATGGCCGCGCTCAGGCGCCGACGCTCCTGATCGGGATGCTGTGCCTGCTCGGCGTACGTAAAGTCCGGGACACGCAGCACGTAGGCCGGTGCCGCCGCAAACCCGGGTGATGCCGGGACTGCGGTGAGAGGAGTGTCCGCACGGGGCGCCTCGGGCTTGGCTTGTTCCGCGCCAGACGTGGGGGCACGGCCCCGGGGGTCACGGCTCTGCTCGAACGGAGTGACCTGCTCTCCGAGGCCATCGCGGAACCCCTCGCAGAGCTGCTCGAGTGCCTCGCTGGCGCCTTCGCCACGAGCCGACAGCACCAGCTCCTGCCCGCGCCGAGCGCCAAGCCCGATGACCTTGGTCAGCGACGCCGCCGACACCGGCTGACCGCCGCCTTCGGCCAGGCGCATGCGCACCGCAAGCCCTGTTTCGCGAGCCTTCTGCACCAGCACCTTGGCCGGACGGGCGTGGAGACCATGCGCGTTGAGCACACGCACGCGACGGTTAACCGCCGCACCGGACTCGCCGGCCAAGCGCGCCAAAAGATCATCGGCATCAAGATCGGCGGGCATCACGCCGCCAGCGCTATGCCCGGAGCGCTTCTCAACGCCATGCCCGGAGCCTTTCTCAATGCCATCGTCGAAGCCATCGTCGAAGCTATCGACCAGCGCCATGACCGCGTCCAGCAGCGGCCGACTGGCCTCGCCCTGGGTTGCCAGGCACAACACTGCCGAGACGGGCTTGCCGCCATGCACCAGGGCCTTGGCCGGCGTCGCCACGGCCAGGGCCGGCGCCGTCACGCCACGTTGGGAAGAGTACAGCCATACCCCGGCGCCCACCGGCGTCGGCGACTGCTCGACGAGTTCGGCGAGAAAGGCCGGCGTGACCAGCCCCAGGCGGCGCAGGCGCTGGGCGCCACCCAGACCAAGATCGATCACGTCGTCACCGGGATGCCTCAGGCACAGGGTCTCACTGTCGAGCCGGGCGCTCACCACCTTCTGCGACAGCAACTCGGCCACGCCCTGCTCGGTGTCCGCCGCGGCCAGGCGCTCGGCGACGCCGTCTTGATCCAGCACGTGGGTCAGGCTTCTCAGAATGTCGAGATGCTCATCGTTCTGGGCGGCGATGGTGACCAGTACGTAGACCCGATTGCCGTCGTGCCACTCGACCCCCTGGGGAAACTGCAATACGCGAACGCCAGTTTGCCGCACCGCATCGCGACTATCGGGCGTGCCGTGGGGAATGGCAATGCCATTGCCAAGCCAGGTCGAGGATTGGGCTTCACGGTCGTGCAGGCCCTGACGGTACCCGTCGTCTACCAGGCCGTCTCCTTTGAGGGCCTCGAAGGCGGCAGCCAATGCGTCCTGCCAGGACTCTGCCCGGCAGTCGAGCCGGATGTCCTGCGAGCTGAGCGTTAACATGCAATGGTCTCCTGGGGGCCTTTTCACGACGCCCTAATTCACAACACCCTAATTCGCGACGCCCTATTCACCACGACGCCCTGTTCGCGACGTCCTATTCGCGACGACGCCCTGTTCGCGACGCTCTATTCACCACGACGCCCTATTCACGACGCCCTATTCACGACGCTCTATTTGCGACGTCCTGTTCGCGACGCCCTGTTCGCGACGCCCTGTTCGCGACGCCCTATGACAACCACCAGGGACCGAGGCGGACGGGCACCCGGTGGCGGATCCGCAACACGCAATCGGCTCTTCATTCGGGAAAGCTGAATCGTGTCACTTGATAGGTTTCCAATGCTGGTACGATTCAGTTACGTTGGCAAGGCGAACCTGCTACGACTTTGGCAGGGTGCGGCTGGACGCCAACCGGGTAGAATAGCCCCCAGGCGTCGGACGGACGCCTGCGCGGGCCCTGCGCCCGCGTTACGCAGCCTTCTGGCGCCACCCATGTCGCCGCCGGCAGCGGGCCTGGCGGTGGCCACACGGCACCCCAGGAACCGGTGCCCCGACTCCACCCAACAACAGGATGCCCCATGGCCACACCGCCCCCCGGCGAGACGCAACGCGTCATGACCCTTGCCGATATTGCCCGCCTTGCCGGCGTGTCCCGCACCACCGCCAGCTACATCGTCAACGGCAAGGCGCGGGAAAGGCGTATTCGCCAAGACACCGTCGAGCGAGTCATGGCGGTGGTCAAGGCGCATGGCTACCGGGTCGATGCCCAGGCCGCAGCGCTGCGTCGGGGCACCAGCCGTATCCTTGGGCTGATCGTGCCGGACCTGGAAAACTCGAGCTACGCGCGGCTGGCCAAGCATCTGGAGCGCGGCGCCAGAGACCAGGGCTATCAGCTACTGATCGTCGGCTCCGACGACCAGCCGGACAGCGAACGGGATCTTGCCCTGGCCCTTCGCGCCCAGCGCTGTGAGGCCTTGATCACGGCGACCTGCCTGCCCCAGGACGACCCCTTCTACGCCGAGTTGATGGCCGACGGCCTGCCGGTCATCGCCGTGGACAGGGGCCTGCCGGCGGAGCGCTACGCCAGCGTCGTCAGCAACGACAAGGAGTCCGCCGAGCGCCTGACGACCTCACTGCTGACGTCGACGATCAAACGCGTAGTCTGGATCGATGCGGTGCCGCATCTGTCGATCACGGCGGAGCGCCGAGCCGGCTTTCGCGCGGCCATCGCCGGCGCCGGACTCGACGAGTACTGCGAGGTGTTGAGTGGTGAACGCTATGATCGCGAGGAAGGCGCCAGGCTACTGGCGGACTACCTGACCCGGCAGCCGCTGCCCGATGCCCTGATCACGGCATCCTACACGCTGCTGGAAGGCGTGCTGGACGAACTGCTCGCCCGCGGTGGCCTGCCTGCGCACCTGGCCATGGCGAGTTTCGGTGATAACCGTCTGCTCGACTTCCTGCCGCTTCCGGTGAACTCGGCGGTGCAGGATCACGAAGCCATCGCACGCCAGGCACTGACATTGGCCCTGGCCGCGGTCAAGGGAGACTATCGCCTCGGCCAGGTCACCGTGCCACGGCGGCCGCGCTGGCGCTTGCCCGGTGTGCCCGAGCCACAGCGCTGAACCAGGGAAACAACGGTGTGGCCAGGCAGCGGCCGCGAGACAACGGCGTTATCGAGCCTCACAGGGCATTGGTGTCGACCACGGTATCGTCATCGGTAAAGAACCGGTCGAAGGCAATGCGCGTCTTTTCCAGCGTCAGACGCAGTTGCCCAAGGGACTGCCTGGCGTCGTCAAAGCGACGCTCACGGGCGGACGCCTCCAGCTCCGCGGCCGCCGCCGCCGCACTGCCGGCACCGACTCCGGCGGATTCGCCCTTCAACTGATGAGCGAGTCGTTCCAGTTCGTCACCCTGGCGGCGCTTCAACGCCACTTCCATGTCCGGCACCCGCGCCAGCACCTGCTCGCGATACAGGTCCACCAGCATCTGCGTACGCTTGACGCCCAGCGTATCGCGCAGCGCCGTCAGCGTGTCGTAGTGCAACAGCGGCGAATTCGACTCCGATGAAGCGTCCTGGCCCGGCAGCGGCTGCGTTGGCTCGCCGACGAGGTGTCGCTGCAGAGCAACCATCAGGGTGCGCATCAACAGCGGTTTGGTCAGATAGCCGTTCATCCCCGCCTCCACGCAGTCGCCCTGATCATGGCTCCCCCCGCCCGCCGTCATCGCCAGCACAGGCACCTCGGCACGCCAGCCCCCCTGAGCCCGCAGGCGCCGCGTCACCTCGCGGCCATCGAGGTCTGGCATCTGAATGTCCATCAGCACCAGATCGAAGCGGCGTCTCTCGCACAATGACAAGGCCTCGTCGCCGGAGGCGGCCAAGGTCGCCTGACAGCCGATTCGCTCGAGCATGGCCATGGCCACTTCCTGATTGACCAGGTTGTCCTCGACCACCAGCAGCTCGGCCTCTGCCAGACGCTTGGGATGCAGCGGCGGCGCCCCGGCGTCATCGCCCTGCGACGCCTCGACACAGGCCTGCTCGACGCCAAGCTCGAACCAGAAGCGACTGCCAAGGCCGACCTCGCTCTCGACGCCGATACGCCCTCCCATGGCCTCGACCAGGCGCTTGCAGATGGCAAGCCCCAAGCCGGTACCGCCGAAGCGCCTGGCCGTGGATGCATCGCCCTGGCGAAAGGGCTCGAACAGCTGAGCCTGCTGAGACGGCGTGATGCCCTGGCCGCTGTCGACGACCTCGAACAGCAGGCGATCGTTAGTGCCAAGCCGCACGGACAGTCGTACCACCCCTTGCTCGGTGAACTTGATGGCGTTGTTGAGCAGGTTCAGCAACACCTGGCGCAAGCGTCCTGGATCGCTCATGACCCACGCCGGTAGCTGTGGGTCGAGATAGCCGACCAGCCTGACCCCGCGCGCGTCGGCCCGAGGGGTGAACAGCGTCATGGCATCGTCGACCAGCGTTTGCAGCGCGACCGGCTGAACCTCCAGCTCCATGCGCCCCGCCTCGATCTTGGAAAAATCCAGAATATCGTCGATCAGGCCGGTAAGCTTGCGGGCACTGTCGTGAATGGTATCGGAGTAGTGACGAGCTCGGTCGGGCAACGGTTGCTCGCGCAGCAGTTCACTCATGCCGATGACGCCATTGAGCGGCGTGCGAATCTCGTGGCTGACGGTGGCCAGAAAATCCGACTTGGCCTGACTCGCCGAATGCGCCCGCCGGGCGCTGACCTCGAGTTCTCCACTCAGCGTCTCAAGCGCCTTGCGCGACGCCTCGTTGTCTCTCGCCTCACGCAGCAGCACCGTCAGCATGACGCCGCCGGCCAGGCTCATGCCAACGATCAACAGCAGCAACAACACATACATCCGCTGCAAGCGATAACGCTCATCGGTCGTGACTTCGGCGACATGCTCGTTGATGGCGATGATCAAGCGCTCGGTGGGCCCACTGAGTGCCAGAAGGTCCAGTTCCAGGGCGCGTACCGCGCTTGTATCGAGCTCGGCGAGTCCCGAGATACGCCGATCGAGCTCACGCAGCAGGACCTCGATCTCCTCGATCTGGCGTTGCGCAACCGGGGTTTCGGCAAGCAGCTCGGTAATGTCGCTGTTGCGAAACAGCGTCAACCGGCTATAAAGCAGCTCGAAACCGAGGCGAAAGGCTTCCAGCGCCTCGCGATCCCGAGCGCCGACGACCAGCTGATTGCGCAGCTGTACCGTGTCCCGATCCAGCTTGTAGGCATGCCAGGTGGCATCCTCCCCCACGCTCTGGGCCAAGCTATCATGGCGCCACACCACCAGGCCGATCACCACCATGGCCGCGGCGAAGAAGGCCAGCGCGGCCACGGCACTGAGCTTGAGCCGCCAGGGATAGGACCTCACCTTGCTGCCCTCTCAAACGACGTTTTACGGCCGGCGCAGGTACGCCTCGGATCGCCGCACCTTCCGGCCTCAGGGCACATAGATGGCATCCACCTGCCACACAGAACGAAAGCGCGTGGTTTCGTTCATCAGTTCCGGGTGGTCATCGAAGGGATACAGCACGAACAGCGGACCGAAATCGCGGACCGCCATCTCGTGACCGTTTCGGCGCATGGCCAGGATCACATCGTACTCGAGCAGGTCCGACAGCGGAATGTCGGCGGAAAAATCGTTCAAGGCATGAATCCGAACCTGGTCTGACTCGACCCCGGCGGCCTCCAGTATGCTACGCAGCAATGGCCCTTCGAAGCGGCTGGTACCGCGATGCCATGGCGTATCGGTAACGATGACCCGCCCGGGAAGCGCGCGCAACATGTCACGATCCAGCCACAGCTCGTTGCCCATGTTGGGGTGCTGAATGTTACCGCTGATCTTGAGCATCACGGGGCCGGTAAGCGGCGGCAACGACGTCGCGAACGCTTTCTGCCCGGCGACCACCAGTGCCAGCGCCACAGCCCCCAAGATCATTGCTTTGCCGCGCATGCGCGCTCCTATCGTTGTCCGAGTCCATAGGTTACGCGATTCGTCTATCGAGTTCAGGACAGACAGCGCACTGGCTTTGCTTTGTCGGGAGTCTTTAACGGGACAGCGCCGAATAGCGCCCTGTCGTGGCAACACGCCCAGCACCGAACGGTTCCAGACACGAGATCGACCGCAGGGTGGCCGCTGGCCCGCCAGGGCTAAGACGCGCGGCGCGGCAGCGTCTCTTGGCCGTGCCAAGAGGCACCTGGCCATGACGAGGTGGCGCCAGCGCGGGCCTGCAAAAGACCGGATACAAGTCCTTGAAACAGGGTCCTTGAAACAGCGTCCTTGAAATAACGGCAGGAGCCTAGCACAACCCGGCCCACCACATAAGTAACAACTTATGAAATGTCACACCGATGCGGGATCCGGCCCAGACGCAACAAGGCGCCGGCGAGCCATCTCGCCGGCACCTTGTGCTTGATCAGGACTTGCGCGAGCACCTGGTCCAACCTACGAGCGCCACACCGGTAAACCGGCCACCCCCTTGCTCACCACGCCCCCCGGACGGTGTCGGTGACGGTGTAGGATCCCTCCGGTCTCAGCTCAAGCGATCGACCGGTTCACACACCACCAGATCTTCATAGGCATGCCAGCTCGCGTGGCCCAGTACCGGAAGAATCAGGGCGAGGCCAATATAGAAGGTCATCATTCCGACCAGCACACTGCCGGTCAGGATGGCCGCCCAGATCAGCATCGGCCTGAAATTGCGCGCCACCGAACGCACGCTGGCTTCGATCCCTTCCATGAAGGTCAGGTCCTGGTCCATCAGGGTAGGAATCGCAACCACGCTGATGGCGAAGGCGCCAAAGGCCAGCACGCACCCCGCCGCCAGCCCTACGGCCAGCATCCCGAGCCCTTCGGGTGTGGTCAGCAATGACGCATAGACGGTGGCGGGATCCGGCGACTGCAGCCCGAAGAACAGCGCAAACAGCAGCGTTGCCAGGCGAATCCAGGCGAGGAAAAAGATCATCATCATGACCCCCATCATCGCCAGTTGCCCAACATGGCCACGCCAGGCAAAGAAGGCGTCGCCGAGGGTCGGCGAGCGGCCTCGTTCGAGTGCGCGACTGATCCCGTAGGACCCTACCGCCACCAGCGGACCGATGAACATGAAGCCCGCCACCATGGGCAACAGCCAGTGCCACAGCCCGAGGATGAAGGCTCCGACGGTCACCGCGATGCTCAGGCCAACCCAGAACATGCCGTAGGCCAGGCTGACCGCAGGGGCCTCACGGAAATCGCGAATCCCTGCCGTCAACCAGGCTCTGGGGCGCTCCATGCCAACGGATTGAATAGTGATATCGACGAGTTTGCCGCCCTCCGCCCCGCTGCCCCGGCCAGCGCCGGCATTGCCTTGACTGACCTCGCGCCTGCTGTCACCGCCGCCGCCGCCCTGCGACGAACTTCCATGAGGAGCACTGTCTACATTCATCGCTTCACCCCCGCGTCCACCTTGTCACCCGGCGCATACCGCGTGCCGGTCAGGGGAGTCACGGCACCGTGAACAACCGCGTCATTGCGCTCGTAGGCGCCGATTGACTCTTAAGTCCACTGTAGACGACCCCGCGTGATCTCGCCGCGAGCGAGCGTTCTATGACGAAACCGTTGCGCTCACGAAATCGCCCCTGGCGCAAGCGCGCCAGGGGCGATGGAGGTGCCAGGTGCAATGCCCCCTAGCGCACGATCATTACCGAGATCTTGCTGTGATGCACGATGTGCTCGGCGTTGGGTCCGATCACGTAGTCAGCGAAGCGCTTCTTGTTGTGGGACGCCATCACGATCAGATCGACGCCGACCTTCTTGCCCGCCTTGAGAATCGCCTCCCAGGGCGAGCCGTCGGTAATCACGGCCTGCGCTTTCACATCGCTTGGCACCTTGTCGGCGATGAAGGTGCGCTGCGCCTCGGTGACGGCCTGGTGGGCCTTTTCGGCGAAGTCCTTGGGAAAGAACGACCCCACCATGGGCATGCGATAGTCCGGCATCACGGTGACGATATGCAGCGAAGCGTCGAAGGTGCGACACAACGACAGCGCCACTGGCAGCGCCTTGCTCCATGATGCTTCCTCATTGAGATCCACCGGCAGCAAAATCTTGTCGTACATGGCATACCTCCTCAGGCCGCAGCGCGGCTGGGTTCATGAGCACGCCGACGGCGCTGCATCAGCACCACCAGACCAAACACCAGCAACCCAGGGAACCACATCAGCTCTTTCGGCCAACGATCCACCGGCGCCAGTACCTCGATGATCTCCTGGTCGAAGTCGAAGCCCAGATCCGACGCCTGACTGCCATAGGTGACCATGTCCACGATCGCACGCTCATCCTCGACGATCAGCTCAAGCCCCAGGTTCTCCAGGCGCTCCTCTCCCGTCGTGCCCTCCGGCACCGGCAACGTCATGTAAGTCGTCAACGGCTCGCCGATCGCATCGACACCGCTGATCTGCAGACGTAGCGTGCTGGCCTTGTCGACGTTACCCAGCGCCTCGACAAACTGCGCCGGCGGAATCTCGCGATAGGGGTCATGGATCATGTCCATCCAGAACCCCGGGCGGAACAGGGTGAAGGCCACCAGCAACAGCAGGATGCTCTCATACCAGCGGTTGCGCGTGATCAGATAGCCCTGGGTCGCCGCGGCAAAGATCAGCATCGCGATGGTCGCCACGACAAAGATCAGCACCCCTTGCAGCGGAGCGACATCGATCAACAACAGGTCGGTGTTGAAGATGAACAAGAAAGGCAGCGCCGCCGTGCGCAGGCTGTAGTAGAACGCCTGGAAGCCGGTACGAATCGGATCCCCGCCCGACAAGGCCGCCGCAGCAAATGAAGCCAGGCCTACCGGGGGCGTGACGTCGGCCATGATGCCGAAATAGAACACGAACAGGTGGACCGCGATCAACGGCACCAGCAGCCCGTTCTGCTCGCCCAACTGGACGATGACCGGCGCCAGCAGCGCCGATACCACGATGTAGTTCGCGGTGGTCGGTAGGCCCATGCCGAGAATCAGACTGAGAATCGCCGTGAACAACAGGATCAACATCAGGTTGCCCATGGACAGGATCTCGACCACATCGGCGAGCACCAGGCCCACGCCCGTCTGGGAGACGGCGCCGACGATGATACCGGCGGTGGCGGTCGCGATACCGATCCCGATCATGTTGCGAGCCCCCGTGACCAGGCCCGACCACAGATCCATCACCCCTTCACGAAGATCGGCGGCCAGGTCGCTATTGCCTCGGAACAGCGCCGTGATGGGACGCTGCGTGAGCATGATGAAGATCATGAACACCGTCGCCCAGAACGCCGAGAGCCCCGGTGACAGACGCTCGACCATCAGACACCAGATCAGGACGACAACCGGTAGAATGTACTGCAAGCCAACCATCACGGTGGGACGCGTCTGGGGCAACGAGAAGATCGGCTCATTGGGGTCGTCGAGCTCGAGCTCGGGATAGCCCGAGGCAATCTTGAGCAATACCACATAGATCACCGCCAGCAGCGCGGAAATGATCCAGGGGGCACCGTCACCGAGCACTGGCTTGAGCCAGCCGAGCCCGTAATAGACGCCCATCGCCACGATCATCATCAACAGCAGGCCACCCAGGAAGCCGATGACCTTGCGCGTCAGCGTCTTGGGCGGATTGGTGCTTTCCAGCCCCTGCATGTCGGCCTTGAGCGCCTCGAGGTGAACGATATAGATCAACGCGATATAGGAGATCAGCGCCGGCAGGAAGGCGTGCTTGATGACGTCGACGTAGGAGATGCCGACGTATTCCACCATCAGGAAGGCGGCGGCCCCCATCACCGGGGGCATGATCTGTCCGTTGACGGAAGACGATACCTCCACGGCCCCGGCCTTCTCCGCCGAGAAACCGACACGTTTCATCATCGGGATGGTGAAGGTACCGGTGGTCACGGTATTGGCGATCGACGAACCGGAAATCAGGCCGGTCATGCCGGAGGCCACGACGGCGGCCTTGGCCGGTCCGCCCTTGTAGTGCCCCAGCAGCGAGAACGCTACCTTGATGAAATAGTTGCCGGCACCGGCCTTGTCGAGCAAGGCACCAAACAACACAAATAGAAAGACGAAGGCCGTCGAGACACCCAGTGCGATACCGAAAACGCCTTGGGACGTCAGCCACTGGTGGTTGATCAACCCGTACAGGCTGACCCCGCGGTGGGCGAGGATACCGGGCATCCAGGGGCCGGCCAGCGAGTAGACGATGAAGATGGAAGCGATGATGGTCAGCGGCGGGCCGAGCGCTCGGCGAGTCGCTTCGAGCAGCAGCAACAGGCCGATCACGCCAACGACCACATCCTGAAGGATCGGGGCCCCGGGGCGCTGGGCGAGCTGCTCATAGAAGAAGAACCCATAGGCCGCTGTCGCCGAGGCGACGAACGCCAGTATCCAATCCTGGATCGGAATGCGGTCACGGGGGGAGCGCTTGGTGGCCGGGTACGCCATGTAGGCCAGAAACAGCGCAAACGCCAGGTGGATGGGCCGGGCCTCGGTGGCATTGAAGACACCAAACCCCAACGCATACGGGAGCGGGGACGCTATCCACAGCTGAAAGAGCGACCACACGGCCGCGATGCTGACCAGCAACTTGCCCGGCGTGCCGAGAGGGTTACGAGACCCCGAGTCGCTGGACGCGACCATGTCCTCGAGATCCACCGTGGATCCTTCGGCCCTCTTGTTTTCCTCAGTCATAAGCGTGCCCTGCTCTAGAGGAGAAAGAATGACGGCGCTCGCATCAGCACAACCTTGGCTGTGCTAAACGCACTGCGCGGCCGCCCAACGGGAGACCGCGCAGTGTTCACCGAGGTGCCGTCGGTGACGGAGACGCGTTACTCGATCCAGCCTTGCTCACGATAGTAACGCGCGGCGCCTTCATGCAGTGGCGCGGACAGGCCGTTGGACACCATATCCTGCGGGTCGAGGTTCTCGAACGCCGGGTGCAGGCGCTTGAAACGGTCGAAGTTATCGAACACCGCCTTGACGGTCTGGTAAACCAGCTCGTCGTCGGCTTCGGCGGTGGTCACGAAGGTCGCGGCCACACCGAAGGTCTCGATGTCTTCGTCATTGCCCTTGTACAGGCCGCCGGGAATCACCGACATGGAGTAATAGGGGTACTCTTCGACCAAGCCCTTGACGTCATCATCGTTCAGCGGCACGAGGCGTGCATCGACAGTAGTCGTGGCTTCCTGAATGGCACCGTTCGGGTGACCCACCACGTACGCCATGGCGTCAATGTTATTGTCAGACAGGGCCGACGCCATCTCGGCGGCATCAAGCTCGGAGGCCAGCGAGAAGGTATCCTGGGTCCAGCCCTTGGCGTCCATCACCACTTCCATGGTGTTGCGCTGGCCAGAGCCCGGGTTGCCGATGTTGACGCGCTTGCCGGCCAGGTCATCGAGGGTCTCGATACCGGCATCGGCGCGGGCCAGAATGGTCAGCGGCTCGCCGTGGATCTTAAACACCGCACGCAGGTCTTCGTAGGCATCGCCTTCGAAATTGCCGGTGCCGTTATAGGCCTGATACTGGACGTCGGACTGCGCCACGCCCATGGTCAACTCGCCGCTGCGGATGCCATTGACGTTAGCCACGGAACCGCCGGTAGACGGAGCGTTGCAGCGAATACCGGTGTCGTCGGAGTTGCGATTGACCAGACGGCAGACGGACTGTCCGACCACATAGTAGACGCCGGTCTGACCACCGGTGCCGATGGTAATGAACTGTTCCTCATCCTGGGCCATGGCCGGAGACGCGAACATCGCGGCTCCAAGGATGGCGCCGGAAAAAGCGGCGGTGGAGAAAGCATGGCGCTTCATGGTCATACCTCTTTTGGCATTATGGACGTTACCGACATTATGCGGATCGGGCGGCATCTGTGCGGTGCCTGACCCAATCCATAGGTGCTACTTTAGCGGAAATTAACCTTGAATGATCCCAAAGCGTTCCGTTAATTCGCAGAGTCTAGTCGCACGTAACGTTTAGTGGGCGTTAATTTTTTTCTATCACTAGCGTCTTTGCTCGACGTCAAAGCGGTGCACGGCGCCGCCAGCGTCCGGTTCTAGCGTAGCACCTCACGAGCCCAGGTCGTGGTGCAGATGATCCTCGCGCCGGCCACGTCTCGCGGCAGTGGCCCTGACCAAGGTGCGCACTGGCGCGGCGCGAGGACCACCATGCACTGACTGGCCTGCCAGATGGTGATTCCCCCGCCCCGCCGTCGCGACGACCAGCGCCAACACCTGGACCGCATTGCCGACAGATTGCGCCAGCCATTGTCTCAGGATAGACGCGCCGATATCGACTCGCTCTCCCTGCAACGACGGCCCTGGCGCCTTGTCTGCGCAGCGCCTAGTCCGCCTCGCCCTCCCACAACGCACCCCTGCCCTCGGAAAGGCATCCAGCGGATGTCCTCGCCCCTCAGAGGATGTCCCGGCCCCGGCTTGACCCACGAGACCGGCCTACTCCATCCTGCGCATTCCTGCCTCGCGCTTGCACCGCAAGCCCCTCGGAGCCCGAACCATGCCTCTTGAATACCCGCTGATCGAATGTCTCGAGGGCGATATTTCCGCGCAAGAGGACATCGATGTCGTCGTCAACGCGGCCAATGCCGAGCTGAGAAGCGGCGGCGGCGTGGCCGGCGCGCTGCACCGCAGGGCGGGGCCGCAGCTGGCCGAAGCCGGCCGCCCCCTGGCGCCAATTCGCCCCGGCCAGGCGGTGATCACCCCGGGCTTCGACTTGCCCAACGCCCATGTCATTCACTGTCTCGGGCCGGTCTACGGCCGCGATGAGCCTGCCCCCGAACTGCTCGCCCGCTGTTATCGCCAGGCGCTGATGCTTGCCGCCGAACATGGCCTCTGGCGGATCGCCTTTCCGGCGATCTCGACCGGCATCTTCGGCTATCCACTCAAGGACGCCGCCGAGGTTGCGCTGTCCACGGTGCTGACGACCCTGCCCGAATGCCCCGGCATTCGGCTCGTCCGCTTCGTGCTGTTCGACGAAGCCAGCCTCGAGGTCCATCAGCGCTGGCTGGAGGCACTCACCACCGAGTGAGCGGCCGCTGGGCCAGGTGGCCGTCAGCACGGCCCCGCGGTGGGTCCGCAGAAAAGACGCCTCCTGGCCTGGTTGTGCGTTGCCCGAACGCACAAGGCGCCACCTCCCGGTGGCGCCTCGTGCTCTTGCCAAGCGGCGCGTCGTCATCGAACACATCTGATGATCAAACGTTATAGCCAAGGACTCGCGGTAACCACAGCGCAATTTCCGGGAACACCGCGACCAGCCCCAGGGCCGAGGCCATGGCCACGACAAAGACCAGCGCCCAGCCTACGGTCTGCTCCAGACGCACCTTGGCGACTTCGGTGGTGACCATCAGATTCACCGCGACCGGGGGCGTGAACTGACCGATGGCAATGTTCATCGCCAGCAGGATGCCGAACCACACCGGGTTCCACTCGAAATGCTGCATCACCGGAATCAGGATCGGCATCATGATCAGGTAGATCGAGATGGCATCCAGCACCATCCCGGCGGCGAGTACCGCCAGCATGATCAACACCAGCAACAGCGTGCCGTTATCGGAAAGCCCGATAACCCACTCGGCCAGGTGACGGAAGGTCCCCAGCATGGTACCGGACCAGGCGAAGATACCGGCCAGGGCGATGATCAGCATCACGACGCCGGAAATCACCGCCGCTTCACCGAGCAGCGCCCACAGATCCTTCAGCGACAGCTCGCGGGTCACAAACAGGCCCACCACCACCCCGTAGGCCACGGCCACCACGGCCGCTTCGGTGGGGGTGAAAAGCCCGCTGCGCAGCCCCCCAAGAATCAGCACCGGCGCGAAAAGCGCCGGCAACGCCTGGCGGAAGCTCGCGCCGATGTCCGGACGCTCGACCTCGTCCGGTGACTCCCAGCCGTAGCGACGCGATAGCAGCAGCGCCGGTGCCAAAAGCGAGAATCCGGCGAGCATTCCAGGGAACAGGCCGGCGGCAAAGAGCGCGCGCAGGTCGACTCCGGGCACCACGATGGAATACAGAATCAGCGCCACCGACGGCGGAATCAGGATCGCGGTGGACGCCGACGCGGCGATCAGGGTCGCGGAAAACGGCCGCGGATAGCCGGCCTTGGTCATGCTCGGCAACATCACCATGGCCACCGCGGCGGCATCGGCGGGGCCGGAGCCGCTCATGCCGCCCATGATCATGCACACCAGCACCGCCACCAGCGCCAAGCCACCATGCCGTGGGCCGATCAGCGCTTGAGCGAAGCGCACCAGCCTGGCCGCGACGCCGGCCCGCTCGAAGATCAAGCCGGTCAGGATAAACAACGGAATGGCGATCAGCGGATACTTGGCGATGCTGTTATAGGTATTGGTCCCAAGCGTCGCCAGCATGGCCGGTGACAATCCCGTGACGATGCCGACGGCACCGGCCAGGCCGAGGGAAAACGCCACCGGCACACCGGCGATGAGCAGCCCCAGAAAGGCCAGCAGCATCCAGATATCAGGCGTCATTGCGGAGCCCTCCACGCAAACGGTCGAGGGTGACCTGGGCCTGGCGCAGCAGCATCAGGCCAGACAGCACAGGCAGCCATACCAGGTACCACCACTGAGGCAGGCCCAGCCCCGGCGACAACGACTGCCACTGGTATTCCTGCCAGGTCATCTGGGCACCGAACCAAGTGATCAGGCCGAGCACGATGACGCCCGCCAGGCCTTGCACCAGGATCAGGACACGCTTGGCCCCCTCGGGCAAGGCGCGCTCGAGTAACCCAATCCGGATATGGCGATCACCGCGCAGCGCCACGGACGCACCGGCAAAGGTCAGCACCACCAGCAGGAATACCGAGAATTCCTCGGTAAAGGCGAAGGAGCCCCCGGTGATGTAACGCACCACCACGTTGGTCAGGCTGATCAAGCCAATGATCAGGATGGCGAGGGTCGCGAGCACACGCTCGAGTCTTGCGTCGGGACGTTTCATGAAGACGATGTCGGGCAGGGGAAACGGACACCGTCGGCCCTTGGTGGGGCCGACGGAAAAGGATCACATATCGTGCCTTGGCGCTTACAGCGCCTCGATGGCGTTGCGTGCCGCCTCGACGATGTCTTCGCCGATGCGTGGCACCCATTTCTCCTGCACGCTCTCGGTGGCCTCGACGAAGGCCTGATGCTGCTCTTCGCTGAGATCGGTGACGGTAACACCGCGTTCCTCGATGGCAGCCTGGCGTTCACTCTCCTGCTCCCGGGTCATGCTGATTTCCCAGGCGCCAGCCTCGAGAGCCGTTTCCCGAAGCAGCGTCTGCTCCTGCTCAGACAGCGTTCCCCAGACCTGCTGGTTGGCAGCGAAGATCAACGGGTCGTTCATGTAGTTCCATTGCGTGACATAGGCCTGACCCACCTGGTCGATACGCGCCACGTCGAACACCGACAACGGATTCTCCTGCCCGTCCACGGCGCCGGTGGTCAGCGCCGGCTTAGCGTCGGCCCAGCTCATCTGGGTCGGGTTCGCGCCGAGGGCGGTGAAGGTGTCCTGGAACAATGGAGACCCCACCACGCGAATCTTGAGCCCTTCGAGGTCGGCGGGCTCGTCGATCACGCCCTGGGAGTTGGAGATCTGACGGAAACCGTTCTCGCCCCACGCCAGCGGGACCACGCCGCGGGACTCGATGGCCTCGAAAATCAGCCGACCGGCTTCGCCACCGGTCACGGCGTCGACCGCGTCTTCATCCGGCATCAAGAAGGGCAGCGAAAACAGGTTGAGCTCGGGTACCTGGGGCGACCAGTTGATGGTCGACCCCACCGCCAGATCGATCAGGCCGGAACGCATGGCGGAGAACTCGCGGGTCTGATCGCCGTTGACCAGCTGGGAGTTGGGATAGACCCGCAGCGTCAGATCACCGCCCGAGCGTTCCTCCACTAGGTCGGCCCACTTCTGAGCCGCCTGGCCCCAGGGAAAGGCGTCGGACAACACGGTAGACACCGACAGTTCGCGGGCCTGGGCGCCAAACGAGGCGCCGATCAGCACCACACTGGCAAACGTCAGAGCGAGTCGCGCCGGTGCGCGTGAGGAGAAACGAGTGAGCTGCATGACATGTCCTTGGCGTTGATGCCCCACTTCAGCGGGGTCGAGTTGGGTCGTTGCGTCTGAACGTAGACACCAATGGCGTCACCTTGCCGTGAGGCAACGCTGGCGGGTAGGGCGCTATTGAATCCGTCACTCAATATGCCTGCAAAGGCGGATTGACCACAAGGGTAAGCCAGTGTGCGCCACCGAATTGGTGTTTCAGCTACTGATTTACGCGAAAACTGTATACATATAGGTTGACGAATAGTCACCAACACGCCAAATTAATGCATACAAAAATAACGGAAATCATTTCCATGAAAGCAGTCTCCCCCTTGCACCAGCCCTTCGCTCCGGCGTTGGTCGCATAACCACAACAACATCTGGAGACCTCGATGAAATCCATTCCCCTTGCCACCCTGACCGCCACCTCGGTCCTGCTGATCAGCCAAGGCGCCTCGGCCGCGCTCTACAGCACCACCAAGGTCGAAGCACTCTACGGTTGGGACTACGAGGATCGAGCCGATGCCGGCTTCGGCATCGACAACCAACGCCATGCCATCTTCACCATTGCCAATGCCAGTGGCTGGACCTACGGCGATAGCTACTTCTTCGCCGATTTCACCAATGTCGATCGCGATACGGAAGACGAGCAGGACTATGGCAGCACCCACGCCGAATGGAACCTGAGGGGCAACATCGGCAAAGTCCTCGGTCGGGACCTGTCGTTTGGCCCGGTCACCAACCTCTACCTGTCCGGCCAACTCGACTTCGACCGCAATTCGGCCGTCCGCAAGACGACCCACATGGTCGGGCTCGGCTACGACATCGAGGTTCCAGGCTTCGCCTTCTTCAAGGTGTTCACCATGTACCGCGACGACGACAGTGACGCCGCCGACGGTACTTCCGAGCAGCTAACGCTGGCATGGAACAGTCCCTTCACGATCGGCGACGCCAAGTTCAGCTTCGAGGGCTTTCTCGACTACACCACCGAGGAAGGCGATCTCGAAGAGCAGTTGCTGACCCAGCCACAGTTGATGTGGCACGCAAATGACCACATCGCCCTCGGCCTGGAATACCAGTACTGGCACAACAAGTTCGGCCTCGACGGCACCGACGAGTCCCTACCCCAGGCGATCGTGCGCTGGACCTTCTGACGCCGCCGAGCCAAAAAACGCATCGATAGCCAACGCCGGCCCACTGACGGGCCGGCGTTTTGCTATGCTGGCGACTCGTTTTCTCATCGATCAAGGAAGAGTCTTGCCACTTCGCGATCTGCTGCTCGGCCTCGCCGTCATTCTCATCTGGGCGCTGAACATCATCGTCATCAAGGTCGGGGTGATCGAAATGCCACCGATGCTACTGACCACCCTGCGCTTCGCCCTGGTCGCGGTTCTGCTGGTGCCCTTCTATCCGGTGTCGCGCCATCAGCTGCCGTTTCTGGCCCTGCTGTCGGTCACCTTCGGTAGCCTGCATTTCGCCCTGTTGATCATCGGCCTAGAGCAGGCCGAGGCCGGCACCGGCGCCCTTCTGGTACAGATGGGGACGCCTTTTGCGACCCTGCTGGCGGTGATATTCCTCAAGGAGCGCCTCGGCGCGAAGCGCCTGATCGGCCTGCTCCTGTCGTTTTCCGGCGTGGCGGTGCTCGCCGGCGGCCCGACGCTTCCGGCACCGCTGCCAACGGCCTTGCTGCTGGCCAGCGCCCTGGGCTGGGCGATCTCCCAGCTGCTGATCAAGCGCGGCCCGAAGATCGCCCCGATGGCACTGGCCGGATGGATGGCACTCTTCGCCACCCCCCAGGTCGCCCTCGGCTCCTGGCTGTTGGAAGACCACCAATGGCAGGCCATGAGCCACGCCGGCATTGCCGGCTGGGGCGCCGTCGGCTACACCGCGGTGATGTCATCGATCGTGGCCTACGGCCTGTGGTTCGGGCTGTTACGGCGCCACGACGTCAACCGCCTCGTGCCCATGACCCTGCTGGTGCCGGTGCTCGCGGTGGTCCTGGGGGTAGTGTTGCTCGGCGATAGCCTCGGCCCACACAAGCTCGGCGGTGGCGCGCTGGTCGTCGCCGGCGTCGCCCTGATCGTGATCCGCTTTCGCCCTCGCCGGCCGCCGGCGGCCTGATAGCGATCACCACGCCTCCATGCCTGGGCACTCAACGAGCGCTGGCCGTCAGCCGCAGGTCCCGGTACTGCCTTCCCAGGTCACACAGTCTCCCTGGCGAATGCCAAGCGCCTCGAAGGTGCCGGCGTTGACCTCGAGTGCGGCGCGGTATGCCGCCGCCGGCTGGGTCGTCGGACACTCGCTGGCCGCCGGCGGGCAGGGCTCCATACGCTGGATCTCGAGAATGCGTCCGTCGTCGTCGAGAAAGGCAATATCCAGCGGGATCAGGGTATTGCGCATCCAGAAGCCATTGCGCACTGCGCCAGCGTACAGAAACAGCATGCCCTCATTGGGCGGCAGATAGTCTCGTCCCATCAACCCCCGATTGCGTTCTTCTGCTTCGTCGGCGATTTCTACCTGTAGCCGAGTCGGGCCCTGGGCTCCGTGGATCGCCAGCGGCACCTTGACTGCGGCGCCTGCCGCGTCGCTATCGGCTGCTTGTGCGGCACGCGGGAGTGCGCCCATCAGCGCCCCCACGGGCGACAGCAAGAGCAATGACAGGGCGGGGGACAGCGCAAGTGCCTGGGCGAAACGTCGGCGACTAAGATTCATGACAGGTCCTCAAGAACAGGAATTGACGGGGCGTCCGTGTCCATCACGTGGATACCCGATGAGAGTAGCGAAACATCGACCCACTCGCCTTGCGCCAGCCCGTTTCGACGCGATGCGTGGGTGGCAATATCGAAGCGCATCGGCTGGCGATCGTGGGCGAAGACCAGGGTCACTGTGCTGATACCGCCGAGGACCACCAGTTCGTCGACGCGGGCACTCACCAGATTCTCCCGCAGGCCTCGCGAGGGGCGCCCGCGACGGTGCAGTACGATATCAGACTCGGGAAGGTACCACGTGACGGTGGCGCCGGGCGCCACATCGTCGATTCCCCGGTCGACCTCCAGACGCCACTCCCCCCACTCCAGGCGGCGCCCGGCTTCGGTATCCCGCACCACCCCGGTGAAAACGTTGGGGCGATCCAGCAGCCTCGCGACCTCGGGGCTCTCGGGATAGCGGAACATCGCTTCCGGCGTATCCTGCTGTAACGCCCTGCCCCCGTGCAGCACGCACATGCGATCCGCCAGGGCGCTCGCCTCGGTCAGATCATGGGTGACCAGCACGATGGGGATATTGAGCCGTTCGCGTAGCGTCGCCAGCTCCCGCTGCAGACGCCGCCGAGTGACCTGATCGACCGCCGAGAAGGGCTCATCGAGCAGCAGAACCCGCGGTTCACGGGCCAGGGCTCGAGCCAAGGCGACGCGCTGTCGCTGGCCGCCGGAAAGCTCGCGCGGCAGGCGCTGCTCGAGGCCCTCGAGACGCACCCGAGACAGCCAGAGACGCGCTTGATCGCGGCGCTCGTGGGCAGGCAGGTGGCCCAGGGCCACCGCGATGTTGGCCTCGGCATTGAAGTGAGGAAACAACGCATAGTCCTGGAACACCAGCCCGACGCGGCGGCGCTGCGGCGTCAGATTGATACTACCTGCGTGGTCAAACCATACCTCACCGGCACATTCGACTCGGCCATATCGCGGTGCGTAGAGCCCGGCAATGGCTCGCAATAGCGTGGTCTTGCCACTCCCCGAGGGCCCCACCAGGGCCAACAGTTCCCCCGGCGCGCAGGTGAAGTCTGCCGCCAGCGGGATAGGCCCCGGCTGATGCAGGCTGACGCACAAGCCGGCGTCCCGCGCCCCGGACTCGACGGCTTCCCCGCTGGACTCAACCACGTCGACGCCCCGTCAGCCCGTAAACCAGACCGATGGTCACGAAGGACAGCACCAGCAGCATCGCCGACATCACACCGGCGGCAGACTCATCGAACGCCTGAACATGGTCGTAGATGGAGATGGCGAGGGTCCGGGTCTCACCGTCGATGGCGCCCCCCACCATCAGGATCACACCGAACTCACCCAGGGTATGCGCAAACGTCAGCGCCAGCGCCGAGACCACGCCAGGCAGCGCCAGTGGCAACTCGATGCGCCACAGCGTCTGCCAGGCCGAGAGTCCCGAGCACCAAGCCGCTTCTCTCAGGTGGGCGGGAATTCCCTCGAAGGCGCGCTGAATCGGCTGCACCGCGAATGGCACATTGACCACCAGCGACGCCAGCAGAATGCCCGAAAAGGAAAAATTGAGGCTGGTGCCGGTCACGCTCGCCCACAGGCTGCCGAACGGGGCTTCGCCGGAGAACGCCATCATCAGGTAGAACCCCAGCACCGTGGGGGGCATGACCAGTGGTAGCGCGACCAGAGCCTCACAGGGTGCACGCAGGCGGGAGCGCGACAGCGCCAGGCGCCGTCCCAGCCACAAGCCGAAAGGCAACAGCATCAGGCTGGTCAGCACGGCGAGTCTCAGAGATACCGACAGGGCGGCCCAATCCATGCAGGGTCCTCACTCCACGTCAGGACGGGAAAAACCGAAGCGTTCGAGCACCTCTCCGGCCTCGTCGCCCATCAGCCAGTCGAAGAACGCCGTCGACGTCTCGCTGGCGCCCTTCAACAGCACCATGCGCTGATTGATCGGCGCATGCCATTGTGCCGGAATCAGACGGTAATCGGCGCGCTCGGCAAGGGTCGGGGCCGCCACCAGGGAATACGCGGCGAAACCACCACGAGACTCGCTGGCCAGCGCAAACTGCGCCGCCTGGGCAACGTTCTCTCCGAGCACTCTCAGTGGCTCGCTGGCCGTCCACAGGTCGGCCCGGGTCAGGGCTTCCTTGGCGGCCACCCCGTAGGGCGCGTGCAGCGGATTGGCCAGGGCGATACGTGGCTTGCCTTCGCCCGCCTCGAAAGCGGCGATGGCCTCGCGAACGCCGTCAAGGGGCCGGGCGTCATCGGCCAAGGGCAAGCCCTTGGCCTGCAGCCACACCAATCGCCCGATCGCATAGTCTCGGCCCTCGCCCTGGGTAAGGCCTGAGGATTCCAGGTCCCGCGCGCGGGCCTCATCGGCGGACAGAAAGAGCTCGAAAGGTGCCCCTTGCTGGATCTGACGCTGGAGATTACCCGACGCGCCATAGGTCACCCGCAGGCGGCGTCCGGTGTCGGCTTCGAATCGCTCGATCAATACCGGCAAGGCAAACTGCAGCGACGAGGCCGCGGCGATGGCGGGTGTCTGGGCGCCGGCCTGGGCCGGCAGCGCCGCCGTCAAGCCCAGTGCGAAGACCCAGGCAGTGACACAGGGGCCAAGGCGGGACAGCAGTTGATGCATGATATTTCCCTGTTATGGTGGCGACCGAGACGAGCGCTCGGGCCCGTCAGCGAACGGCTCGGCGGCCGGTCCCGCGCCAGAAGTCGACGCCATGGGCCGACAGTGGCGCCAAATCCGACGCGACCAGGCCCGTCAGTCGCCCGCCTCAGCCGGCACCGAGAATCGCCTTGAGGTCGATGCTACCTTCCCTCGCCCCCAGGTCGAGCAATCCCTTGAGGCTATCCAGGTGGCGCTCGACGGCCCGGCGGGCAGCCTCGCCATCCCCTCGAGACAAGTGTTCGAGCAAGGCGGTATGGTCGCCTTCCAGGTAGCAACTTCCAAGCGACGGACGCTTGTACAGAGCGATGACGATCGACGTACGCAGGATCAGGTCGGTGAGCATGGCGCCGAGGACGCGGTTCGGCGAGTGTTCGGCGAGCAGGTGGTGAATGGCCAGCGAATGCTCGATACGCGACGCCTCGTCGCTGGCAAGAAAGGCCTCCCGCTCGCGACCGACACGGTCCTCCAACTGCACCAGGGTGCCGGCGCCGAGGCGTCCCGCCGTCAACGCCGCCACCTCCCCTTCCACCAAGCGTCGCGCCGCGAAGGTCTCGAGGGTCTCGTCGGTATCCGGCGCGCGCACCCGGGCCACCTGATTGGGTCGCTGATCCACGACATGTTCGGACGCGAGCCGGGTCAGCGCCTTGCGCACCACCGACCGGCTGACGCCGAACACATCGCCAAGGGTCACCTCCGGCAAGCGAGTGCCGGGTGGCAGCCGTTGCATCAGCACGGCACGACGCACCTGCCTGACGATGTCGCCATCGCTGATCCGTGCACCGGCCTTGACCTGGGCCAGCACCTCTTCGTGCCAGGCATTGCTCATCTTCACTCACTCGTGACGTTATTGGTTCATGACCTTCGCATGTTTTGGGCTATTGCACCACATCCAGGACCCCGGCTGTATACAGCCTCTGGGGGACGCGATGTCACCGGCCGATCGTGTGACGGAGCCCTCCGCGCCGTTCACTGCCCCCGATTCACCGCAGCCAGGCCCTACACACGACCCCGCCCGGCCGCGGAAGCGGCCGGGCGGGAACGGGTATCGCGGCCGATGCCACGACCAACCATCATCGCGGCGGTGTCGGCTCGCCTCGCTCAGCGATGCCAGCACGGGATATCGGCCCCGACGCGACGCCGATGCTCAACGGTCGATCAGGCCTGATGGCTGTCGGTGACGTCGAGAATCTTCAGGGTATTGGTCCCGCCATGGGCATTCATGTGGTCGCCGCGGGTCAGGATGACGTGATCGCCGGACCTGGCGACACCGTGAGCCACCAGGCGCTCGACGGCGCGGTCGTTGAGCTCCGAGGCGGACATCTCGCTGGTGTCGAAGGGCAACGAGATCACCCCACGGTACAGCGCCATGCGACGCTGGGCGATGGGGTTGTGCGCCAGACCGACGATGGGAAGCCCGGACCGAATGCGCGACGCAATCAACGGCGTGTACCCGGTGGAGGTCATGCAGGCAATAGCCGCCACCCCGGAAAGGTGGTTCGCCGCGTACATGGCCGACAGGGCGATGGTCTCATCGATGCGCTCGAAGCCTTCATGGATGCGGTGGCCGGATTCCTGGGCGATGCGCTCACGCTCGGCACCCAGGCAGACCCGATTCATGGCTTCGACGGTCTCCACCGGGAAGTCGCCAGCGGCGGTCTCGGCAGACAGCATCACCGCGTCGGTGGCATCGAGCACGGCGTTGGCCACATCGAATACCTCGGCACGAGTCGGCAACGGAGACTCGATCATCGACTCCATCATCTGGGTCGCAGTGATCACGGCACGGTTGTGGCTGCGAGCATGTTTGATGATGCGCTTCTGGGTGCCGATCAGCTTTTCATCACCGATCTCGACGCCGAGATCACCGCGAGCCACCATAACCGCTTCACTGGCCTCGATGATGCCGTCAAGAGTCTCGTCGGTGGCCACCGCCTCGGCGCGCTCGAGCTTGGCCACCAGGCCGATTTCCTTGCCCGCTTCGCCGAGCAATGCGCGCGCCTCCTGCATGTCCGCCGCCGAGCGCGGGAAGGACACCGCCAGGTAGTCGACGCCGATATCGATGGCGGTCTTCAGGTCGTCCTTGTCCTTGTCGGTCAGCGCCGGCGCCGACAGGCCACCGCCCTGCTTGTTGATGCCCTTGTTGTTGGACAACTTGCCACCGACCACCACGGAGGTATGGATCTTGCTGCCCTCGACTCGGCTCACGTCCAGCACCAGACGGCCATCGTCGAGCAGCAGACGGTCGCCGGCGACCACATCGTCGGCGAGCTCTTGATAGTCGCAGCCGACCTGGGTCTCGTCGCCGGCTTCCTTGTCCAACGAGATATCGATCACGAAGGACGTCCCTTCCTTCAGCACGACCGCACCGTCGGCGAAACGCGCAATCCGGATCTTCGGGCCCTGCAGATCACCCAGCGCGGCGACACTGCGTCCCAGGCGGTCGGCGATCTCGCGCACTTGCTCGAGTCGCCGACGATGGTCATCGGCACTGCCGTGGGAAAAGTTCAAGCGCACCACATCGACACCGGCGGCGAGCATTTCCTCAAGCACCCCTTCGCGGTCGCTGGCGGGCCCCAGGGTGGCAACGATCTTGGTACGACGGACGGGGGAAAGCGGAAGTTGGCTCATACGATCCTCGGCTGGTGACGAAGTGGAGCAAGCGAAAACGAACCGACGTGACGCCCAGGATTTCCTGATCGGCACATCGCTCCTGTAATTTAACTACATACTACACCCTCGGACCCAAGACATGAAACGTCAACTTTGGTCCGGGCGATGCCTTGCCTGCAGCAAAAACTCACTACGCAAGGCGGTAAAAACATTTGATATTCAAATGTTTTTACTCATTTCAAGGGAAGCCCACAAAACTCGGACAGCAAAAAACGACCGTCCCATGAAGGGGCGATCGAAACAGCAAAGCTGGCCATCCTGTAATTTAACTACAAAAAACACGCTGGTCGCCATTCGCGCGCTGGCATTGATCCACCGTTCTGGGCTCTTGGGACACAGGGTAGCGCAACAAACAGGCAAGACCGATACCCCTGAAGGCTGACCTTGCTGCCACCTAGGTGCCGCCGACTCACCGCCCTTTCCTGGGCCGAGCATCGAAGAGCCGCCTTGCCCCAGGCGAGCAACGACGCCTCCAGCGCCAGATGAGACGAAAAAAGCTTGCCGGTCGGCGGCGGAAACAGGGGGGAATGTGCCCGACCGGCAAGCAACGATCGCCGTGACGATCCTGGCAGACGACGACCCGACGCCTGCCATTCAGGGAGCAGTCACCTCCCTCGTCCTCCATCGCGACCGCGAGCGATCGCGATGGAAAGGACTCAGCGGCTGCCGACCTCGTGGTCGGCGAGCGATTCCAGTGCTCTCAGGATGCCGGCATGATCCCAGTCTTCGCCGCCTTGCGCTGCACAGGCCTGGAACAGTTGCTGAGCATTGGCGGTCCCGGGCAGGGCGAGCTTGAGGCCCCGCGCGCCCTCGAGGGCCAGGTTGAGATCCTTCTGGTGCAAGCGAATACGGAACCCCGGATCGAAGGTACGGTTGATCATGCGCTCGCCATGCACGTCGAGAATCTTCGACTGGGCGAGACCGCCGAGCAGCGATTCACGCACCTTGGCCACATCGGCCCCGGCCTTGGACGCGAACAACAGCCCCTCGGCAACCGCCTCGATGGTCAGCGCCACCACGATCTGGTTGGCCACCTTGCAGGTCTGGCCAGCACCGTGACCCCCGATATGGGTAATGGTCTTGCCCATCACCTCGAGCAGTGGCAAGGCGCGCTTGAAGCCCTCGTCGGTGGCGCCAACCATGATCGTCAGCGCGGCATTGATCGCCCCGCCTTCGCCGCCAGAGACCGGTGCATCGACATACTCACCGCCAGCGTCAGACACTCGCTTGGCGAAGTCCTGCGTCTGGAGCGGCGCAATCGAGCTCATGTCGATCACCAGGGTGCCCGGCGCGAGGCCTTCGATAACGCCATCCTCGCCGAACAGCACGGCTTCGACGTCCGGCGTGTCCGGCACCATGGTGATGATGACCTCACTCGCCTCGGCCACCGCCTTGGGAGAGGCCGCCTCCCGCATGCCCTTGTCGGCGAGAGTCGCATCCAGAGTGCCGCGCTTGACGGCGGTCAGTTCGTGGCCGGCGTCCAGCAGGTGCCCTGCCATCGGGCGCCCCATGATCCCGAGTCCGATAAATCCGATCTTGCTCATCATGTCTCTCCTGTCATTCGCTGGTGGCCCGGCGAGTGCCGTGAGGCCGCCAACATCACTATGTTCGCGTTGTGGGTGTCACGCCCTCATGCCTTCGGCATCGGCTCTGGCCATTGACGCCATCACGGCAGTGAGTGCGGGTCGGTCGTTCAGCGACTGCGGGCCTGATCCAGCCAACCGAGGCCTTCCTCGGTGGAAGCCGCCGGCTTGTACTCACAGCCGATCCAACCGCCATATCCCAGGCGCTCGAGGTGGTCGAACAGGAAGGGATAGTTGATCTCGCCGGTGCCCGGCTCATGTCGGCCGGGGTTATCGGCCAACTGCACGTGGGCGATGCGCGACAGGTGCTTTTCCAGTGTAGGGGCCAAGTCACCTTCCATGATCTGCATGTGATAGATGTCGTACTGCAGCTTCAGGTTGTCGCTACCGACCTCATCGAACAGTGCCAATGCCTGCTCGGTGCGGTTCAGGAAGAAGCCCGGAATATCACGGGTATTGATCGGCTCCGCGATCAGCAGAATGCCCGCCGCCTGCATTCGCTCAGCGGCGTAGCGCAGATTCGCGACCAGGGTCTGGTGGGCCTGCTCGTGGCTGACCCCCGGGGGCACGATACCGGCCAGGCAGTTGACCTGACGGCAGCTCAGGGCGGTGGCGTATTCGATAGCCGTATCAACGCCGGCACGAAACTCCTCGACGCGATCCGGGTGGCAGGCAATGCCACGTTCCCCGGCCCCCCAGTCCCCCGCCGGCAGGTTGTGCAACACCTGGGTCAGACCATTGGCATCCAGCCGCGCCTTGATGTCGGCGGCCGGGAAGTCGTAAGGAAAAAGGTACTCGACGCCATCGAAACCGGCCTTGGCGGCGGCCTCGAAGCGATCGAGGAAGTCCAGCTCGGTGAACAGCATGCTGAGGTTGGCGGCGAACTTCGTCATCTCGGGTCTCCCTGTCATTTTAGTAAAGGCATGGCAGTCGCGGTGGGATGAGAGCATCCGAGGCCAATGCCTCGGTCATACCTCACCGCTCTGTCTCTGGCTCGTCGTTGCGCCAGATCTGCCGGTCGAACTTGCCACCCAATGGTCCCCACCACTGGTTGGCCAAGCGGGGGCGCGGTCCGGCCGCGCCGGTTCAGACAATGTCGGGGGTTGCCCCACGACAGGCGCCAGGGGCCTTGTCACTGGCAACACCCGACGCCGTTGCCGTTGCAATATTCACCGCAACGCTGCGATGGAGCTCGGTGCATCCTCGAGGTTCTCGGCCAGGGCCTCGAACTCGTTGATCCCGCCAAGATCGGTGCCCATCGAGATATTGGTCACGCGCTCGAGGATCACTTCGACCACCACCGGCACACGAAACTCCTGCTTCAGCTCCTGGGCGCGCCTCAATGCCGGCGCAATGTCTTCGGGGCGAGTGACACGCAATGCCTTGCAGCCGAGACCTTCGGCCACCGACACATGGTCGACACCGTAGCCGTTGATCTCCTTGCAGTTGATATTCTCGAACGCCAACTGCACGCAGTAGTCCATATCGAAACCGCGCTGCGCCTGACGGATCAGCCCCAGGTAGGCGTTGTTCACCAGCACGTGGATATACGGCAGATTGAACTGGGCGCCGACCGCGAGTTCCTCGAGCATGAACTGGAAGTCGTAGTCACCGGACAGCGCCACCACATTGGCTTCGGGATCGGCACGACATACCCCCAGCGCCGCCGGGATGGTCCAGCCGAGCGGACCTGCCTGGCCACAGTTGATCCAATGGCGCGGCTTGTAGACGTGGAGAAACTGGGCACCGGCGATCTGCGAAAGGCCGATGGTGCTGACATAGCGAGTGTCACGCCCGAACACCTTGTTCATCTCTTCATAGACGCGCTGCGGCTTGACCGGCACATCGTCGAAGTGGGTCTTGCGCAGCAGGGTACGCTTGCGCTCCTGGCAGGATTCCGCCCAGGCAGAGCGATCTTTCAACCGTCCCTCGGACTGCCACTCGCGGGCGACCTCGATGAACAGCTCAAGCGCCGCCTTGGCATCCGAGACGATGCCGTAGTCCGGGCCGAAGATGCGTCCAATCTGGGTCGGCTCGATATCGACATGGACGAAGGTGCGTCCCTCGGTATAGGTCTCGAGCGTACCTGTGTGGCGGTTGGCCCACCGGTTACCAATGCCCATCACGAAGTCGGACTCGAGCATGGTCGCATTGCCGTACCGATGCGAGGTCTGCAGCCCAACCATGCCCGCCATGAGGGGGTGGTCGTCCGGCACCGTGCCCCACCCCATCAGGGTCGGAATCACCGGCACCCCGGTCAATTCGGCAAAATCTTGCAGCAGATCCGCAGCGTCGGCGTTGATGATGCCACCACCGGCCACCAGCAGCGGACGCTCGGAGGCGTTAAGCATCGCCAGCGCCTTCTCGATCTGGGCACGACTCGCGGAGGGCTTGTAGGCCGGTAACGGCTCATAGGTGTCCGGGTCGAACTCGATCTCGGTCATCTGCACATCGATCGGCAGGTCGATCAGCACCGGCCCCGGCCGCGACGAACGCATCAACTGAAAGGCCTGCTGGAAGGCGCGCGGCACCTGGGCGGCTTCCAGCACGGTAATCGCCCACTTGGTCACCGGCCCGGCGATGGCCTGGATGTCCACCGCCTGGAAGTCTTCCTTGTGCAGCTTGTTGCTCGGCGCCTGACCGGTGATACACAAGATCGGAATGGAATCCGCCGAGGCCGAGTACAGGCCGGTGATCATATCGGTCCCGGCCGGGCCAGAAGTCCCGATGCAGACACCGATATTGCCCGCCTTGGTGCGGGTATAGCCTTCCGCCATGTGGGAGGCACCCTCGACGTGACGCGCCAGTACATGATCGATTCCGCCCACACGCCGCATCGCGGCATAGAACGGGTTGATAGCAGCGCCGGGCAGCCCGAAGGCAACGTCGATACCTTCCTTGCGAAGCACGTGAATGGCAGCGTCGGCAGCGGACATGCGAGCCATGATGCGTCTCCTTCCTAGTCTAATTATTGTATACAATAAGAAGCCTACACTGTCATACAGGCATCTTTCGTGAAAAACATTTTCATTATTTGTAGCAGCCACGCCGCGACGACGCCAGGATTTATGGAAAAAAATTCCACAAAACTTTTCATCGTCGCAGGAAGATTCCTATAACCCATTGATAATAAAATGATAATTAGATATTCAGGAGGCGCATTATTTGCCGGCTTCACATCCTCATGGCGAATACCGCCCCCTGTCGCGCCTCCGCTGGCGTTATCGGCGAACGAGCTACGCCGATAGGCCACAATGACCTGAATGCGCACCGATACCCTGCCCTGGACGCTGCCCCTTCGGAACCTAGCCACAACGGTACCGAGGCCCTGGCGCCTTGCCGGACACCTCCCTGTGGAAACGGGGCCCTGGTCGCCGCGACAGCCCACTGCGGAGCGCCACGCCCTTACCCCTCGGCCAGCGGTGAATTCGTCAGGCGCGGGGTTGGCTAGCGCAGGAAAACGACAGGAGAAAGACGTGGCTGGTGTCACCGAGACCGGCCTTGAACAGCGGCACCGACGGGCCACCTTGCCGACGCGAGGCGACGCTGGCGGTGGGCTTCACCCTAATTCACGGCTTCAATACACGATGCCACGCCGGACGTTCCGGGGAGCCACTGAACAGGCCAGCGGTTATCACGCGGGATTAGCGCCACCGCCGCTGCTGTGCCTCAGCCGATGAGAGGCGCCACCGCGCCAGCATCTCCAAGACGCCGCCGTCATGCGGAGATTCTGTGCCTGAACGGTAGTTTCTGATGAGGCGATTCGCCTAAATCGGCCCTTTCGGTCCAGAATCATTAAAGAATCAGCAGAGTTCTACAGAGTTACGGGCGAAGCAGCAGTGTTTATGCCTACCTTGACCCGTAACAGGCTCATCGTGAGTCAGCACTGAAAACACAACAATTCCCCAACCCCTGTGACCGGCCGAGATAGACCCCCGGGCTTCAGAGGGCTCCCTCGACTGTGACGGGGCGGTATATGCGCCGGGCGCAAACGGATCTCCACGGTATCGGTGAAGGCTTTTCGAACCTGGCAGCGCATCGCACGTTGCTTGCGATCCGTAATGGCTATCTTTCGATCCTGCCCTACGTGATCGTCATGGCCATCGTTACCGTTATCGATAACGTATGCGACTTCGCCGGAATCAACAACCAGATCACCTCCTACGTCGATCACCTTGCCGCCTTTATTCTGGAGCTATTTCCCGAAGTCATCCTGCTGTCGCTGACCTGGCATTTGAACAGCCACGATCGCATACGTGCACCGGCGATCATGCTGATCTCATTGCTGGTGTTCTGGATCCTGTGTGGCTGGTCCCAACTGATGAGCTTGCCCGGCCCACACTTCCGGGGACAAGATTCTACGATCGCCATTTTTCCTGCCATCGTCCTGACCCACTACGCCTTCAAGATATTCAGCCGAGAGCGCTCGCTGAGCGGCCCGCAGCGAGTGGTAATGAGCCAGATGATCACCCTCAACCTGCGCTATGTGATCCCCGGAGTGGCTGCCGTCATCTGCGCCATTGTCGTCCGGCTTCTATTCGAAGAGTTCTCGCGCCACTACGCCCCTGGCATCTACGAGGCGCTGATCAACCGAATCCCTTATAATGTAGAAGTCATTCTTTTCGTGATGTTTCTTCAGGTCCTGTCGCTGTTCTCGATACACGGATATGCGACGATGCTCGGCGTATACGAGTACCTTCAAGGCAAGAGCGATATTTTAAACCTGCCCTCGCCGGAGTTCTTCACCCTGTATGCCACACCCGGAGGAGCGGGCTCGGTATTCTGTCTCATGTTGGTCATGCTCGTGGTGAACTCTCGCCGCGAGTATAAGTCGTTGGCCAAAATTTCGGCCCCCCTGACGCTTTTCAACATCAGTGAAACTCTGGTCTTTGGCATTCCCCTGGTCTTCAACCCACGGATGGCATGGGCGTTTATCGCTGTCCCTACGGTCAACGCAACCATCGCTTATACAGCCATGTCGATGGGCTGGGTAGAGCCTCAGCCCAATAGCGTACACTGGGCATTGCCTGTCTTTGCCAGTAGTTACATCGCCTTCGGCGGGCTCAACATACCTTCCATGCTACTACAGCTTATTTGTCTCGTATGCGGAGTATCAATATACACCGTGGCCTGGCGTAGATACGTTCGTCGCGAACGATCCACGGAGAATAATCGTCCGGAATTCCCGCTGACAAACGACCCAGAATCGGCATTCAGCGACAACGCGCTGGACATCGTGTTGACGGAAGAAAGTACCAATCGGTGGAGTCGTATCAAGCAGGCTGACAGAACGCTTAGATGGCTAAAGGAGGGGCATCTTCACCTGGTCTTCCAGCCGATAATGGACGTGCGAACAATGCGCATCAAACACGTTGAAGCGCTGCTAAGATTTCGCGATAAGAATGGCATCCTCCACCGCCCTCGATTCCTCAACATCTTGCGCCACCACTCGAGCGTCATGGAAGGCATCGAGTGCTGGGTCATTCGTAACGCATCGATCGCTATAAATCATTGGGAAGATCTTGGGTTTTCCAAGCGACTCTTCATCAACACGACGCCACTTTTTTTCTCTAGCCCGAGCGTTAGAAAGTGCTTCTATAACGCATTAAACGACTGCCCAGTCAACTCTATTGGCGTAGAAATTACGGAGCAATCTCTGCTAAGAAATATCGCTGGAACCGTGGCCGATATCGAAATGTTTCAAGGCATGGACGTTCAGTTCGCGCTCGATGACTTTGGCAGTGGCTACTCGTCATTCAGCTACCTGAGCCAACTGACGGTGGACTACGTCAAACTGGACAAATCGCTGATCAAGCGCGTTACCGACCCACGCCAGGCTCATGTTGTCGAGTCTATCCACAACCTGTGCCGAACTCTCGAAATGCAAGTCATCATCGAGGGCGTCGACGACGAGCAGAAGATGCAGTTTCTACAGAACATCGGCGTGGACTTGATGCAGGGCTACTTCCTGCACCGACCTATGGAATCTGCCGAGCTTGAAGCGCTGTTGCGCCAGGAACAGCAGGCCCCGACGCCGCCGGAATGAGTGCTCGGCCGAGGGCGGTAGCCCCTGGGCAGACTGGCCAAGCTGCCTGCCCGACAGACGAAGGGAGCACCCGCCGACGGCGCGGTCTTTCGAGCGGGTCGACGGACATATATTGAGCCTTGTGGCTCCCGGCAGATGCTCTCGGCGAAGCGCCGTTTGGCTGTGGTGGATGTCCTCGGTGCCTCAGAATCCCTTGGATTCCCCACGGGGCCGCGCCGGCGTCGGCCTGTCACAGCGCAAGAACAAGCCATCGCCTGGGCGCCCTGTGGGGCGGCCATCACGGGACACCACGCGACCACGGCACAAGGTCAGCGCCACTCGTCCACTCAGTTCGAGTCCCTCATAGGGGGTGTAATCCACGCCATGATGAAGATCGGCGTTACGCACCGTGACCCGAGCCTCGGGGTCCCACAGCGTCAGGTCAGCGTCGCTGC
This sequence comes from Halomonas sp. V046, assembly GCF_052645355.1. Taxonomy (NCBI): domain Bacteria; kingdom Pseudomonadati; phylum Pseudomonadota; class Gammaproteobacteria; order Oceanospirillales; family Halomonadaceae; genus Halomonas; species Halomonas sp. V046. The sequence goes on from NZ_JBQXYF010000005.1 coordinate 190,379, forward strand.
CGATGGCGATAGTGCCCTTGCGCGGGTAGAGCCCATAGATCTTGGCCGGGTTGGTCGCCGTCAACGCCACGAAGCGCGTCGCATCGATACGCTGCTTGATGACACCCTCGGAGAACAGGATGGCCAGGCGCGTCTCGAGACCGGGAATCCCGTTGGGAACATGAGCGAAGCTTGCCGATTCGCCGTGGAGCTTCTTGCCCTTGTCGTCGTCGAAGCGAAAGGGGGCGTGATCCGAGGAAAAGACCTGGAAGACACCATTCTCCAAGGCTTGCCACACCGCTTCCTGGGCAGCCTTGTTACGAGGTGGCGGACTGCACAGGCACTTGGCTCCCTCGAAGCCGTCGGCCTCCAGATCCGCGGCGGTCAGCATCAGGTATTGAGGACAGGTCTCGCCATAGACGCGTAGACCACGGCCCTGGGCCCAGCGGATCTGCTCGATGGCCTCGGGCCCCGAGACGTGCACGATCAACAGCGGCACGTCGATCAACTCGGCCAGGGAGATGGCCCGGTGGGTCGCCTCGCGCTCGGCGATCGCCGAGTGCGCCTCGGCATGATAGTGCGGCGCCGTTCGCCCTTGTGACTCGAGGAGCTCGGTCAGGTAAGCGATGCAATCGGCGTTCTCGGCGTGAACCATCACCATGGCGCCTTCCCGACGGGCCAGGGCCAAGACCTTGAGCACCTCGCGATCATTGAGCTTCAGGTCGTCGTAGGTCAGGTAGATCTTGAACGAGCTGTAGCCCTCCTCGATCAGCGCCGGCAGTTCATCGCGTAGCACCGCCTCGGTCGGATCGGTGACGATCATGTGGAAGGCATAGTCGATCATCGCCTGGCCATCGCTACGCCGGTGATAGTCATCCACCGCCGCACGCAGGCTCTGGCCCTTGAACTGGGCGGCGAAGGGAATCACCGTCGTGGTGCCGCCGGCCGCCGCGGAGCGCGTGCCGGTCACGAACCCATCGGCCATGACCGCCCCGTCGCCGAGCGGCTGATCGAGATGGCAGTGGGCGTCGATCCCGCCGGGCATCACCCATAGGCCCGTGGCATCGATGACTTCCTTGGCCACGACCTGAGCGTTGTCAGGTGAATCGTCATGAAGATCGCCCAGTCCCTCGCCCAAGGCAACGATGCGCCCGTCGCGAATACCGATATCGGCACGAAAGCGGTCCGCCGCGGTGATCAGGGTGCCGTTCTTGATCAGGGTGTCGAAGGATTGCATGAATAGCCTCTGGAAATTGTCATTATCATTGCCATGACGTGGGCAGCCACAGCACCAGTGCCGGCCAGGCGGTGATCAACGCCACGACCGCTAGCATCATATCGAAATGCCACGGCTTCTTGCTCATTACGTTGCACACCTGGCACTACGCCTGGTCACCGACCACGTCATGGCGACCGGCACCGCCATCAGCGCGCCGAACCAGCGCCGCTGAGCCGCGCCTTCCCGGGCCTGAACGACAACACCCCCGTGCCGAGGTCTCGGCACGGGGGTGGCATTGGGGTGGCACGGGGTTGCATGGAGCCTAGCACTCGCCGGGAAGGCGCGTCAGCTCAGTGTCGGCAGCTTCATGTGCCGATTGACGTCCTTGTACAGCAGGTAGCGGAACGGTCCCGGCCCGCCGGCGTAGCACGCCTGGGGGCAGAAGGCACGAAGCCACATGTAGTCGCCAGCCTCGACCTCGACCCACTGCTGATTGAGGTGGTAGACCGCCTTGCCCTCGAGCACATAGAGACCGTGCTCCATGACATGTGTCTCGTCGAAGGGAATCACACCGCCAGGCTGGAAGGTCACCACGGTCACATGCATATCGTGGCGCATGTCGTCGGGATCAACGAAGCGAGTCGTGGCCCACACCTCGTTGCAGTCCGGCATCACCGTCGGGGCGACGTCATTCTCGTTGGTGACAATCGGCTCGGGCAGATCGATGCCATCGACCCGCTCATAGGCCTTGCGAATCCAGTGGAAGCGCACCGCTTCGCCGCCTCGATTATGCAACTGCCAGTCGCTGCCCGGCGGAATGAAGGCGTAGCCTCCCGGGGTCAGGGTATGGGTCTGGCCGGCCAGCGCAAGCTCGAGCTCGCCCTCGACCACGAACAGCACCCCTTCGGCATCGGGGTTGGGCTCCGGACGCTCACTGCCCCCGCCTGGCCCCACTTCCATGATGTACTGGGAAAACGTCTCGGCGAAGCCGGACAAGGGCCGCGACAGCACCCACAGGCGGGTGTTGGTCCAATGCGGCAGCTTGCTGGTAACGATATCGCGGTACACCCCCTTGGGAATCACCGCGAAGGCTTCGGTAAACATGGCCCGGTCGGTGGTCATGACCTTCTGGTCGGGGTGGCCCCCATGGGGCGCGTAATAGCTACGTGGCGGCTGGCTGGTATTCATGGTGCTGACCCTTTGTCTGTTGCGCAGTGATCACGTGACACGATGCTCGTAAACGACGAGGCTCTGGCTCCTGCACGGTGTTGCTCGTGAGTGCCGCGCCCGGTGTCGTCGCGTCAAGGCGCCCTCATGATGATGATTGCTGGCATCACGCTGACGGCATCACGCCAGGGTGACACGAACATCGAGAGGATGTTCCTCACAGTTGTCGCCGTCGCCACCGCGATCGACCACCAGGAACTCGCCCTCGCGCTCGAGCACCGACTGAATCGCGTGCCAGGTCCCGGCGTGATAGTTGACGCCCTGGTGGCCGTCGGTGACGAAGGCGCGGACCTGGCGCGGATCGAAGCTCTCGCCCGCCGGAGCGACGACCACCACGAAGCGCTCTTCATGAAGCGGCATGAAGGCCTGGCTTCCCAGCGGGTGGCGCTCGAGGAAGGAAAGCGTCAGAGGCAGTTCGATCGGCTGACTGACGAAGATGCTGATCAGAGTGCGGGCGTTGTCGCCGAGCGTCTCGACCCGAGCCAGATCGTGATGGCGCTGGGTGCGCCCGGCATTGATCGGGAAATGGTCCGAGGTACGCGAGTCGATGACCTCACCGAAGGGCGCGAAGGCTTCTTTGGTCAGCGGTTGTGCAATGAGTTCCAGCATGAGAAGTGTCCTTGAAGATCGTCTGACCGCAGCCGCCCCTTGTTCAACGACCCAGGTTGTTCAAGGGGCGGGGCTGAGCGGGAGAAATCATCACCCCAGCGGCGCGGGCGTCGGCGCGGGGAAGTGCTCGGCCCAGTGCCTGGCGATATCGACTCGGCGGGTGACCCAGACGCGATCATGGGACTCGATATGATCAAGGAAGCGCTGCAGGGCACGGAAGCGCCCAGGGCGACCGATCAGGCGGCAGTGCAATCCCACCGAGAGCATCTTCGGCGAGTCTTCGCCTTCGGCGTAGAGCACGTCGAAGGCATCACGCAGGTAGGTAAAGAAGTGGTCGGCGGTGTTGAAGCCCTGGGGAGCGGCGAAGCGCATGTCATTGGTATCGAGGGTGTACGGCACCACCAGATGCGGCTTGTGCTGGCCGTCACTGTCTGTCTCACAGGTCCAGAACGGCAGGTCATCGCCATAGTAGTCGCTGTCGTACAGGAAGCTGCCCTCGTCGAGCACCAGGCGCCGGGTATTGGGGCTGTCACGCCCGGTGTACCAGCCAAGCGGCTTCTCGCCGTAGAGCGTATCGAAGATCTCGAGGGCCCGACGCATGTGCTCACGCTCGATCTTCTCCGGCATCTGCTGATAGTGAATCCAGCGATAGCCGTGGCAGGCGATCTCGTGGCCCAGCTCCTTGAAGGCATGGGCCACTTCGGGGTGGCGCTCAAGCGCCATGGCGACGCCAAATACCGTCAGCGGGAGACCGCGTCGTTCGAACTCTCTCAGCACGCGCCAGACACCCGCCCGTGACCCGTACTCGTAGATCGACTCCATGCTCAGATGGCGATCCGGATAGCTGTCCGCACCGATGATCTCTGACAGAAACTGCTCGGACCCCGAATCACCATGCAGCACATTGTTCTCACCGCCTTCCTCATAGTTCAGCACGAACTGTACGGCAATCTTGGCCTTGCCCGGCCAGTTGGCGTGGGGCGGCTTGGCACCATAGCCGACCAGGTCGCGAGGATAGTGCGGTGAACCCTGGCGTGAATCTCGAGATGACGAAGACATGCTCATAATAAAGGACTCCTGGACCGGCGCCCCGCCGTGGGACAGGTGCGCTGGCGTGCTGTTGTTATCGGTCGCGTACCGGCGATGACCTGGCAAACGGTGCGCTCGTGGGCCTCACGCGACCTTGGCTAGAGACTGTCCAGACTGGGGGACAGGGAACTCTCCAGGCCAGGGTATCGATCCACGACATCGATACAATTCGACCGGCGATACGGCTTATGCGTTGCCACCGGGTGCAAGCAGCCAACTCGACGCGTCCATCGCTGGGGTTGCTGTCGTGCCGCAGAGGCTCGGCGGATACGGCTTTCGGGGGCTTTCACCGATCGGTGCCGTGCGTGAGTTCACCTAGCCCAATGGTCGCCCGTTCACCACCCGCCGACTGGTCATCATAGGCGTTCGGCTGGCACGCAGCTGAGCCATGAACTTTATGTATACAAAGACAAATTAAACTGTACCCAAATAGAGTTCAAGGCTCTCGTCACGCTATCGAACGAATCGCGACGTCTCTGCGTGTGGCGCCAGCGCCGCGCTGGCTGACGCCTCACTTAAGCGTCTCACTTAAGCGCCTCACTATAAGCGCCTCACGTCGTCGACCGAGCGCTTTGTCGTACGGCACCGGTGCCAGACGGCAACCGTATCTGACCACCCCGCTCGGCCGCTGCAAACGCCGCCTTTGCGACCCAAGACCGAGACACCGCGACCACCGGCGGGCGGCTAGAGACGACAGCCACCATAACTGTATACAAAAATCATCAAAAAATCGCCACTACACCACGGAAAAATGAACAACAACAACAGAACACAGTATAAAAAGACACGTCTTCCCTTCATATGCATATCATTCAAGCGGTTGTTTTTAAAAAATAAAATACACTCTTTCCGCAACGTTACCTGATGCCTTGCAGGGCATTTCAAGGAGGGCTATTTTGTGTACAAACGAATACGTCATCGTCCACAAGGCTCCATCTCCTATGCGCATCCATCTGATCAACCCCAATACCACGTCGGGCATGACCGCGACCATTGGCGAGGCCGGCAAGGCCATCGCCGCCAATGGCACGACCATCACGGCGTCACAGCCCGCCAGCGGCCCGGTCTCCATCGAAGGCCACTTCGACGAGGCGATCAGCGCCGTCGGCGTCGTTGAGGAAGTCATGCGCCTGGATCGAGAGGCGCCGAGTGAGGCTCCGGTCGACGCCTACATCATTGCCTGCTTTGGCGACCCGGGCCTGCTGGCGGCCCGCGAAGCGACGCGGGCGCCGGTCATCGGCATCGCCGAAGCCGCCTTCCATATGGCGACCCTGATCGCGACACGTTTCTCGGTGGTCACGACCCTCGGGCGCACGGTCATCATTGCCGAACACCTGCTCGACCAGTATGGCTTCCGCCACCACTGCCGACGGGTACGAGCCGCCGAGATTCCGGTGCTGGACCTGGAGGAAGACAGTGACAGTGCCCTGACCAAGATCATCGAAGAAAGCCGGCGCGCCCGAGATGAAGATGGCGTCGGCGCCATCGTGCTCGGCTGCGGCGGCATGGCCAATCTGACCGAGACGATCAGCCGTGAGGTCGGACTGCCCGTGGTCGAAGGCGTCACGGCGGCGGTAAAGCTCGCCGAGGCGCTGGTTGGCCTGAAACTTGCTACTTGCAAGGTAGGCGACCTGGCCTTCCCGCGACCCAAGGCCTTCACCGGCGATTTCGCCCACCTGTCCGGACGAGACCTCAGTCAGCGCTGAGCGTCATCAAGGCCACCGCAAGACCACCAGAGGCGACAAACGAGACGTGCCCAGCCAGCACCCACAGCATCCTGGACGACGGCATCGGGCAGCGATTCACACGCAAGACACCCAGACCGCACCGCAGCCAGATGGCAATGGCTGCCCCCGGACATAACAACAAGCACAAGCTACGAGAGGCTTATCATGACAACCTCCACCACTCGACCAGACCCGGCTTCCGCCCCGCCCAGCGACGCCGCCATTGCGGCGGCGACCAAGAACGCGGGCGATGAATCCCTGGCCCCCCAGTCGACCCGCATCATGGGTCGCACCTCCTACTTGCTCGCTTGGTTCGGCGGCTGCGTCTCCATCGGCACCTTCACCATGGGCTCGAGCGTCGTCGGTACCCTGAACCTGATCCAGGCCACCGTAGCCATCGCCATCGGCTGTTTCGTCATCGGTATCGCGCTCGCCGTCAACGGCGCCGCCGGCTACAAGTATGGCATCCCCTTCATGGTGCAGGCGCGCTCGGCGTTCGGCTTCCAGGGCACTCGCCTGCCCGGTTTGATACGCGCCGTGCCCGCCATTGTCTGGTACGGCTTTCAAAGCTGGATCGGGGCGGGTGCCCTCAATCTGGTGTCGGCCACCCTGTTTGGCTATGACAACCTGATCGTGTTCTTCATCGGTTTTCAGTTCTTGCAGATCGCCCTGTCGGTACTGGGCTTTCAGGGCATCAAGTGGCTCGAGAACATCGGCAGCGCCTTCATCCTGGCCTCGCTGGTATACATGTTCTACAGCACAGTGGTGCGCTACGGCGATGTGCTCTCGGCCAACCTGCTGACCATGGAAGGCTCCTGGGGCATGCCGTTCTGGGGAGCCACCATGCTGTTTCTCGGCATCTACTCGACGATGATGCTCAATGTCAGCGACTACTCTCGTGAACACAAGGAAGGTACCGGCCCAGGCCTGCTGACCACCATCTACGCCATGTCGATTCTGCCCTGCACCCTGTTCATGGGCCTGATCGGCTACATGGTGTCCGAGGCCACTGGTGTTGCCGACCCGATCAAGGTCTTCGCCAACGCGGTGGACAACACACCGCTGCTGATGACGACGCTGTTGTTCATCGCCTTCGCCCAGGTCACCACCAACGTCCTCAACAACGTGGTGCCGCCGACCTACGTACTGATGGACACCTTCAAGCTCGGCTATCGCAAGGCGTCCATCATCGTCGGCCTGCTGGCCTTCGCCACCTTCCCCTGGGAGTTGGTCAAGGACGAGTCGGCGGCCGGCCTGCAGGTCTTCGTCCAGACCTACTCGGCATTCCTCGGCCCGATCTTTGCCGTGCTGGTGGTGGACTACTACCTGGTGCGTCGACGCACCCTGGACCTGGCCAAGCTGTATGACGAGAACGGCCCCTATCGCGGCGTCAATCCGGCGGCGTTGATCGCCACCGTAGTCGGCGTGGTGGCGGCGTTCAGCGTCTCGACGGTGTCCTGGTACGCCAGCCTCATCCCTGCTGGCCTCACCTATCTGCTCTTGATGCGCTACTGGCAGGGCTGCCGTCGCTTCACCGAGTGATCCATCGGTCAGGCCGCCGGTACGGCCCGACCGTCTTCCGAGTCGCCCGTTTTGACGACCAACAACAACAGGATTCCCCATGCACCAGGATGAACTGGCCCTCGACCCATCCCGGGTCGACCCCTCGCTGTACAACAAGGATCTCGCCCCACTCCCCCATGCCAAACGCACCTGGGGGGCGTTCGAGATCTTCAACGTCTGGTCCAACGATATCCAGAGCCTGTTCGGCTACACCTTGGCCGCCTCGATGTTTCTGTCCTACAACTTGAACGGCTGGGCGGTGATGGCCGCGATCATCCTGTCCGGAGTGATCGTGATGTTCCTGGTCAATCTGACCGGTAGCCCGAGCGTGCGCTACGGCATTCCCTTTCCGGTGATGGTTCGCGCCAGCATGGGGGTGCGCGGCTCCAACCTGCCGGCACTGCTGCGCGCCATCGTCGGCATCTTCTGGTACGGCGTGCAGACGTACTTCGCCTCCACCGCCGTGACCCTGATGATTACCGCGCTGATCGGTACCGATGGTGGCGCCGGGATTCTCGGCCTGTCGCCGGTGGCGTGGCTGGCGTTCGTGCTGGTATGGGTGTTCCAGCTGGCGATCTTCTGGGCCGGCATCGAGCGCATCAAGCACTTCCTCAACTGGGCGGGACCGTTGGTCTACGTGGTCATGGTGGCACTGATGGCGATCATCTGGTGGCAGGCCGGCGACCAACTGCTGCCCGCGGTCGGCAGCATCTTTTCTTCCGAGGGCGAAGGCCGCGGCGGCATCGGCGCCTTTGCGGCCATCGTCGGTACCATGGTGGCCTACTTCGCCGCGGTGGTGATCAACTTCGGTGACTTCACCCGCTTCGTGAAGACCGAGCGCCAGATGAAGCTGGGCAATCTGCTCGGCCTGCCCCTGAACGTCGCCTTCTTCTCGTTCATCGCCTTGATCATCACCGCCGGCACCATGGTGCTGTTCGGCGAGGCACTGACCAACCCCACCGATATCGTCGAACGGGTCGACGCCCTGCCGCTGACCTTGCTTGCGGCGCTGACCTTCTTCGCCGCCACCGTGGGCATCAACCTGGTGGCCAACTTCATTCCGCCGGCCTATGACCTGGCCAACCTGTTCCCGCGCCATATCAGCTTCCGTACCGGTGGCCTGATCACCGCCTGCGTGGCCTTCGTCGTGGGCGCGCTGTGGGTCTCGCTGATCAGCCAGATCGGTGTGCCCGGGTTCGTCAACGCCGTCGGCGCCATCGTCGCGCCCTTCTACGGCATCATCGTCGCCGACTACTACGTGGTGAAGGGCGGCAAGCTCGATGTCCAGGCGCTGTTCTCGGCCGCGGAAGGTGACGCCTACACCTACACCAACGGCTGGAACCTGAGGGCCCTGGCCGCCTTCGCCCTGGCCGCCATGTTCTCGCTGGGCACGGTGGTGGTGCCGGCCATGGCCGACCTGGCCGGTTTCGGCTGGATGATGGGCGCAGCGCTCGGCGGCGTGATCTATCTTGTGCTGATGCGCGGACAGACCGCTACCGCCGCGACGGCTTGAAGCTTGCGCCACTCGCGAGCGACACAGCGATAACGACAACGACAACGACAACGACAACGACAACGACAAAGACAACGACAACGACAGCGGCGCCGCGATGATCGTGGCGCCGTTGTCGTCTACCGCACGTCGCAACGCCAGGGGGCCGTCAGTGCTCCAGCAACTGAGCGCCCGGCCCCTGCTCGCCAAGCGCGTCCTCGGGGTTACGCAGAGGGCAGTCGCCCAGCGACAGGCAGCCACAACCGATGCAGTGATCGAGCTGGTCACGCAACTGAACGAGTCCCGCAATGCGCGCATCGAGTTCGTCACGCCAGTGCGCCGACAACCGGCCCCAGTCCGCCGCCGTGGCCCGCTGTCCCTCGGGCAGGGTCAGCAAGGCCCGGCGAATCGACGAAAGCGGCATACCGGTGCGCTGCGCCACCTTGATGATGGCAACCCGGCGCAGCACATCTCGAGAGTAACGCCGCTGATTGCCAGCATTGCGTTCACTCGAGATCAGCCCCTTGGCTTCGTAGAAATGCAGCGTGGACACGGCCACGCCACTACGGGCAGCGACCTCGCCTACGCTGAGCCGTTGTCGCTTTCCGCCTGTCTTGCTCACCGATGCGCCTCCGTTTTCCACCGCTCCCGCACCCATTTCGTCCCCAGGCCCCACCCAACCTCAATATTGCTTCAGGTATAGACCTCTGGCACTTATCAGGCAAGCCGAGGAAGATGGTGACGGACGCCCTGCGGCCCTGGCGAAGGTCGAGGCGAAGGTCGAGGCGACGACCTCACCGGTGCCGGTAAGGCCCTGCGCTAGCATCCTTCAGCGTCAGCCAGATCGAGTACCCTTCTGGCCTTGACCTCAAGTTATATTGAGGTCTTACGGTAGTCTTCGCACCGCCGTCCACGGCAATACCGAACGGTTCCTGACATCACTATCGCGCAAGGCAACCTTATATGTTTCGTTTCTTCGAGTCGTTGATCAATCCCTACCCGGACGGCGAGCCGACCACGCCGCCCAACGATCTGCTGGCGTTTCTCTACCACTATTCGCGGCCGATGCTGCCACTGTTGATGGTGATGTCGTTGCTGACCGCCCTGGTGTCCATCACCGAGGTGGTGTTCTTCGCCTACATGGGGGATCTGGTCGACTGGCTCGGCAACGCCTCTCGGGACACCTTCCTGTCCGAATACGGCTGGGAGCTCGCCGCCATGGCCGTGCTCATCGTCGTGGTATTCCCCTTGCTGGTGCTGGCGAGTTCGCTGATCACGCATCAGAGCATCTTCGGCAATTACCCGATGATCGTGCGCTGGCTGTCCCATCGCTACCTGCTCGATCAGAGCCTGCCATTCTTCCAGGATGAGTTCGCCGGACGGGTATCTCAGAAGGTCATGCAGACGTCGCTGGCCATTCGCGAGACGGTAATGAAGCTGATGGATGTGTTCGTCTACATCCTGGTCTATTTCACCGGCGCCATGATCCTGATGGGACAGGCAGACCCGTGGCTGATGGCCCCCTTGGTGGTGTGGCTGGCCGGCTACATCGGCCTGCTGATCCACTTCGTGCCGCGGCTTCGCGGCATCTCCAAGGCCCAGGCCGACGCCCGGGCCCAGATGACCGGGCGCGTGGTCGACAGCTACACCAATATCCAGACCATCAAGCTGTTCGCCCACACCCGCCGCGAGCACGACTACGCGCGCAACGCCATGGACGGCTTCATGCAGACGGTCTACCGTCAGATGCGGCTGGTCACCCAGCTGACGGTGAGCCTGCAGATACTCAACTCGTTGCTGCTCGTCTCGGTCGGCGCCATCGCCATCCTCGCCTGGCACCAGGCGCTGATTTCACTGGGCGCTATTGCGGTCGCCATCGGTCTTGTCATGCGTATTCGCGGCATGTCGGACTGGATTCTGTGGGAAGTGGCCGGCCTGTTCGAGAACATCGGTACGGTACAGGACGGCATCAACACCCTCGCGCAGCCCAAGGCCATTACCGACGCCCCTGACGCCACCGACCTGGTGACCCGCCATAGCGAGATTCGCCTCGATCACATTCGCTTCAACTACGGCCAGGTGCCGGGCATCGCCACGCCGCCCAGCGCGGTCATCGACGATCTATCACTGACCATTCGCCCCGGTGAGCGCATCGGCCTGGTCGGGCGCTCCGGCGCCGGCAAGTCGACGCTGGTCAACCTGCTGCTACGGTTCTATGACCTGGAGAGCGGACGCATCCTGATCGACGGTCAGGATATCGCCGGCGTCACCCAGCAGTCCCTGCGCCAGCAGATCGGCCTGGTGACCCAGGATACCTCGTTGCTGCATCGCTCGATCCGCGACAACATCGGCTACGGTCGACCGGACGCCAGCGACGAGGAAATCGTCGAGGCGGCGCGTCGTGCCCACGCCGATGCCTTTATTCAAGGGGCTCACGATCCCAGCGGGCGGACCGGCTACGATGCCCACGTCGGTGAACGCGGCGTCAAGCTCTCGGGAGGCCAGCGCCAACGCATCGCCATCGCGCGGGTCCTGCTCAAGGACGCGCCGATTCTGGTGCTCGATGAAGCCACCTCGGCGCTGGATTCCGAGGTCGAGGCGGCCATTCAGGAACAGCTCTTCTCGCTGATGGAAGGCAAGACGGTGATCGCCATCGCCCACCGCCTGTCGACCATCGCCATGCTCGACCGTCTGGTGGTCATGGACCAGGGACGCATCGTCGAGATCGGCAGCCACGACGAGCTACTAGCCGAAGACGGCATCTACGCTAGCCTGTGGCGGCGTCAATCCGGCGGCTTTCTCGGCCTCGATGCCCAGGCGTCGACGACCTCGAGCCGCGATGATGTGCCGGTCTAGGGGGCCCGTCCAGGAGGCCTGTCTAGGAGGCCCGTTCAAGAGAGGCACGCGAGACGCCGTCTCAGACGATGAGGCGGCGCCCTCCAGGAGAGACCGATCCGCTTCACACTGAGGGTGGATTAAGAGTGGATTAAGAGCGGGTCTAGAGCGGATTGGAGGCAGATTGAGGGCTGGGTGAAGGACAAAGGGGAAACAGCCGCCGCTGGCACTGGCGGGGAGCCAACCTCATTGAACCGACACCCGCTAGAGACCGAGGCGCGCTCGTTCGATGGCCGCCTTTACGGCCCCCAGGGCCTGGGGGCTGTTCTTCCAGCAGCTCGTGCGAAGCATCGAAGCAACTCGCTCAGCCAGCTCCGCGGCCTCGTACTCGGCGAGGTCCGCAAACGTCTCGACCCCCACCTCTTCGAAGCGCTGGATCACCGTTGGTCCTACGCCCTTCAGCGCCAACAGCGCCTGCCTTTCGTGATCGGAAAATGCCATCACAATCCCCTGTCTTCGCCTCATCAAGCGTCATGGCGGCAAGGCATGTTAGCGCGCCCGGCTCGACCGCAGAAGGTGCCTGCAGGCAACGGCAAGACCCGCAAGCCCCAGTGCCGGCCGCCAGATCCGCAGGATTTCGCTGAGCAGCACCCGCCCGCCCTGCACGCCAAAGAACCGCTCGGTTCCGATCGACGACACCCGGACAGGACGGAATCCGAAAAAATAGTGTGACGCATCCAACGGAGTCGCCCCTCACCCCGACCCACCATCACCCGCGTGTCAGGCACGGGGCAGGCCCTATCGTTCTCTTGACAGCGCCAGCGGTGCGTTACGCCCCTCCTGGGTGCCACTGCAACGACCTCCAGCATGACGTTAGGCAGGATGCCGGTTGCGATACCCACACCGGACGCGCGACGGGAGCGACCTTCGGCATCAGCGCGAGAATATCTGGAACAGATCCGGGGCCTCGGCGTCTTCCTCGATAATCGACAGCGAGGCTTCGATGGCCTTCAGGTGACGACTCATGAAGGCCGCAGCACGCTCCCCCTTGCCATCTTCCAGGTAACCGATCAGATCCTGATGATCATGAGACTCGCAGCCCAGGTTGCCGGCGTTGCCGTAGACCGCGAGGATCAGCGAGGAACGCGAGCACAGGCGCTCAACGAAGTCGGCCAGGGTCTGGTTGCCGGAAATCCTGGCCAGATAGGTATGAAAATCTGCCGACAATCGGATCGCGACGCTCTGCTCGCCACCACGTAGCGCATCGCGCTCTCGCCGAGCCATGTCGCGTAACGTGGCAACGTCGCCCGACGAGATGCGCCGAACGATCTCAGCCATCAGCCCGCACTCGACCATCTGCCGGGCATCGAAGACATCCTTGGCTTCATCGGCGGTAGGGCGAGTGACGCTGGCCCCCCGACGTGGTGTAAGGGTCACCAGCTGTTCGAGGGCGAGACGCTGAAGGATCTTGCGGATACCGGTGCGGCTAACCCCGAACACCTCGGCAAGGGCGTCTTCCCGCAACCTGGCGCCGGGCTTGAGGCGATGCTCGATGATGGCGTCACTGATAGAACGATGAATGGCTTCGTGGCGCTCGGCGCCGTCGCCATTCTTGCCCTGTCGAGGCCCAGGTGACATTGCCTTCGGCGCCGCCGCCTTCGCTCGTTCATTCATCGACGCTCTCCTGTCATAGTGCGATCGGTCTCATTGTATACGTAACAGCACAAGAAGCACGACAACGGCCCCGGCCCCTATCGGGGCCGGGGCCGGTACATGGGTGGCCAAGGCAGGGTCAACGCCAGCGACACGCTCACGCCCTGGCGGCAACGCCTTACCACCAGCGCATGACGCGAGCGCCCAGGACTCGGCAGCGGTTACCCTGAGTGCATCAATTCCCCCAGGTGGCGATAGTTGCGCGTTCGTCGTCGGTCATCTGAGTCAGGTTGCCGAGTGGCATATAGCCGCTCGCGACCACCTGCTGAATGCTCGCCTGTTGCTGTTCAACCTGAGCCTCGGTCTCGAGCACGACCCCGGCAGGCGGTGCACTGAAACCCGCGTGGGCAGGCTGAGCCGCATGGCACTGCACGCAGCGCGTCTGCATGATGGCATGAACCTGAGCCAAGGGAGAGGCCGGGACCGCGTCAGATGCCAAGGTGCCGCTTTCCTGCGAGGCGGTATCGCCACCCGCCTGTGCCGGGGCACTGGATGTCGCCGGAGCCAACGCCGGTGAGCCGACCGCGAAGGCCGCCAGGATCAGCACCACGCCGGCCACCGGGTACGCTGGCTTGTGCTGCCCCGAATGCATCAGCACGAAGTACTGGCGAATCACGGCGCCGGCGAAGATCAGCAGCGTCATGATCACCCAGGCCCAGTCGTTGGTATAGGCAAACGAATAGTGGTTGCTGATCATCAGCAACACCACCGGCAGGGTAAAGTAGGTGTTGTGCACCGAACGCTGCTTGCCACGTTTGCCGTCGAGCGGATTCGGCGTTTCGCCGGCCTTCATCGCCTTCACCATGCGCCGCTGGCCGGGGATGATCCAGAAGAACACGTTGGCCGACATGGCGGTGGCCATCACCGCCCCGGTCAACAGGAAGGCTGCGCGTCCGGAGAAGATATGCACGCTGAGATAGGCCACCAGCACCATCATCACGGCGACGCCGACGCTCAAGAGGCCATCGCGTTCCATGTTCGGGCTCAGGCGCTTGCACATCTCGTTATAGACCACCCAGCCGCCAAGCAGGAAGAGCAGGGCCACCACATTGGCCTGCCAGCCGCTGAGGTTCGCCGCCCACTCCCAGGGGCTGTTCGGATTGACCAGGTAGAAACTCGGATTGGCCATGTACAGGATGATGAACAGCGCGAAACCGGACAGCCAGGTGGTGTAGGCCTTCCAGAACGACCAGTGCAGATCGTCCGGTAGCTTGTCCGGGGCGGTCGCGTACTTCTGATTGTGATAGAAACCGCCGCCGTGAACGGCCCACATCTCGCCGAAGACGCCTTTCTGGCGGTCTTCCTCGGCCTTGGGTTTCTTTAAGCCGTTATCCAGCATCACGAAATAGATCGATTCGCCGATCCAGGCGATGGCCGCAATGACGTGCAGCCAACGCAGCAGGAAGTTGCTGACATCAATAAGGTAGGAGGACATGACGGTATCCCGATTCAAGGCTGTTATTGTGATTCGGCAATCTGGTGGGTGCCAAGGCGTCTCCGGCCGGGGAGCCTGGTGCAATGCCCGGCTCATGAACCCCGGCCCGAGCCGCGATGCACACGCCGTCAGCTACCGCGGTAGGTCGAGTAGCTGTAAGGCGACAGCAGCAGCGGCACGTGATAGTGCTGGTCGACATCGGCCACACCGAAGCGCAGTGGAATTCGGTCGAGAAAGCGCGGCTCCTCGGCGAGGACACCCTGGGCTCTCAGATAGTCCCCGGCGTGAAACAGCAATTCGTACTCGCCGCGAGTCAGGGCCTCACCTTCCAGAATGGGCCTGTCGCAGCGCCCATCATCATTGGTGACCACCTCGCCGAGGGCCACGCGGTCGTTGCCGTCGATGCGAAATATCTCAATACGTATGCCCTGGCCGGGACGGCCCAGAGAAGTGTCCAGTACGTGTGTGGTCAAGCGGCCCATGTCGCCCTCCTTCCTCGTCTACGGTCTTGATGTACAACGTCTTGATATACAACGCCTTGTTGAACGAATACCAACAGGCGACGCGTGACCTCCCCGGCTCTCCGGCCGAAGCGTCAGGCAAGAAGCACTATGCTAGCCATGCGCGCCATGCGTTGTAGCATCGTCGGTATATAGAACATCATTGAGCCAAAGAAGGGTACATTTCAACTACTTTTTTGTATACAGTTAGCTCAACCCATCTTCCCTACTGTCGTTTCGCGGAGATCACCATGAGTACACCGACTCTGAACGCTCGCCCCAGCATGATGGACAAGTCGACCTTCGTCTCCACCTATGGCGACGTCTTCGAGCACTCTCCCTGGGTGGCCGAACTCGCTTTTGATCGCGGGCTGACTGGCGCCCACGACGATCCCAATGTTCTCGCCGACCACATGGGACAGGTGCTCGAGGAGGCGGATCCCGAGCGCCAGCTACAAGTCATCTGCGCCCACCCGGACCTCGCCGGGAAAGCCGCTGCCGCCGGCGAGCTAACCGATGACTCCACCCGTGAACAGGCCGGTGCCGGATTAGATCAGTGCACGCCGGAAGAGTTGGAGCGCTTCACCCGCCTTAACGATGCGTATCAGGAACGCTTCCGCTTTCCCTTCATCATGGCGGTCAAAGGTGGCAACCGGCATACGATTCTGGCGGCGTTCGAAACACGCCTGAACAACACGCCCGAGCAGGAACGCCGTGAAGCGGTGATTCAGATCATCCGCATCGCACGGTTTCGTCTGGAAGACCGCGCCAGTTAATTCAGCACACAAGCCAAAACGGCCAGTCGCAATGACTGGCCGTGCAGAATTCCCAACGTAATGCGACACTCACCGACACTCTCATCGGCGCCGTACGCAACACACAAATATCATTCTCTTGACCGTACTTGTGTAACAGCTAATGCCCCCTTGGGGCCGCAACGCCAGAAACCATAGGCTAGCGGGCGTTTGATCATCGCCGCAGGAGCCATCTGGTAGGTGTTAGCCCATGAGCTCCAACGGGATCTGGCGTTCTACTCCTTGTCAGGACCAAAAGCGTCTTTTGCCAAGGTTTGGCACTTCTCATTGTATTCCTTGCTGAGCGCCAGCAGTGTTTCCCCTTCCTCCTTGAGCCGCTCACTCATCGTCGACAGCGTCTTCTGCTGAGACTCCCCGGCGGCGTGAAACGACTCGGCGTCGCAGACCTCGCACCAGGCCCGGGCCTGGGCCATCCCTGTATTCAAGGCGATATCAAAGGTCTTGAAGCGAGCTTCCAGCAACTTCTGCGAGAACTCGAGTGTCAGTAGACTGCCTTCCCGCAGTGGATCGAGCATCTTGTCCATTGACGGCAGCATCTTGTCCATTGACGGCAGCGTGGTATTAGTATTCATGAACGCTTACTCCCTAGATTCGCCTAGCGCGGCGCGCTGGCACAGAAAAGACTAGACGGCACAATTGTGCGTCGCAACATGCTATAAGACATATACGGTTCTTTAATGTGCTTAAAAGCCATCACGTCGACTCGGCTTACGGACCTCGCCGGTGACGATGACTCCGCTATGCCAAAGTCACGGCTTCCGCGCGAAACGCCGGTAACTATCGGGGCAGGCGCTGTACAGGCACTGCCGGTGCCACAGAATGATGGCGCACCACCGTATGTCTATCTCAGTGCATATCATCGCGGCGGAATCGGCCAGCCCCCTAGCCGCATCAGGCATACCTCTACTCGGGCACTGCGTAAAAGCGGAAAAAATAGTCGTTTGAGCATAATATGGCGAATCCGCTAACACTTGGCCCCGAGGAATCGCCGAGAGTATGCCGCGCTAACCAACCCCTCCTCTCACGCTGCCCAACGACCGTCAGCCATGCTCAACCGGGAGATGGGAGAGCCGGCGGTCTTTATCACACACGTCACGAGCGATGAGTTATCGCCTCACGCCATGGCACGAGCAACAGGCAACGGGCAACAGGCAACAGGCAACAGGCAACGAACTTTCGAAGAGGCGGTGCCACCATGATGGCGGCAGTGCATAGCGTGGCTCAGGATGCGGGAGCGGCTCTCGTCGTACGACCCGGCCATGGGCGTCACCCATCGCCGGAGTCGTGAGTCGACACGCGTGCCCCCTCTGTCGTCAGCGCTTGCCGAATGGCGCTTAACGCGCGTCTTCGCTCCTCTCCTCGCCCTTGGCCGGGTTGACCTCCTCGACCAACGCGTAGGCTCGCTTGACCGATTCTCGCTGTGCCAGCGACGCCGCCCAGCGCTTGACGTGGGAAAAGTCGTCGAGATTCTGGCGCTGCTTCGCGTGGGAGGCGATCCAGGGGTAGATCGCCATGTCAGCAATGCTGTATTCGTCGCCTGCCACAAACGGACTGTCAGCCAGCTGGCGATCGAGTACGCCATAGAGTCTGGCCGTTTCCTTGACGTAGCGTTCGATGGCGTACGGAATCTTTTCCTCGGCATGGGTGCCGAAATGATGGTTCTGTCCGGCCATGGGGCCGAGCCCACCCATCTGCCAGTAGAGCCACTGCAGGGTCACGTAGCGCGCTCGTCCACTCTTCGGCAGGTACCTGCCGGTCTTGTCGGCCAGGTATTCGAGAATCGCGCCGGACTCGAACAGCGCCAGTGGCTCTCGTTCTTCACGCGGCGCGTTATCGACGATGGCCGGGATGCGGTTGTTCGGCGCGATATCGAGAAAGGTCGGCGCAAACTGCTCGCCCTTGCCGATGTCGACCGGATGAAGCCGGTACCTGAGCCCCGCTTCCTCCAGAAACAGCGTGATCTTGTGGCCATTGGGCGTGGTCCAGTAGTACAGATCGATCATGGAGAACCTCCTGTTCAAT
Source organism: Halomonas sp. V046 (assembly GCF_052645355.1). Classification (NCBI taxonomy): domain Bacteria; kingdom Pseudomonadati; phylum Pseudomonadota; class Gammaproteobacteria; order Oceanospirillales; family Halomonadaceae; genus Halomonas; species Halomonas sp. V046. The sequence continues at coordinate 208,604 of NZ_JBQXYF010000005.1, forward strand.
CGCTATCGACGTTGCCGCCAGTGGGTGAGGAGACGCCAGATGCTGAGGAAGAGCCTTCAGCGGTTGTAGTGACCAGCCTTCAGCGGTTGTAGTGACCAGCCTTCAGCGATGGTAGTGACCAGCCTTCAGCGATGGTAGTGACCAGCCTTCAGCGACGGTAGTGACCAGCCTTCAGCGACGGTAGTGACCGGCCTTCAGCGATGGTAATGACCGGCCTTCAGCGACGGTAGTGACCCGCCATCGGCGGCTGCAACGACCAGCCGGGGAGACTGTTTCTCCGCGGCACCAGCCAACCCTTGAGCACCAGCGCACACCGGCGCGATAACGCAACGCAAAGGACCACGCCGCGAGCCGCCTCGCCGGCGTGGTCTTGGTACGCCGCGTCTGACCGTCACTCAGCGATAGGCGCCTTCGATGTCGGTGATCCGCATGGCGTTTCGCCCAAGGCCGTCATGCTGGTCCAACATGCGTTCGATCCAGGCATAGACCGGGTCGGCATTGGAAACGAGATCGGCGGTCGACACACAGCGTGCCCACATGAAATTGCCAAACAGCAGGTAGTCGGCCGCGGCAGGCGCATCACCATCGATGAAGTCCGTCTCCGTGAGCTGACCGCGCAACGGCTCCAGGGCAGCATCCAGCTGCGCCAGGCCCTTGGCCGGCGAATGAAACTCCTCGAAGGTACGCCCGAAGCGCTTTTCCCGGGTCTCGCGGAAATAGTCGCGATCCTTGGGATGGATGGCGTTAAGCAGATCCATGACGATAGTGCGCAGAATAGCCGGGGCCACGGCCCGCTCGGCGTAGTGCTTGAAGAACCGCGCGCGCGACTCTGCCATGGCATCCCCAAGCAGCGCCGGTGCATCAGGATAGGCGCGATCCAGGTAAGCCATGATCTGATAGCTATCGGTGATCACCTCGCTACCGTCCACCAGAACAGGAACCTTGTCGTAGTCCGCAAATTCAAGCACTTCCTTGTCAATGAAGTGCCACGGACGCGTCTCGACATCGAGCCCCTTGTGGGCCAGGGCCAGCCTGGCGCGCCAGCAGAAGGGAGAGAACCGCAGCCGCTCATCGATACCACAGAGGTCATACAACACTCGGGACATGCCAATCTCCTCGTTATTCGGGATGGACGTTGGGACGAAGCCAAGTCTCGATAGTGCCAGCCAAGCTTGCCCCCGCCAATGGTTTTCCATAAGCGAGCAAACGACCGCATAACTGTCCATTAGTCTAATGAATTATCTCGAACGCGTGTTCACCCTGGTGGTTAGAGGTTTCTCAAACCATTGTTTTTACGAACAGTCGCCTCTCTTCTTCGAGAGTGCCAGGGCATTTCTTATTGGTCTGACCAATAACCCAGATATGGCGCCTATGCACGACTCGACTTATGGTGGCGACCGTCGTCAATCGCGTGGGGCTGGCTCGGACCACCACCAACGCCTCCGACGCCAACCTCGACAACACGTCAGAAACGACAAGCCAGACACAACAAGAGAGCCTCGACTGATGAACGATACGACCCTCGCCCTGGTGGCGTTTGTCCCCCTGATACTGGCCGGTGTGCTACTTATTGGGCTGCGTATGGCAGCCAAGGTGGCGATGCCGATCGTCTTCGTGGTCACCGCCCTGATCGCCCTGATCGCCTGGGACATGACCTTTACCCGGGTCATCGCCTCGACCCTTCAGGGGCTGATCCTTACCGTGGCCATCCTGTGGATCATCTTCGGTGCGATTTTGCTGCTCAATACGCTCAAGCACTCTGGGGGTATCACGGCCATTCGCAACGGTTTCTCCGGCATCAGTCCGGATCGCCGGGTACAGGCGATCATCGTCGCTTGGCTGTTCGGCTGTTTCATCGAAGGCGCCTCCGGCTTCGGCACCCCGGCCGCGGTGGCCGCACCCTTGATGGTGGCACTCGGCTTCCCGGCCCTGGCCGCTGTCGTGGTGGGCATGATGATCCAATCCACGCCGGTATCCTTCGGCGCCGTGGGTACGCCCATCGTGGTCGGTGTGGCCGGCGGCGTGGACCGCGTCGGCATTACCGAAACACTCGAAGCCGGCGGTTCCACCTGGATGGAATACTTCCGCCTGATCGCCGGAGAAGTCGCGCTGGTCCACGCAGTGGTCGGCGTGGTCATGCCGCTGCTCATGGTGATGGTCATGGTGCGCTTCTTCGGCGCCAACCGCTCCTGGAAGGAAGGCCTGGCGATCGCCCCGTTCGCCCTGTTCGCCGGTATCTGCTTCGTCGTCCCCTACGCCTTGGCCGGCGTCTTCCTCGGTCCGGAGTTCCCATCGATGATCGGCGCCATGGTGGGCCTGGCCATCGTCGTACCCGCGGCCCGTCGCGGTTTCCTTATTCCCCAGCAAAGCTGGGACTTCCCGGCTGCCGCACAGTGGCCCGACCACTGGATCGGCAAGCTCAGCATCAATGTCGATGACGTCGTCGGGCGCACCTCTATCTCGACCTTCATGGGCTGGTTGCCCTACGTGCTGCTGGCCGTGCTGCTGGTGTTGTCACGCACCGTCGAGCCGTTCAAGAATGCCCTGACGTCGGTCAGTGTGGGCTTCACCGACATTCTCGGCGAGGCCGGTATTTCCGGCAGCCTGCAGCCGTTGTACCTGCCCGGAGGCATCCTGCTGATGGTGGTGCTGATCACCGCCGTCCTGCACCGCATGAAGGGTGCTCAACTGGCTGCCGCCTTCGGCGAGTCCACCCGCACCCTGCTCGGCGCCGGCTTCGTGCTGATCTTCACCATTCCCATGGTGCGCATCTTGATCAACTCTGGCGTCAACGGCGCCGACCTGGCGTCCATGCCGGTGGCAATGGCGACCTTCGTCGCCGACGGCGTCGGCGATATCTACCCGCTGTTCGCGCCCGCAGTCGGTGCCTTGGGGGCCTTCATCGCCGGTTCCAATACCGTGTCCAACCTGATGCTGTCGGACTTCCAGTTCAACGTCGCCCAACAGCTCGGCGTGTCGACGGCCCTGATGGTCGCTCTCCAGGCCGTCGGCGCCGCTGCCGGCAACATGATCGCGATCCACAACGTGGTCGCAGCATCGGCAACCGTTGGCCTGCTGGGTCGCGAGGGCATCACCATCCGCAAGACCATTCTGCCGACGCTCTACTACGTGATCGCGGCGGGCCTGATCGGCCTGGTGGCGATGCAGGTAGTGGGCATCTCGGACCCGCTGATGGCTCTTGGCTAAGACCCCGCTGATGGCTCTTGGCCAAGACCCCGCTGATGGCTCTTGGTCAAGACCCCGCCGATGGCTCTTGGCCAAGCGCCGGCCTGGCTCGGACGAAGGCAGGAGCTGCTGCCGTCAGGAGTATCGCGGCCAGGGGGTTTACGACTGACAAGCACAGAGGGCGGCATCCGTGGATGCTGCCCTCTGTGCATTTTACCCATGTCCTTCGTTGGTGACGCCTGACGGGACGCTTGCCACCTTCTCGCTATCGTCTCGCCGCCCTCGATAATGCAGCCGGCCGTTTTCTCTCCTGGCTGTTCTCTCCTGGCTGTTCTCTCCTGGCTGTTCTCTCCTGGCTGTTCTCTCGCAGGCTATTCTCCTGCAGGCCAAGAACTCGCCGACTAGCCGATCTTGGCGAGTCTAGTCTTGTGCAGGCGGGCCTTATCGACGTAGCCCTCGGCATTTGCCTTGAGCCCGGCAATCGCCTTGTCATCGAGCTGTCGAATCACCTTGGCCGGCGAGCCGATGATCAGGCTATTGTCCGGGAATTCGGCGTTTTCCTTGACCAAGGCTCCCGCTCCTACCAGGCAGTTCTTGCCGATGACGGCGCCGTTGAGGATCACCGCCTGAATGCCGACCAGGGTTCCATCCCCCACCGTGCAGCCGTGGAGCATGGCCTGGTGCCCGACGGTGACACCGGCCCCGACACGGAGCGGGTACCCGGGATCGGCATGCAACACCGCACCATCCTGAACATTGCTGCCTTCACCGATACAGAGAGATTCCGTATCGCCACGCAGCACCGCCTGATACCAGATGCTGGCATCTTCATGCACCTTGACCTGACCGATAACCTCGGCGCTCTCGGCGACGAAGACACTACGATGAATATGGGGCGAATGGTTGCCCAGACGGAAGATCGCCATGACGCGCTCCTGAAAATTCGAGTTCCTTGTTATCCGCCGAGTCGATGCCGAAACTCGACCAGCTCGATACAGACCCAAAGATGCACTCGGCACCTGCCTATAGCGTGGACGCTGAAACGCAAAGTTGCCTAACCAAATTCGCCACGCCCAGTCCACGCTGCGCGCTGTGAGGGATCGGTCGACCTTGCTATGCCTGTTCGACACATCGAAAGTAGCTCGCGATCTCGCTGGCCACTCGGCGCACGGCGTCTTCATCCACATCCAGATGGGTCACCATTCGTGTGCGAGGCCGCACCGCCACCAGGATGTCACGCTCGGCCAGGTGCGCCTCCAGCGGTCCACAGTGCGGAGCAGGAACATCGAGAAACACCATATTGGTCGCCTGCCCGGCGACCTGCAGGCTCGGGACCTGGCCCAGCCACTGGGCCAACTGCCGGGCATGGCGATGATCATCGGCGAGACGCTCGACATGGTGATGGAAGGCGTGACGACACCCTGCCGCGAGGATGCCGGACTGACGCATGCCACCACCGAGGGTCTTGCGCCAACGCCTGGCACGTTCGATGAAGCGATCGCCGCCCACCAGCAACGAGCCGACCGGCGCGCCCAACCCCTTCGAGAAGCACAACGACGCCGAATCGAACCCCGCGCACAACTCGGCCAGGGAGCGCCCCGAGGCCACCGAGGCATTGAATAGCCGTGCCCCATCCAAATGGCAGGCCAGACCGCGCTCGGCGGCAAGGCCGGTCACCGTCTCGACATAGTCCGCCGGCAGCACGCGTCCCTGGAAGGTGTTCTCCAGCGCGATCAGGCGAGTGCGCGCGTGATGAATGTCATCGCCCTTGATGGCGGCGGCGATATCCTCCACCGCCATGCGTCCGAACTCATCCTGTTCAAGAGGCTGGGGCTGGATGGCGCCAAGCACCGCGGCGCCGCCACCCTCGTCGCGATACATGTGGCTGCGTTGCCCGAGGATCACCTCGTCGCCACGACCACAGTGGGTCAGCATGGCGGTGAGATTGCTCTGGGTGCCCGAAGGAAAGAACGCCGCCGCACTGAAGCCGGCGCGGTCCGCCAGTTCGGCCTCGAAGCGCTCAACGCTCGGGTCATCGCCCCAGACATCATCGCCCACCGGAGCAATCGCCATGGCCTCGCGCATGGCCTCTGTGGGACGGGTGACGGTGTCGCTGCGCAAATCGATCATGTGCTGAGTCCTCTTCCACTATCCCGCTCCAGCGTCCGGCGTCCAACGACCGGACTTCCTGACGATGGGGACATCATGCCGAGGTATCCCCACCCTTGGACGTCGATCCAATCAACGTCTCGGATTATCCCACCACAGCTTGTGCCCAACGGCCACCCTTGGCTTTCACAGCGCCAGTCCTGCTCGGCAAACAGCTTGCGAGGAGGTTACGTATCCAGGGCGTCGGCCAGCACACGGGCCACATGCTGCGCCTCCCGCGAGGCGCCATCCCTGATCTGGTGGCGACAGCTGGTGCCATCGGCCACGATCAGGGCGTCACCGGCCTCACGAACCGAGGGCAGCAGCGCAAGCTCTGCCATCTGCATGGAGGCCTCGAAGTGTTCTCGCTCATAGCCAAAGCTGCCGGCCATGCCACAGCACGACGAGGTAATCGTCTCGAGCGCAAGATCAGGGATCCACGCCAACACACGCTGGACCGGAGTCAACGCATCGAAGGCTTTCTGGTGGCAATGACCGTGAAGCAACGCTCGTGAATGGGGCAACGCCTTCAAGGGCAACCTCAGGCGTCCGGCATCGTGCTCGCGCACCAGGAACTCCTCGAACAGCAGGCTCGCCTCGGCCAGTCGCGTGGCGGACTCGCCGAAACCGTAGCCCAGAAATTCATCGCGCAGGGTCAATAGACACGAGGGCTCGAGTCCGACCACGGCAGCGCCTCGCTCCACATAGGGCAACAGCGCATCAAGCGTCCGGCGGGCCTCGTCCTTGGCCCGCGCTACCTGGCCTGCGGCGAGATAGGTACGACCGCAACACAGGGGACGCTCGCCCGCTGGCCGTGACAGCACCACGCGATAGCCCGCCGCGGTCAGCACTCGATGAGCCGCCTCGGCGTTATCGGCCTCCATGTAGTTGTTGAAGGTATCGACGAACAGCACCACCTCGCCCAACTCTCCGGTGTCAGCGGCGTTCTCGCGGTGCTCGGCGGACAGGCGGCTCGGCTGCGAGGCGGTATAGTCGCCCCCGAACACAGGCAGCGACCTGGCCTCGGCGAGGCCCAGCGCCCGCTTGACCCGCCCCGCCAACCAGGGCGCACGCTCCAGTGTCCGGGTCAGCGGCGCCAGACGCTTCAATACCGGGGCCATGCGCGGCATGTCGGCGATCAGCCGCTCGCGCAGCGCGATGCCATCACGCTCGACACGGGCCGCCCGGGCCTCGATCTTGATACGCGCCATATCGACGCCGGTGGGGCAATCACGCTTGCAGCCCTTGCACGAGACGCAAAGGTCCAGTGTCTCCTTGACCTCGTCGCTGGCCAGGCCATCGCTGCCCAATTGCCCGGAAAGTACCAGGCGCAATGTGTTGGCCCGCCCCCGGGTCAGGTGCTTCTCATCGCCGCTGATGCGGTAGCTCGGGCACATGGTGCCGGCATCAAACTTGCGGCAATGGCCGTTGTTGTTGCACATCTCCACCGCGCTGGCGAGGCCCCCGGTCACGTCGCTGCCGCTACCGGGGGGACTCTGATCGCCGCTCAAGGGATCGCGCTCGACGTTCCAGGGCGACCAGTCGAGTACCGGCGTCAGAGCAATACGCTGGTAGTCGCTGGAGAACCGGAACAGCCGATCGTCATCCATCTTCGGCGTATCGACGATCTTGCCCGGGTTCATCAGATTCGTCGGGTCGAAGAGTCCCTTGATCTCGCGGAAGGCATCATTGAGTTCACTCCCGAACTGCCAGGCCACCCACTCGCCACGACAGATGCCGTCGCCATGCTCGCCGGAATAGGCGCCCTTGTACTCACGCACCAGGGCTGCGGCCTCCTCGGCGATGGCCCGCATCTTGGTGGCGCCCCCACGCCGCATATCGAGGATAGGTCGCACGTGCAGGGTGCCGACGCTGGCGTGGGCATACCAGGTGCCCTCGGTGCCATGGTGATGGAACATCTGGGTCAACTTGTCGGTGTACTCGGCCAAGTGCTCGAGCGGTACCGCGCAGTCCTCGATAAAGGACACCGGCTTACCGTCGCCCTTCATGCTCATCATGATATTGAGCCCGGCCTTGCGTACGTCCCATAGCGCCTTCTGGGCCTTGGCGTCGGGCATGTCGACCACGGCGTCGGGCAACCCCAGATCTCCCAGCAACTGGTTGAGACGAGCCAGGTCCTTAAGCAAGGCGTCACGATCGTGACCGGCGAACTCCACCAGCAGCACCGCTTCGGGCTTGCCGATCAGCGCCTTCTTGATGACCGGGGCGAACGCTGGGTTTTCCAGCGACAAGGCGATCATGGTGTGGTCGACAAGCTCCACGGCCGTGGGCGACAAGGCTACGATGTGCTGGGTCAGGTCCATGGCCTGATAAAAAGTGGGAAAGTTCACCACCCCTAGCACCTTGTGCTCGGGCAGCGGGGAAAGCTTCAGGGTCAGGCGCCGGGTGAGCGCCAGCGAGCCCTCGGAGCCGACCAGCAGGTGGGCCAGATTGGCGACGCCATCGGCCTCGTAAGGCTGTGGGTTCTGACAGTCGAAGAGATCAAGGTTATAGCCCGCCACCCGCCTGAGGACCTTGGGAAAGTGCTCGCGAATACGCGAGTTCTCGCGCTCGGCAATGGCTCGCACACGGCCGGCCAGCTCGAACAGCGGCGAGGCAGTGGTCAACTCGTCCATGCGACCAAAGCGAGCCTCGCGGCCATCGGCCAGCAGCGCATCGATGGCGGCAACGTTATGCACCATGTTGCCGTAGGCAATAGAGCGCGAACCGCAGGAATTGTTGCCGGCCATGCCCCCCAGAGTGCACTGGGCACTGGTCGAGACATCCACCGGGTACCAGAGCCCATGGGGCTTGAGCCAGGCATTCAGGTGGTCGAGCACGATGCCGGGCTCCACCACCACGGTACGGGCCTGTTTGTCGAACTCGACGACGGCATTCAGATGACGGCTGGTGTCGATGACCAGTGCCTCGCCCACGGTCTGGCCACACTGGCTGGTGCCGCCGCCCCGTGGCAGCACCGCGACCCCCTGGTCGCGGGCAATATCCAGCGCCAGGGCCAGGTCGTCCTGATGGCGCGGAATCACCACACCGACCGGCGTGACCTGATAGATCGAGGCATCGGTTGCGTAACGACCGCGAGAGGCCTCATCGAACAGCACCTCGCCCTCGAGTTCTCGACGCAGCCGCGTCGCCAGTTCGGTCACCGGTCGCACACGGGCGTCCCGGCCAGGTTGAGTCAGGGAGGTCATCGCCCACTCCTCTCAGTGTCAGTCACAGTCCAGATCCTCGATCGACGCCACGACCGCGCATCAGCAATGCGCGGGGGCTGCGTGAAGCGGCTGTATGAAACGGCGGCGTGAACAGGCACGCCAACGCCGGTTCAGGCATCGGCCAACCGAGTCAGGTGCGCGGGGGGATGAGCGGCGAAGTAGTCCATGGCGGCCTTGACGCCGCTGGCCTTCAGCGACACCCCGCAAAGCTCGAGGCCCATCTCGCAGCCGGCCAGCGTCGCCATCAGGGTCAGGTCGTTGCAGTCACCGAGGTGTCCGATGCGAAACATGCGCCCCTTGGCCTTGCCAAGGCCCATACCCAGCGATAGATCGAAGCGCTGGTAAATCAATTCGCGCACGGCGTCGGCATCGACGCCATCGGGCAGCACCACCCCGGTGAGCACCGGCGAGTAGACGGCAGGATCCTGGCATTGGATCTCGAGCCCCCAGGCGTCAACGGCCGCGCGTACCCCGGCCGCCCAGCGCTGATGGCGGGCGAAGACGTTGTCGAGTCCTTCCTCGAGCAGCATGTCCAACGCTTCATTGAGGCCATAGAGCAGATTGGTGTTGGGGGTATAGGGCCAGTAGCCGTTGGTATTGGCAGCGAGAATCTCGTCCCAGGCCCAAAAGCTCTTCGGCAAGCACGCCTCGCGACTGACGGCAATGGCCTTGTCGGACAGCGCATTGAAGCTGATGCCAGGCGGTAGCATCAGGCCCTTCTGGGAGCCGGAAATGGTCACGTCCACGCCCCAGTCATCGTGGCGATAATCGGCACTGGCAAGCCCCGAGATGGTATCCACCATCAACAATGCCGGATGCCCCGCCGCATCGATGGCCCGGCGCACCGCGGCAATATCACTGGTCACCCCGGTGGAGGTCTCGTTGTGTACCACGCACACCGCCTTCAGGCGATGCTCGGTGTCTTCCTTCAGGCGCGCCTCGATCATGTCCGCCTGCACCCCCTGACGCCAACCCTCATCGCCTGGCAGGCCGATGAACTCGGGCTTAACGCCGAGCCTGAGTGCCATCTTGTGCCATAGGGTGGCGAAGTGTCCGGTCTCGAACATCAGCACGCCATCGCCCGGCGACAGCGTATTGGCCAGCGCCGCCTCCCAGGCACCAGTCCCGGAGGCCGGATAGATGATCACGGGGGCAGCGGTCTTGAACACCCGCTGGATCTTGGACAAAAGTTCTCGCCCCAGGGCCCCGAACTCCGGGCCTCGGTGGTCGATGGTGGGCAGGCTCATGGCGCGCAGGATGCGATCCGGCACCGGCGAGGGGCCGGGAATCTGCAGGAAATGACGGCCGGTGGGGTGAAAATCGAGATTCAGCATATCGAGTCCTCAAGGGGCGCCGCGACACACCCAGCCAGGCGGTTTGGGGCGGCGTCGAAGCGGGAATAGTAGAAAATACGGTCAAGATCCGCTCAGCGGATCACGCCCTCGCGGCGCAGCGTCTCGCGCTCACCTTCCCCGAGCCCGAAGCCTTCCAGCACCTCATCGGTGTGCTGGGCAAACAACGGCGCCGGGCGACGAATCTCAAGCGGCGTGGCGGAAAACTTGGTCGGGAAGCCGAGCGTCTTCATCGCCCCCATGGAGGGATGGTCGAGCTCCTGGACCATGCCCCTGGCCAGATAGTGCTCATCGTCCATGGCCTGGGCGAAGTCATTGATCGGCCCCGCCGGAACGCCCGCCTCATCGCACAGCGCCAGCCAATGTTCGCGGTCGCCGCCGACGAGAATCTCCTCGAGCACGACCTCGAGTTCCTCGACGTTGCGTCCGCGATCCAGGTTGGTGCGAAAACGCTCGTCTTCCATCAATTCAGGCCGTGCGATCACGTCCTGGCAGAAGCGCTCCCAGGTGCGTTGATTGGCGCAGCCGAGCATCATGAAACCGTCGCGCACCTTCATCGCCTGGTACGGTGCCGAGACGCGGTGGCGCCAGCCAGTGGCCTCGGGCACGCGGCCCTCGGAGAAGTAGGCCGCCGCCTCCCAGGTGAACCAGGGCAACCCACATTCGGCGATGGCGATGTCCAGATGCTGGCCTTCACCGCTGTTCTGGCGATGGATGTAGGCCGCCAGGATCGAGTAGATGGCGGTGATGCCGGCGCCGATGTCGTAGACGGCGACGCCGGTCTTGAGCGGACGCCGCCCCTTCTCCCCGGTCATCGACATCAGTCCGCTCATGCCCTGGGCGACCAGATCGAAGCCCCCCTTGTGACGCGAAGGACCGGTCTGGCCATAGCCCGAAATCGAGCAGTAGATGATCCCCGGATTGATCGCCTTGATGCTCGGGTAGTCGATGGCAAGCGACTGGGTCACCCCGGGGCGATAGTTCTCGACGATGACGTCGGCCTCGCGGGCCAGTCGATAGAAGATCTCGCGGCCCTTTTCGTGCTTGAGATTGAGCGAGATGCTCTTCTTGTTGCGGTTTATCTGGGCGAAACAGGTCGACTCGTCGTTGACGTAGGGGCCCATCTGGCGGCTGTCATCGCCACCGTTGGCCTTCTCGACCTTGATCACCTCGGCGCCCATGTCGCCGAGCACCATGGTGCAATAGGGCCCCGCCATGATCTGCGAGACATCCAGTACCTTGATTCCTTCTAATGGCAGCATCGTCGTGTTCTCCTGGCGTGTCGGCGGCCGCTGATCGACCACCGACGTGCCTGATCCGCGTTCAGTGTCCGCGCCAGCTAAAGGGCGTCTTGTTGACGAACTTGTCGACCGCAGCCTTGAAGTCGTCGCTGGTGTAGCAGGCGGCGATCCAGTCATCGCTGGCGTCGCTCGCCGGACGGCGCTCGTCGAGCACCCGCTGGATGACTTCCTTGGCGGCCCGCACGGTGAGCGGCGCCCGCTCACGAAAGGCGGCGGCCTGCTCGGCGACCCGCGCCTCGATGGCGTCGGCCTCCACCAGTTCACCGACCAGCCCCGTGGCCAGTGCCTCATCGGCGCGCACCAGCTCGCCAGCCATCAGCACCTGCTTGGCCCTCGCCGGCCCCGCGTAATCCACGAGGCGCGCGACATTGGTCACCGACAGGCAGTTGCCGAGGGTCTTGGCGATGGGGATACCGAACTTCAGCGACGGCGTGGCGATGCGAAAATCGCAGGCCAGGGCGATGGCGGCCCCACCGCCGACGCAGAAGCCCTCAAGCAAGGCGAAGGTCGGCTTGGGAAGGCGCTCCACCCGGCCTACCACGCGATCGATGCGGCGTTCGTAATCGATGGCATCGTCGCCGCTTTCAAAGCGCGCGAACTGCTTGATGTCGGTGCCGGCCACAAACGCCTCACCACCGGCACCGCGCATCACGACCGCTACCACCTCGGGGTCCTGCTCCAGGGCCTCGCAGTGCGCCTCGAGCTGGTCGTACATCTCCCAGGTCATGGCGTTACGGCTGGCCGTGCGATCGAAGGTCAGCCAGGCGACGCCTGCCTGCTTGCTCAGATGCACCGCGCCGGGATCTGACTGGGTCATGACTCTCTCCTCAGGCTCACGGCGCTCAGGCGCCGTAGATCAGGTTCACCAGGGCAAGCGCGACGGCCGGCACATAGGTATTGATGATCAGGATCACGAACAGCACCGCCAGGAACCACAGGTTGGTGCGCGATGTGGCCCAGATATCGGACTTGGCGATGGAGCAGGACGCGATCAGTACGCTCGCCACCGGCGGGGTCTGTTGGCCGATGGCCAGGTTCAGCGTGACGATCAGGCCGAAGTGCAGGGGATCGATGCCGACGGCGGTGATCAGCGGCAGCACGATGGGCACCACCAAGATGATCGCGGCGGCCGAGTGCAGGAAGATCCCCAGCACCAGGAAGATCACGTTGAGCAGCGCCAGCACCACGTACTTGTTGTCGGTCATCGCGGCGATCGAGTTGGCCAGCTGCTGGGGGATCTGCGTCTCGGTGAGGTAGAGCCCCACCACCGCCGAGCTTGCCACCAGTAACATCACCACCGCGGTCTGTACCCCGGCATCGAGGCAGGCCTTGTAGAAGATCTTCAGGCTGAATTCGCGATAGACGACCGCGCTGATGAAGATCGCCACCACCACCGCCAGTGCCGCGCCTTCGGTAGCGGTAACGATGCCGCCGAAGATGCCACCGAGGATGATGACCGGGATCAGCAGTGCCCAGATCGCGCCCTTGAAGGCCTTCCACAGCCGCGATACCTGGAAGCTTTCCTCGGCCGGCAGGTTATGGCGGCGCGCCAGGTAATAGCACATGCAGGCCAGGCCGAAGGCGCCGAGCAGCCCCGGGAAGATGCCGGCGACGAACATCTTGACCACCGACTCACCCGACATGACGGCATAGAGGATCATCGGGATGGACGGCGGCAGAATGATCGCGAGACTCGCCGCCGAGGAAGAGATGGCCGCGGCGAACTCCTTCGAGTAGCCCTTCTTGCGCATGGCCGGAATCAGGATGCTGCCGATGGCCGAGACGCCCGCCACCGCCGAGCCAGAGATTTCGGCGAAGAAGATCGAGGCGCCGATGGTGACCATGGCGAGCCCGCCCTTGATGAAGCCGACCATGGCAGAGGCCAGATCGATCAAGCGGCGCGAGATGCTCGATGCGTTCATGATGGCGCCGGCCAGGATGAACAGCGGAATGGCGATCAACGGAAACTTGGTAGCGCCGTCGAACATCACCATGCCCACATTGGGCAGGGCGAGCGTGCCGTAACTCGCCACCGTGGCCAAGGCGCCGACGAGGCCAAGGGCAATGGCCACGGGCACGTTGATCAGAATCAGCCCGATAAGACCGAAGAACATGGATGCAATGATCATGAAGCGTCTCCTGGCTAGCCGGCCCGATGGGGTGTCGGGGCGTCGTCTGTGCGTACGTCATCGGCCACGATGCCGGCCTCTTCCAACTCGTGATCAATGAAGCCAGCGCCTTTGGCGCTCTTGATCACTTCAGGCAAACGCAGCAGCTGGGCCAGAATGAACAGCGCCGCACCGATCGGAATCACCGACTGCGACAGCTGCACCGAGACGCTCGGCAGGCTGACCAGGGTCGAGCCTTCGAGGATCTGCACCACCTGATAGCCGGTGATGCCGAGCAGCACGAAGAAGCCGATCGTGATGGCCTCGGCGAGCAGCGCGATGGGCAGGCGAATCTTGGGCGGAACCATGTTGATAACGCTGGGACAGGCGATGTGCGCACCCTTGAGCGCGGCCAGCGCGGCCCCGTAATAGGTCAACCAGGCCAGGCCGATGGAGGCCACTTCGTCGTACCAACTGAACGGCGAACCGGCCAGGCGTGACACGAACCCCACGGTGACCACCAGGGTCAGCGCCAGCACATTGAGAAAGACAATGACCTCCAGACACTTCTGGTAAGCCGAGGAAAAGGCGTTGAGCGACACGGAAAGCACCTCCCTGAGGTGGTAGCCGCCCCCGGCCGACGATTGCCGGCCGAGGACCGCTGTTGAGGAGTGACTGACGTAAGCGTTACTCGCGCAGCGCATCGACGCGGGACAGCAGCTCCTCACCTCCCTCGACCTCGGCGGCGAACTTCTCGTAGATGCCACGTGAGCCCTCGACGAAGGCTGCGGTGTCCACCTCGTTGACCTCCATGCCCTCCTCCTCAAAAGTGGCGACCAGGCTGGCATCAAGCTCGGCGCCTTGTGCCAGGGCAAAGGCCTCGACTTCCTCGGCGGTGTCGGTCAGCACCTCACGGACGTGCTCGGGCAGGCGATTCCAGCTGGCCCCCGCCAGCACATAGGCCGGGGTGTAGACGTGATTAGAGAGCGACAGATAGTCCTGCACTTCCTGGAAGCGCTGGGAATAGATCTGCACCAGCGGGTTTTCCTGGCCATCCATCGCCCCGGTCTGCAGAGCAACGAAGGCCTCGGACAGGGCCATCGGGGCCGGCGAGGCGCCGTAGCTCTTGAACATTTCTACCCGCCACACGCCATTGGGGGTGCGCAGCTTGATGCCATCCAGGTCGTCAGGCACCACGATCGGATGCTCGTTGTTGGTGATCTGGCGGAAGCCGTTCTCCCAGATGCCGATGATGCGATAGTTCTTGTTCTCGGCGGCGCGATAGAGCACGTCACGCAGCACCTCGTCGCGCACCCGCACCAGGTGTTCGCGGTCCTCGATCAGGTAGGGCATTTCGAATAGCGAGAACTCCGGCGCCACACTGCTCATCACCGAGGACGGCAGCGCCAGATCGAGAGTCCCGAGCTTGAGCTTGTTGAGCATCTGCTCGTCGGAGCCCAGCTGGCTAGAGCCATAGGTCACCACCTCGGCCTCGCCTTCCAGCCGCTCATTGGCGAGTCGAGCGAATTCGTTGGCGGTCTTCTCGAACAGCGAGCCCGGGCCACCCACGTGGCCGAACTTGATCTGCACCTCATCTGCCTGGGCGCTACCGATGCCCATGGCGAGTGCGGATACGGCCAGTACGGTCTTCAGCAGTTTCATAACCTTCTCTCCAACATTGTTGTTGTTGCTCGTGGTAGATCCTGGTCGAACGACTCGGCACCGGGCTTCTTTCCGGCCGCCATCCGGCTGGCGACTGGCGACTGGGCCCGTTACCCCCTCCAGACCGCTCGTCGATCGGTGGCGCTGATCCTGGCCACCCTTGCCCCGACGGGGCATCTATCTCACGGGTCGCCCGAGGCCTCGACGTGGCGACTAGGCGGACGGCACGGAGGTTGTCAGCGTCATGACTCACCGCTGCCCAAGCCTCGTCGATCCGGTCGTCTTGAAATATGGATACATAATTCAAAATTAGGTATTATACTTTTGTCGTTCAAGCACACGCATCGTCGCGATAAAATTTCTTTATTTTCAAAATCCTACTGAAAATTTGATGCCTCGACTCCGGCATTACAGGCGCCAACGTCATGCCAAAACTCCACCGGGTACGACGCCGGACGCATCAAAAAAGCGAGCCCGAAAGCTCGCCTGGCGTGCATATGGCTGGAGCGTCCCAGGATAGGGCTTGGCGAAGACCCAAGGTCGCTCACGGAGCGCTGTCGAGAGTTCTCGGCAAGGGCGATTCCCAGGAAGCGCTCAAGGACGCAGTCCCGCCGCGAAGCCTGCGGCCTCGATGCCGGCCATCGCGGCATCCTGGTCCTCCTGAGACGAGGCACCGCTGACCCCTAGCGCTCCAATGACACGCCGCTCGTCATCGAGAATGAGCACCCCCCCTGCCACGGGAATGAAGCGGCCCTGGGCGGCATCGGCCACCGCGGCCAGAAAGGCGGGACGCTCGGCGTTGCGCTCGCCGGTGGTGCCGCTGGAGACACCGATGCCAAGTGCCGCATAGGCCTTGCCAGTGGCCACCGCCGAGCGCAAAGGGCTGCAGCCATCCTCACGTTCCACGATAATGGGATGACCTCCGCCATCGAGTACCACCGCGGTAAGCGGCGCCATGTCTCGCTCGCGGGCGGTGGCGAAGGTGGCATCGAGCATGGTTCTGGCCTGCTGACGGGTGATCAGGAACTGGGCAAGAAAGACATTAGCGGCCATGAGTGGCTCCTTGGTGGCAAAGGTGATGATGAGCGTTGCAGGCTCCTCTGCCGAATCACCGCAGCGGGCCTGTGAATCGAGGTTTTCCCGGCACCGACACTCAAGCGTCGAGCGGGTATCCGGCAACCTCCACGACCGACGGATCGCGAGTGAGGAGGATCTCGGCAGCGTGGCAATCAGGCGGTCTGCCCGATTGCTATAATTATGAATTCATAATACCTTCTAACCGAAGACGTCAAGACGCAACTTGTTCGTCCCCGCGACTTGGGGCAAGGTTGAGCCGTCGACTACGGGGCCCTGGCGGGCTCGGTGACGTGGCGCATCATGATGATTTCAGGAAGCCTGACATGGAAAAGATTCAGCCGCGCAGCCTGTACCTGGAAGTGGCCGACAGGGTCCGGGACCTGATCGAGCAGGGCAGTCTGCTACCAGGAGAAAAGATCGCCGAGAAGGCGCTGTGTGAACGCTTTGGCGTGTCGCGCACGCCGCTACGCGAAGCGCTCAAGGTGCTGACCTCGGAAGGCCTGGTCGAGAACCTGCCCAACCGGGGCTCACGAGTGGTCCGCCTCACTCGCCTCGGGGTAAAGAACACCTACGACGTGATGGGCGCTCTCGAAGGACTGTCCGGAGAACTCGCCTGTCAGAACATCAGCGACAAGGACGTGGCCGAGATTCGAGCCCTTCACACGCGCATGCTTCAGCACTATCAGCGCAAGGAGCTCACGCCCTACTTCGAGGTCAACCAGCAGATCCACGAACGCATTCTCGCCGCCTCCGACAACGAGGTGCTGATCGAGATGTACAACAACCTTAGCCAGCGAGTGAAGCGCGTCCGCTACAGTGTCGAGATGGGCCAGGCCAACTGGGCCAAGGCGGTGGCCGATCACGAGGCCATGCTCGAGGCCATCGATGCCCGCGATGGCAAGCGCTTGGGCGACATTCTGCGCGCGCACCTGAGTCACAAGCTCGAGGTGGCCGCCGTTTCCGGCATCATCGACGAGGACGTCGCCACCGCCTCGGGCTCCTGAGCTGCCGGGCAGACGCCCGGCAGCATCGATCACCACCGATGACGACGCCCCGCCACGGCCTCGTGTCTCACGCCATCTCCCCCAACTCTCGGGGTCACCCCAGGCAAGAGGCCAGGGCTTTGGCGCCGCGGTGGTGGGGCCCCCTTCCCTGCTCGGTGTCTCTCGCCCAATACCGTGCCCTCTCTCCCAATACCGTGCCCTCTCTCCCAATACCGTGCCCTCTCTCCCAATACCGTGCCCTCTCTCCCAGTTCCGTGCCCTCTACTCCCAATTCCGTGCCCTCTACTCCCAATTCCGTGCCCTCTCTCCCAATTCCGTGCCCTCTCTCCCAATTCCGTGCCCTCTCTCCCAATTCCGTGCCCTCTACTCCCAATTCCGTGCCCTAGCGTTCGCTTCCGACTAACGACAGCTTGAGTTCCTCCCTGCTATATGGGAAAAACGCACCCGCAGTACGTGGGGCGTCCGCTTGCCCGGTTCCTCCAACCTGGCCTCCTCGGCACGCCACGGCGTGAGGAAAACTCCCCTGCCACCTCGCAGTCGGTCGCTGTCGTCCCCGCGCCTGGGGCGCCACCTGACTGCTGCTGCACTAATGATCCAGCCGCCCACAAGGAGGTCACAGTGCTGACGTTCATTCTTTCCATCGTTGTGCTTATCGTCGGGTACTTCACCTACGGCAAGTTCGTCGAACGGGTTTTCGTCGCCAACCGCAAACGCCAGACCCCGGCCTTCACCCTGCGCGACGACATCGACTATCTGCCGATGAACACCACGCGCAACTCGCTGATTCAATTGTTGAACATTGCCGGTGTCGGACCTATTTTCGGGCCCATTCTCGGCGCGCTCTATGGTCCGGTGGCCTTCGTCTGGATCGTGATCGGCTGCATCTTCGCCGGCGCCGTACACGACTACCTGACCGGCATGATCTCGATTCGCAACCATGGCGCCCACCTGCCCCAGCTCGCCGGGAAGTTTCTCGGCAAGACGATGAAGCACGTGGTCAACGGCTTCGCCATCCTGCTGCTGCTGCTGGTCGGCACCGTGTTCGTGACCTCCCCCGCGGCGCTGCTGGCCAACATGACCAGCCTGCCGGTGATACCGATCATCCTCGCCATCTTCGCCTATTACCTGTTGGCGACCCTGCTGCCCATCGACAAGATCATCGGCCGTATCTATCCCTATTTCGGCGCCTTGCTATTGATCAGCGCGGCGGGTATCGGCATCGGCCTGGTCGTGACCGGCGCCCCCATTCCAGAGCTGTCGTTCGAGAACATGCATCCGGAAGGCGCTCCCATCTTCCCGCTGCTGTTCCTGACCATTTCCTGCGGTGCCCTGTCGGGGTTTCACGCCACCCAGACGCCGATCATCTCACGCACGACGGAGAACGAAGGCAACGGGCGCAAGATCTTCTACGGCATGATGATCGCCGAAGGCGTCATCGCCATGATCTGGGCCGCCGCAGCGATGAGCATGTTCCACGGCGACAACAGCCTGTCTGACGTGCTGGCCGCCGGCGGCCCGGCCGCCGTGGTCAGCGAGGTCTCCACCGCCATGCTGGGCGCCATCGGTGGCACCCTGGCGGTGCTCGGTGTCATTGTGTTGCCAATCACCTCGGGTGATACCGCCTTCCGCAGTGCCCGCATGATCATCGCCGATTACATCAAGGTCGATCAGCGTCCGCTGATGCGGCGGATTTGGATAGCCGCACCGCTGTTCGTCGCCTCCTTCGCCCTGACCAAGATCGACTTCACGCTGCTGTGGCGCTATTTTTCCTGGGCCAACCAGACCACCGCGGTCATCGCCCTGTGGGTCGCAACCATGTACCTCGTGCTCTCACGCAAGCCGCACGTGATCACCTCGATTCCGGCCGTGTTCATGACCATGGCGACCTTCACCTACCTGGCCTACGCGCCGATCGGCTTTGGCCTGTCGCTGCAGCTCAGCTACGTGGTGGCGGCGCTCGGCACCGTGCTGTGTATCGCCTTGTTCATGAAGCGGGTGCGCCGTTTGAGCGGAGGCATCTTCGGCGTCGACGAGCCCGAGTATCCGGAACGGCTCACCGGCAGCACGCCTGGCCTTACGTCACTGGAATCACGCGCCTGATCACGCAACTTGGTGAAAGCGCCAATCCAAGAGGCCAGGGGCGAAAGCCCCTGGCCTCTTGCCTTCCCCCATCGAGACGCCACGCTCGATCGCCTGCCTGTTGCCCTGACCACGTTTCCCGGTGCCGGCTCGTCGTTGACGTTTGGCGGCCAGCTCCTCCAGTCACGCCGCATGGCCGCGTGACGACACACCGACTCACCGGTCTTCCAGGCGCATGGCCGCGTGACGACACCCTGACTCACCCGTCTTCCAGACGCATGGCCGCGTGACTACACACTGACTCACCCGTTTTCCAGACGCATGGCCGCGTGACGACACACTGACTCACCCGTCTTCCAGACGCATGGCCGCGTGACGACACACTGACTCACCCGTCTTCCAGGCGCATCGCCGCGTGACGACACACTGACTCACCCGTCGTCCAGACGCATGGCCGCGTGACGACACACTGACTCACCAGTCTTCCAGGCGCATGGCCGCGCGCTCGAGACGCTCACCCTCTGCGTCAATCTCGCGCAGCATCGCGCCGATGGTCGACAGGTGCTCCAGGGCGACCTTGCGCGCCAACTGCGGCTTGCCTTCCACCACCGCTCGGTGCAATCGCGCGTGCTGGCGATTGATCATGTCCCGGGCGTCGGGCCGATGGTAGAGGTGCTTGACCGAGGCAAACACCGAACTCAGCAGCAGGTCGGTCAGGCTCTGCAAGGTGTGCATCAGCACCGGATTATGCGATGCCTGGCACACCGCCAGGTGAAAGGCATGATCGTGACGCGCCAGGCGCTCGACATCGATCTGCTCGGCGTGCTCCACGTAATCGGCCATTTCGCGGTAGCGGCGGGTGATCAGCACGCGATCCGAAGCGGTCCCGCGACTCGCGGCCAGGTGCGCCGACTCGCCCTCCAGCAAGGCCCGAACTTCCAGCAGGTCATAAAGGGTGCGCGGGTGCTCACGAAACAGGTGCATCAACGGCGTGGCGTGGGGAGCCTCGACCAGCGGGGCCACCTCGGAGCCGCGCCCCTGTCGGGTGACGATGATGCCTTTGCTGCGCAGCGACCCCAGCGCCTCACGCAACGAAGAACGTGCCACGCCAAGCCGCTCGCACAGGCGCCGCTCCGACGGCAGCAACTGACCGGGACGAAAGACCCCATCGAGGATCAGCGTCTCGAGCCGTGCGGCGATGGCGTCCGGCGTGCTGGCAGGTCTCAAGGGTTCTTCTGTATCGCGCATAGGGAGGTTCTCCATGAGCAGCAAACGTCGCCGGGAACTAGAGTAAAACTCTGTAAGGCCCCGAGCAGAGCGCACTAGCACCCGAGCAGAACCCCGGGCAGAGCGTACGAGTGTCCAAGCCGAGCCCCGAAGCCGAGACGCGTTGGGGCCAGCCGGGACGCCTTGAGCGGGGCTATCTCAACCCCAATCTCGCTCAGCCCCCATCTCGCTCAGCCCCCATCTCGACAACTATCGCGACAACTATCGCGACAACCGTCGCGACAAGCGTCGCCACCACCGTGATCCGCCAACGGATGCGTAGCACGGAACGACGCCATGAGTACCGGGATACCGGGCCAGGTGTCGCGACACAAATAACTGGTCAGACCAGCAAACCAAAGACTGGACAGGCACGTCAATAAGTCACAGATTGAACGCCTGAAAAATCGCCGACGATGTCGTGGTGCAAAGACCGCGACGCCGACCAGATCGGTAACTGCCCGCTGAAGGTGGCCACCGACGCTGCGTCGACAGCAATTCGAGGACAGCAGCTCGAGGTCGACATCGGCGATGACGAGACCGGCGACAAGACCGGTGCCAAGACCGGAGCCAAGAACAACGCTCCACCGACAACGTCGCACACCGCGACGCCGAGACTAGAAGGCCGAGGAAGAGCCATGAACATCCTCTACGACGAACGCCTGGACGGCGCCTTGCCCCACCGCGACAAGGCCGAGGTACTCGCCGACCTGACCCGGGCCGTGCCGGAGCTGACCCTGCTGCATCGCGAGGAGGACCTGCGCCCGTTCGAATGTGACGGGCTCGCGGCCTACCGCGTCGTGCCCATGCTGGTGGCTCTGCCGCAGACCCTCGAACAGGTCGAGGCAATCCTCAAACGCTGCCGCGAGTTAAAGGTTCCCGTGGTCACCCGCGGTGCCGGTACCGGTCTTTCCGGCGGTGCCCTGCCGCTGGAACAGGGCGTCCTGCTGGTAATGTCCCGCTTCAACCGCATCCTCGACATCGATGCCGACGCGCGCATCGCCCGTGTCCAGCCCGGGGTGCGCAACCTGGCGATCTCCGAAGCGGTCTCGCCCTATGGGCTCTACTATGCCCCGGACCCCTCGTCCCAGATCGCCTGCTCCATCGGCGGCAACGTCGCCGAGAACGCCGGCGGCGTGCACTGCCTCAAGTACGGCCTGACGGTGCACAACGTCCTTAAGGTGGAGGTGATGACCATCGAGGGCGAGCGCATGACGCTAGGCTCGGAGGCCTTCGATAGTCCCGGCTTCGACCTGTTGGCGCTGTTCACCGGGTCCGAAGGCATGCTCGGCGTGGTGACCGAAGTCACCGTCAAGCTGCTGCCAAAGCCCGAGACCGCCAAGGTGTTGATGGCCAGCTTCGACGACGTCGAGAAGGCCGGCGCCGCCGTTGGCGATATCATCGCCGCCGGCATCATCCCCGGTGGCCTGGAAATGATGGATAACCTGGCGATCCGCGCCGCCGAGGACTTCATTCATGCCGGTTACCCGGTCGAGGCCGAAGCGATCCTGCTGTGCGAACTCGACGGCGTCGAGGCCGACGTCGATGACGATATCGCCACGGTGCGCGGGGTCCTCGAGACCGCCGGTGCCACCGATATCCGGCTCGCCCGTGACGAAACCGAGCGCGCCATGTTCTGGGCCGGCCGCAAGAACGCCTTCCCTGCCGTCGGACGCATGTCGCCGGACTACTACTGCATGGACGGGACCATCCCGCGCCGTGAGCTGCCGCGTGTGCTCAAGGGCATCAGCGACCTGTCCGAGCACTACGGACTGCGCGTCGCCAACGTCTTTCACGCCGGTGACGGCAATATGCATCCGCTGATCCTGTTCGATGCCAACCGTGAAGGCGAGCTCGAGACGGCAGAAGCGCTGGGCGGCAAGATCCTCGAGCTATGCGTCGAGGCCGGCGGCTCGATCACCGGCGAACACGGCGTCGGCCGCGAGAAGATCAACCAGATGTGCGCCCAGTTTGGCAGCGTGGAGATCAGCGCCTTCCACGCCGTGAAGGCCGCCTTCGATCCCGACGGTCTGCTCAATCCGGGGAAGAACATCCCCACGCTCGCCCGCTGCGCCGAGTTCGGCGCCATGCATGTGCACAACAACGAGCTGCCGCACCCGGAACTGCCACGCTTCTGAGGTCTGAACGAATGCCCATGGTCGATACCACCGCCATCCACAGCCACGATGCTCTGGCGTCACTCGCCACCCGCATCGCCGCGGCGAACGCCGCCGGCACCCCGCTGCGCATCGAGGGCGGGTCCAGCAAGACGTTTTACGGTCGCAAGGTCCAGGGCGAAACCCTTGACGTCAGCGAGCACCGCGGCATCACCAGCTACGACCCGGTCGAGCTGATCGTTTCGGTGCGCACCGGAACCCCACTCGCGGAGCTCGAGGCACTCCTCGACGCCCAGGGCCAGATGTTGCCCTTCGAACCCCCTCACTTCGGCCCCCGGGCCACGGTCGGTGGCATGATCGCCACCGGCCTGTCCGGCCCGCGTCGCCCCTGGGTCGGCGCAGTGCGCGACTTCGTCCTCGGCATGCGTGTGCTGGACCACCGCGGCCAGGAGCAACGCTTCGGCGGCGAAGTGATGAAGAATGTCGCCGGCTACGATCTGTCGCGGCTGATGGTGGCTGCCCAGGGCACCCTCGGTCTCATCACCGAGGTATCGCTCAAGGTACTGCCAAAGCCCGGCTCCCAGGCCAGCCTGCGCCTGGAGACGACCCGCCAGGATGCCATGACGCGCCTCGCCGAATGGGGCCGCAAGCCACTGCCGATCACCGCCGCGGCCTGGCTCGATGGTGGGCTGCACCTGCGTCTCGAAGGAGGACCGAGTTCGGTGACGGCGACCCGCCAGTCGATCGGTGGTGACGAGCTTGACGCTGGCTTCTGGACCGACCTGCGTGAACTGCGTCTGACGTTCTTCAGCGACGATCCGCGCCCACTCTGGCGCCTGTCGCTGCCGACCAATACGCCGCCCCTCGAACTGCCCGGCAGCGCCGAAAACGATGTCCTGCACGACTGGGCCGGCAGCCAGCGCTGGCTGAAGAGCGAGATCGATGGCGAGCGGCTGCGCGAGTCCTGCGCCCGAGCCGGAGGCCACGCCACCTGCCTGACACCCGGCATCGGCGAGCCGTTTACGCCTCTCGAACCGGTGCTCGCCAAGTATCACCGCGAGCTCAAGGCACGCCTGGACCCCAACGGCATCTTCAATCCGGGAAGGCTCTACGCCGATCTGTAGCGCCAAGCACCATCGACAGCGTCGAGCCTTGTCCACTGCGCCTCCCCGCGGGTCGAGGCCACCCGGTTCGACAACAAGAGCCCGAGCGCTGCGCCCCTGGCGCCACCGGATTCGGGCCACCGCCCCCGACTAGCGGAAACACCCCATGCAGACGCACTTCAGCGAACAAGATCTCCAGAAACCCCACATCCGCGAGGCTGACCGCGTGCTGCGCAGCTGCGTGCATTGCGGCTTCTGCAACGCCACCTGTCCTACCTACCAGCTTCTCGGCGACGAACGCGATGGCCCCCGCGGGCGCATCTACCTGATGAAGGAGCTGCTCGAGAGTCGCGACGATGACGACCGCATTACCGAGGAAACACGGCTGCACCTGGACCGCTGCCTGACCTGCCGCAACTGCGAGACGACCTGCCCGTCCGGCGTCGAGTACCACAAACTTCTCGATATTGGTCGCGCCGAGATCGAGCGCCGAGTCCCCCGCTCGTTGCCCGACAAGGCCCTGCGCCTGGGCCTGCGCAAGGCCCTGGTGGACCCGGCCAGGTTCAAGACGCTGCTGGCGCTCGGCCAGACCTTCCGGCCCCTGGCGCCCGGCGCACTCAAGGACAAGATGCCGGCCAAGCCAGTCGACGCCGGCCACCGGCCCGAGGGCCACCAGCAGGCCCGCCAGATGCTGATCCTCGAAGGCTGCGTGCAGCCGGCGCTATCGCCCAACACCAACGCCGCCACCGCCCGGGTGCTGGCGCGCCTCGGTATCGGCCTGACGCCGGCACCGGCAGTGGGCTGCTGTGGCGCCATCGACTATCACCTCAACGCATTGGAGGCAGGCAGAGAACGAGCCAGGCGCAACATCGATGCCTGGCTAGTGCATCTGGACGCCGGCTGCGAAGCCATCATCCAGACCGCCAGTGGCTGTGGCGCCTTCGTCAAGGAGTACGTCGACATCCTGGCCGATGATCCGGACTACGCCGACAAGGCCAAGCGCGTCAGCGCCGCCACTCGCGACCTGGTCGAGGTGCTGGCCGACGAGCCCCTGGAGACCATTGCCGTCAAGGCGGACAAACGCCTGGCCTTCCATTGCCCCTGCACGCTGCAGCACGCTCAGAAGCTCAACGGGACGGTGGAAAAGGTGCTCGAAAATCTCGGCTTTGCCCTGACACCCGTGCAGGACGCTCACTTGTGCTGTGGCTCCGCCGGGACCTACTCGGTGACCCAGCCGGCGCTGTCAAAGCAGCTACGCGACAACAAGATGGATGCCCTGGAAGCGGGTAACCCGGACGTCGTGGTCACGGCGAACATCGGCTGTCAGACCCACCTGGCGGGTGCCAACCGGACCGCGGTACGCCATTGGATCGAGATCGTCGATGACGCATTGATCTAGTCCGTCAATCAGGCGCTGCCCCACGCCATCGAGAAGACCGCGATCCAGGCCATCGCCCCCTGCCGGTGCGGTAAAATCCACGATGGTGCTGGACGCATACCGGCCGAGCTGATCTACAATGAATCCGCTTACGAAAATATTTTCCAAAATAACACTCATCCCTGACCCAAGAGGTTCTTGACATGCCCAGCAAGCCCTATCTCGACCAGTCCCAGGTCGCTGCCGTTCTCGACGCTTGCCAGAAGGAGGCCGATGCCAACGGCTTCGCCGTGACCATCGCCGTCGCCGATGATGGCGGCTACCTGCTCGGCCTGCGTCGTCTCGACGGCGCGGCCCCCTTCAGCGCCGACGTCGCCGCGGCCAAGGCTCGCTCGGCGGCCATCGGTCGCAAGGAGACCCAGGTCTTCGAGGACATGATCAACGGCGGCCGCAGTGCCTTCCTGTCGGCGCCCATGGAAGGCCTGATGTCTGGCGGTGTTCCGCTGATCATCGACGGCCAGGTCGCCGGCAGTGTCGGCATCTCCGGCGTCAAGCCCGACCAGGATATCCAGGTCGCGAAAGCCGGTGCCGCCATCCTCTGAGCTAACGCGGAGACCCCCGCGCTGGCGAAACGAAGACGCCCTTGCCGCTCGCGCGGCAAGGGCGTCTTGTTTTCCCGATGATCAAAGGCATGGCCCGGCGCCGAGGGTAAACCACGGGAAGACGAGCCAGGATGCGCTAGCGCGTCCGCCACCGGCCTCGCCGGACGACAGCGCCCGACTAGGTCGGGTCGTCGGGGTCGTCGGGGTCCGACGATCGCTCACGGGCCGTCGCCGGCGGGCCTTGAGTGGACGACCGCTGGGTGGACCCGACCTCGTGGCTCGGCGCCATGGGAACATTCAAGCGCCCGACCGGGACGTGTACCGACGGCAGGATGTCGCTGGTATCGGCCAGGTGTGACGACTGATCGTCGAAGAAGATGTCCGGGCGAATGATGCCAAGTACGTGATGCTTGGCGATACCGCCAAGAAAATAGGCCTCGTTCACCGTCATCCCCCAATCGCGCAGGGTGTGAATCACCCGCTCATGGGCCGGGGCATTGCGCGCCGTCACGATGGAGACCCGCAGGCGCGGCTGGTAGTCGCCAGCGCTGGCATCCTGCTCGGCGAGCTCGCGCTGCTGGATCCGCGCCAGGCAACGCGCCAGCTCCGCCAGCAGCCCCGGCGCCGAAGGCTCCTCGGCGTGGCGCCGCTCGTGTTCGTGAAAGGCCGTCAGGCCCTGGTCCTGGAAGATCGTCTCCGAGGCAACGCTGGCCAGAACACCATCGAAGTCGAAGGCGATATGCAGCTCCTCGCGCTCATCGGCCAACAGGGCCCCAGCCGGCATCACCCGCCCCGCGGGATAACCGGCGGCAATGGCGCGATCAACATCCTCCTGGTTGGCGGACAAGAACAGGCTGATGTTGAACGCCGGGATGAAGCGATGCGGATAGCGCCCCTGCAAGAAGATGGCCCGGGTGATACCGAGCCCGTGATGTTCGATGGAGCGCATCACCCTGAGCCCCGTGTCCGGATCGTTACGCGACAGCAGCACCACCTCGACGAGAGGGTCGTCGGGATTCAGGTCATTGAGCGACAATAGCTTGCGAATGAACGCGAAGGCGACGCCGGGGGCCAGCGCCAGATCCTCGTGCTCGCGTTGGTACTCGCGATAGGCCTTTTCGCCCTGGTCCCGATAGACCCGGTCGGACACCTCCAGGTCGAATAGCGCGCTGGACGCAAGGCCAATGACCAGTCTTGAGTCGAGTTCGTAGGGCATGGCCGTCTCCTGTGACAACTGACCGACCGGCGTCGGCTCACCCCTGGGTCAGGATCCAGTCGAGGAAACGCTGCTTGACCAGGCTCGGGCGCGCGCGGTGGGTATCCACCAGATCATAACCGTGGGGCGTCTGCACCGCGAAATCGTCGAGGGTCACCAGGAGCCCACGCTCGACCATCTCATCGACCAGTCCCCGCCAGCCAAGCGCGATCCCCTCCCCCGCGATGGCGGCCTGAATCAACAGCGTGTAGTTGTCGAAGGTCAACGCCGGCGTTGGCTCGAGTCGGGCGTCGCTGAAGTGATGAAACAACGACGACCAATCGAGCCAACGCTGGCCGCGCTCATCGCTCAGTGCCAGCAGAGGCGCCTGGCGCAGGCGCGCCAGATCGCCCACGTCACCGAACCCGGCCAGAAACCCTGGACTGCACACCGGACACACGCGCTCTTCGATCAGGCGTGGATGGTCGCGCGCCACGGGGTCTGCACTAAACACGATCGCCACATCGGCCTCGGTATCGCGCCAGCCGATATCGCCTTGATTGGTCAACAGCTGGACATCGATATCCGGGTGCAGGGCACGAAAGCGGGTCAACCGAGGCAACAGCCAGTAGGCCGCCAGGGAGAAGTCCGTCATCAGCGTCAGACGCGGATGGCCGCGATGCTGTCGCACCCGGTCCAGCGCACGCTCGATGCTGGCGAACCCTTCTTCGACGCCACCCATCAGCAGCGTCCCTGCCTCGGTCAGGCACACGCCCCGGTAGATCCGCTCGAACAGCGCGACACCGAGATGTTCCTCCAGCGCCTTGATCTGCTGGCTGACCGCGGACTGGGTCGAGCGCAGCTCCCGGGCGGCGGCGGTGAAACTCCGGTGACGCGCCGCCGACTCGAACACCACGAGGCTATTCGGCGACGGCCTCATGCGCATCAGCGACATTAGATCACCTTATACATAGCATTAAAAATCACCCGGTTTACAGGCCTCGTAATAAGTCAACAGAATACGTCTTTTCTCGCCCAGCGATCCAGTACGCCGGCTTCAGCAGACCGCTGGCTATCCAACAACAATGCGCCGACCGCCGTCGGCCGGGAGAACCCGATGACGAAAAGACCCCATATCCTGTTTCTGATGGCCGACCAGATGGCCGCCTCACGCCTGCCCTTTCACGGCCACCCACTGGTCCAGACGCCGCACCTTTCCCGCCTGGCCCAAGAAGGCGTCGTTTTCGACTCGGCCTACTGCAACAGTCCGCTGTGCGCCCCGTCACGCTTCGCGCTGATGACCGGACGCCTGCCGTCGCGCACGGGGGGCTTCGACAACGCCTCGGACCTGCCGGCAGACACGCCGACCTTCGCCCACTATCTGCGCGATGCAGGCTATGTCACCGCGCTATCGGGCAAGATGCACTTCTGTGGCCCGGATCAGTTGCATGGGTTCGAGCAACGCCTGACCAGCGACATCTATCCCGCCGACTACGGCTGGTACGTGGACTGGGACCACCCCGACGAGCGCCCGAGCTACTACCACAACATGGCGTCGGTGGCCCAGGCTGGCCCCTGCGTGCGGTCGAATCAGCTCGACTTCGATGATGAAGTCACCTTCAAGGCGCAGCGCTTCCTGTACGACTACGCGCGAGGCACAGACAGCCGCCCCTTCTGCCTGACGGTGTCACTTACCCATCCCCATGACCCCTATACCATTCCCCACCGGTACTGGGATCGCTACGATCACGACGCCATCGACATGCCGAGCCTGAGCTACACTCAGGTCCCGGCAGATGCCCATTCCGAGCGCCTGCGACGGGTCTATCAGCTGGACGAGGACACGCTCACCGACGAGCAGATTCGCAACGCCCGCCATGCCTATTACGGCGCCATCAGCTACGTCGATGATCAGCTCGGCGCCGTGCTCGACACCCTCGAGCAATGCGGGCTGGCCGATGACACCATCGTGGTGTTCTCCGGCGATCACGGCGACATGCTCGGCGAGCGCGGGCTGTGGTACAAGATGAGCTGGTTCGAGGACTCGGCCCGGGTGCCGATGATCGTTCATGCCCCCAAGCACTTCTCACCGCACCGCGTCCGCGAGGCGGTATCGACGCTGGACCTGTTGCCCACCTTCGTCGACCTCACCCACCCGAATGGCCCGCCCGACTTTCCGGTGCCCATCGACGGTCACAGCCTGCTGCCCCACCTCACCGGCCAGCGAGGGCATGACGAGGTCATCGGCGAATACCTCGCCGAGGGCGCCATTGCGCCCTTGGTGATGATCCGTCGCGGCCGGCTCAAGTTTGTTCACTCGCCGGCAGACCCCGATCAGCTCTTCGATCTCGAGAGCGACCCCCAGGAGCTTGTCAACCTGGCCGGGCGAGATGACTATGCCGAGATCCTCACGCGCTTTCGCGACGACGTCACCGAGCGCTGGGACCTTTCCGCCCTGCACGGCGAAGTGCTCGAGAGCCAGCGCCGCCGACGCCTGATCGCCCGCGCCTTGAGCCGTGGAGAGGTCACGCCCTGGGATCACCAGCCCTTCGTCGATGCCAGCACCCAATACATGCGTAACACCGTCGATCTGGACGA
Source organism: Halomonas sp. V046 (assembly GCF_052645355.1). Taxonomy (NCBI): domain Bacteria; kingdom Pseudomonadati; phylum Pseudomonadota; class Gammaproteobacteria; order Oceanospirillales; family Halomonadaceae; genus Halomonas; species Halomonas sp. V046. The sequence continues at coordinate 238,010 of NZ_JBQXYF010000005.1, forward strand.
TCTGGAACGCCGTGCTCGTTTTCCACAGGTCGACCCGGCGGACTAGGCCGCGCCGCTTCGCGTCTGCCGTCCCTTGCCCTGTCCCGAACCCCTTCAACGCCCCTGCGCCGAGGTTCACGATCATGAGCGATTCATCGCCCCCGACATCCCCCAGCACTGCGCCAGGAAATCGCCTCAACCCGGCCGTCTTCCATGGTTCCGTGGCCGGCATTCTGGTGTTTCTGATCTACGCCATGGTGTTCACCGACCACGCCACCGCCTTCTTCAATGCCGGGCTCACCTGGATCGGCGACACCTTCGGCTGGTACTACATGCTCGCCGTGGTCGCCTATCTGGTGTTCGTCATCGCCATCGGCCTGTCACGCTATGGCCGCATCCGCCTCGGCCCCGACCACTCTCGTCCCGAGTTCTCGCTGTTGTCCTGGTCGGCCATGCTGTTCGCGGCTGGGCTCGGCGGCGCCATCCTGTTCTTCGTCGTCTCCGAGCCCCTGACTCACTACCTGCAACCCCCCGTCGGCGAAGGCAGTACCGATGTCGCTCGCCGGCATGCGGTGGTCCAGACCTTCTTCCATTGGGGCATCTCCGGCTGGGGACTCTACGTCCTGATGGGCATGGCCCTGGCCTACTTCAGCTATCGCCATCGCCTGCCGCTGGCGATTCGCTCGACGCTCTATCCGCTGCTTGGCCAGCGCATCTATGGCCCCATCGGTAACGCCGTGGACATCGCCGCGGTGCTGGCCACCGTGTTTGGCATCGCCACGGCACTGGGCATTGGCGTGATTCAGATGAACTACGGCCTGACGTATCTGTTCGGCATCCCCGAAAGCACTGCGGCCCAGGCCGGGCTGATCATCCTGGTGGTGGTCATGGCGACCCTGTCGGTGGTCAGTGGCGTCGACCGCGGCATTCGTCTGCTGTCCGAGTTCAACCTCTACCTGGTCGCGGCCCTGATCCTGTTCGTGCTGTTCGAGGGCGAGACCCTGCTCGGACTCAACCAGTTGGTGCAGAACATCGGCGACTATACGGTGCAGTTGATCGGCATGAGCTTTCACACCTACGCCTACAGCGAGGGCACCGGCGGCTGGTTCAGCGCCTGGACGGTGTTCTTCTGGGGCTGGTGGATCGCCTGGGCCCCCTTCGTCGGGTTGTTTCTGGCGCGCATCTCTCGCGGGCGTACCATTCGTGAGTTTGTCGCGGGGGCACTGTTCATCCCGCTGATATTCGTCATGATCATGATGTCCGTGTTCGGCAACAGCGGCATCGGCATGGTCGATGCCGGTCTCACCGAGCTTGGCGAGCAGGCCTTGAACACTCCCCAGGCGACCATCTACACCTTTCTGGAGCAATTGCCCTGGGTCAACCTGACGGCCACCCTGGTCACGCTGCTGAGTATCGTGTTCTTCGTCACCTCCGCCGACTCAGGGGCCCTCGTCCTGTCCAACTTCACCTATCAATTGCGCGATGTGAACCACGATGCCCCGATCCCCTTGCGCATCTTCTGGTCCGCCATCATCGGCCTGATCACCCTGGCCCTGTTGATGAGCGGCGGCCTGCGCACCCTGCAAAGCGCCGTAGTGATCACCGCCTTGCCGTTCTCGGTGGTGATCTTCCTGACCATGTTCAGCCTGCTGCGTTCGCTGCGAAGCGAAGGCAACAAGGCCGAGGCTCGCCAGATGATCGCCGCCAGTCAGGTCGCCAAGGGCGACTGGCGCGAGCGCCTCGAGCGCACCCTCGATGCCTCGACCAGAAGCGGTGCGGAGGCGACACTACGCCATGCCATCCGCCCGGCCCTCGACGAGTTTGTCACCGAGATGCGCGCCCGTGGTCATGAGGCTCGCCTCGATCACGAACATCCCGAGGGCATGGACGAGGCCTGTCCCACGCTTCGCGTGACGTTTCCCGGTGCCCCGGAGTTCGTCTACGGGGTGCGGCCGCTGCGCATGCGTCCCCCGAGCTTTCTGCCGGCCGACGACGACTACTACCTACGCCTGGATGTGCACTTGAGCGAGGGAGGCATCGGCCAGGACCTGAACGGCTACACGCGCCAGGAGGTGCTCCACGACGTGCTCAACGAGTACCAGCGTCACCTGAAGTTCCTGACCAGCCAACAGGATCAGCTCGAGACCCTGCCAGGCATGGCCCAGCAGGCCGACACCGGTGAAGTCGTGCCCCCCAACGCCTGACCGACGTCGCGCAATCGCGTACCCTGACACCCCGCCTTGTGCGGGGTGTCGGCGTTCTGGCGTCGCCTGGCGGCAGCGCTTGCCACGCCACCTCGCCGACATCTTTGTTGTGTCCGTTGGTCCCGCCGTTCAAGGAAGACGCCATGTTCATCCAGCACCTGCTCGCTTCTCCGTGTCCCGCAAGGCCCGTGCCATGACCGCCATCGCCTACCTGGCGCCGCTCTGTGCGGTGCTTATCTGGTCGGGCAACATGACCATCAACCAGCTGGCGGTGGACGCCATCGCCCCGACCAGCATCGCCTTCTTGCGCTGGTTGTTGGCGGTAATCGTGCTGACGCCTTTCGTGCTGCCGCTGGCGTGGCGCCAGCGCGAGAGCGTCTATCGCCAGTGGCCCCGGCTGGCGTTACTGGGGTTGCTCGGCATGGCCCTGTGGCAAGGCCTCGCCTACGTCGCCGCCGCCACGACCAGCGCCACCAACATGGGCATTCTGGCCGCCATGGTGCCGCTATTGACCATCCTGCTCAGCGCCCTGGTGCTGCGCGAGCCGCCGACGCTCGGTGGCGTCGTGGGGGGCGTGATCGCGCTGACTGGCGTACTGTGGCTGCTGAGCCGGGGGAACATCGCTGCGCTGGCCGAGCTCGAGGTCTCCCCGGGCGATGCCTTGATGGTGGTGGCGGCGACCTGCTATGCGCTCTACGGCGTCATGCTCAAGCGCTGGCCCATGGCACTGTCGCCGTGGGTCATGTTGTATGTCCAAGCGGTCTTCGCCACGGCGCTACTACTGCCAGGCTACCTGCTGGGACCGATGACGCCGGTCGGCGCCGACAACGTCGGGCTGATCCTCTATGCCGGCATCCCCGCCTCCATCATCACCACCTACTTCTGGATGCTGGCCATTGGCCGGATCGGTGCCAGCCGAGCCAGCATCTTCATCAACCTGATGCCATTGTTCAGCGCGATCATCGCCATGGCCTGGCTCGGCGAACGTCTCTCGCTCTACCACCTGAGCGGCGGCGCTCTGGTGCTGGCCGGTGTGCTGATGGGGCAACTGGTCACACGCCCGCTGCGAGCCCGTTGATATCCGCCGCGACCGGTCGGTCGCTGACTCCGTCAGGCCGCGGCCGCGGCACGGCCGGGAGCGACACGGCCGAGACCGACACCGGGCGCGAAGGGCCAGCGCTGTCGCCGGATGACCCTAAGCAGACTAAGCTGCGCGCCCCTCCCGGGTTTGCAAATACGGCACTGCTTGTATAACTTCGGTATAAGCACTGAGGGACAAATACCCCAGCGCTCCACGGCAATCCACTCGACGAGAGGTTCCACTATGAAACATATCGTCAAGGCCGCAGCACTGATGAGCGCCATGGCTCTGTTCTCGACCATGGCCCTGGCCGCTACTCAGGAAGAAGAGATGTCTCAGAACGGCGGTGTGGACTCCGCCAACGATGCCTCCGAGAAGCAGGAAAGCCACGCCGAAACGAGCGATGAAACCATCGTCAAGGACGGTGGCGTGGATTCCGCCAACAGCGCCGAGGAGGCCGACGACCACGCTGGCGACGAGGCACAGCCGCAAGGCGACGTTGCCGAGGACAGCGGCGTCGATTCCGCCAACGAGACCGACAAGACCGAATAATCCGGTGGGCACGCGAGGAGGCTGGCACCGCCTCCTCGCTGCCGCGTACAGCGGACTCAGGCCCCGGCTCCAGGCCCCTTGAATGGGGCATCCCAAGACCCCGAAACAGCGGGGTTTTTTTGCGTAACGTCGCGGCATCCGGCGGCGTATCCTGACGCCACATCGGGCCGGATTGCACTATCCAGTGGCGTCGCCTGCATCCACCAGCGTGCCGGCTGCGTAACGAGAGAGGCCATGGGGGCCACCGCTGAGCCACCACCAGCCCCCTCTCGAGGACCCTTCGCCCCGAACGAAGCCGCCAAGGAGTGAATCATGAAGAAATCCCTGTCTCTGCTCGTCCTGGCCAGCGCCCTGGCGCTGGGCACCAACCTGGCCCTCGCCGCTCACCACGGTGAAGAGGAAATGCCCCAACAGAGCGGTGTCGATAGCGCCAACGATGTCTCCGAGGCTCCGGACAACGGTGGTGCCCTCGCCGAAGGCGACATCGTTACCGACAGCGGCGTCGACTCCGACGCCGACACGAACAACGTTGCCGATGCCAGCACCAAGGCCGATGCCCGTCTCGATGACGACCCCATCGTCGAGGATGGCGGCGTCGATTCAGGCAACGCTACCGAGTAAGCCTTCCCAAGCGTCCCACCGAAGAACCCCGGCCGACGCCGGGGTTCTTCGCGTCTGATGGCGACGCCCCGGCCCCACTTTGCATCACCGCCGAAACGGACTGTGCCGGCTCGGCCTTGACTCGAGCTTCGTGCTAGACTACCCGGTCCCCAATTGGAGGAAGACGCGACATGTCCCTCGATGATCTTCAGCTTAATCTTCGCAACCTGACGTCTGACGACTATCCCCAGCTCAAGCGGCTGATGGATCAGGTCTATCACGACATCGGCGGCGCCTGGCCGAAGCTCACCATCGACAAGCTGGTCACCGAATTTCCCGATGGCCAGATCGTCATCGAGGATGACGGCCAGGTGATCGGTGTCGCCCTGACCGCCCTGGTCGACTACGACGAGTTCTCCAACCCCCATCGCTACGATGACCTGATCGGCAAGCGCGAGACGATCCAGAACGCCGCCAATGGCGATACCATGTACGGAATCGACGTCCTGATCGACCCTGCCTATCGCGGTTATCGCCTCGGCCGCCGTCTGTACGAGGCGCGCAAGGAGGTCTGCCGTCAGCTCAATCTGAAGGCGATCCTGGCCGGCGGCCGGATTCCGGAGTACCACCGCGTCTCCGACGAGATGTCGCCGAGCGACTATATCGAGAAGGTCGCCCGCCGCGAGCTCCACGATCCGATTCTGTCCTTCCAGTTGGCCAATGACTTCCAGGTCAAGCGCCTGCTGCGCAAGTACCTGCCGGAAGACGAGAAGTCCCAGGGCTACGCCACCTTGCTCGAATGGAACAATATTCTCTTCGAGCCGGCGGAGCGCATGCTCGAGAGCCGCCCGACCCAGGTGCGGGTCGGTGCCGTACAGTGGCAAATGCGTGAGTTCGCCTCGGTGGAAGCGGTGCTGCAACAGGTCGAGTACTTCGTCGATGCGCTGTCGGATTACCAGAGTGACTTCGCGGTCTTCCCGGAGCTGTTCAATGCGCCACTGATGGGCTTGCAAGATCGTGCCGCCCAGCAGGATCAGATGGCCGCGATCCGCTTTCTTGCCGGCTTCACCGAACGCTTCAAGTCCGAGATGTCGCGCATGGCGGTGGCGTACAACATCAACATCATCGCCGGTTCGATGATCGAGGAGTGCGAGGACGGGCGTCTCTACAACGTCGCCTACCTGTGCCACCGCGACGGCAGCGTCGAGCGCCAGGCCAAACTGCACATCACTCCACAGGAGCGTCGCGACTGGGTGATCGAAGGCGGCGATGATCTGTGCGTGTTTGAAACCGACGCCGGACGCATCGGCATCCTGATCTGCTATGACGTCGAGTTCCCCGAACTCGGCCGCCTACTCGCCGACCAGAACATGGACTTGCTGTTCGTGCCGTTCTGGACAGACACCAAGAACGGCTACCTGCGCGTTCGACACTGCGCCCAGGCCCGGGCCATCGAAAACGAATGCTATGTCATCCTGTGCGGTAGCGTCGGCAACGTACCCTCGATCGAGAACCTCGACATTCAGTACGCTCAATCCTCGGTCTTCTCACCGTCTGACTTTGCCTTCCCCCATGACGCCGTCATGGCCGAGACCACGCCCAATACCGAAATGGTCATGTTCTCGGACCTGGACCTGTCACGCCTGACCGTGGTGCGCAATGAAGGCTCGGTGACCAACCTCAAGGACCGGCGCAAGGACCTGTTCGATCTGCGCTTGCGTGACTGGTCGTGGAAGTCCGGCGCCCGCGACAACGACGATAGCTGAACGATGCTGTCACGTTGGCGCAGGTGGCGCGCCGAGCGTTTCAAGGCCCGCCACCCCTTTCCCGAGCCAGACTGGCGTGAGGCGTGCTCACGCCTGCCACTGCTGGCAGCGCTGCCGGCCGACCAGGCCGAGCGCCTGGGCAGGCGGGCCTGGCAGTTCGTGCATGACAAACGCCTGAGCCTGCATCCAGAGCTTGCCGGAGACCTGTTCGACGGCCCCGAGCGCCTCGCCATCGCGGCCCAGGCCTGTCTCCTGACCCTTGGCTGGAGTGACCGCGATCACCTCGATGCGCTGGCCAATGTCCACGAGATCGTGATCCTGCCCGACGCCTTTCGCCGCGACGTCGAAGAAGTCGATGAGGCCGGCGTGGTGCATGCCTTCGCCGACGAACGCGCCGGCGAGACCTCCCACCAGGGCCCCGTCATCCTGGCCTACCCTGAGCTGATGCAAAGCGGCGGCTGCGACGGCTTCAATGTCGTGATCCACGAGTTCGCCCACAAGCTCGATATGGGCAACTCCCTCGATGCCGATGGCTTTCCACCGCTGCCCGCGGACATGTCGCCACACGACTGGTACCGCGAGTTCATGGCCGTGTACAACGACCTTCACCAGCGCCTGGCGGCCGGCCAAGCGCCGCCTATCGATGACTACGCCGCCACCCACCCAGGGGAGTGTTTCGCCGTCTGCTGCGAAACCTTCTTCAGCGCGCCCGGCCGCCTGGCCTCTGCCTACCCTGGGCTCTACGCGCTACTGACGCGCTACTTCCGCCAGCACCCCGGACGCTGGCCAGGCCACGCCGACAGGTGCGCCCAGGACGCCGGTGAGGAGAGCCTTGCCCCAGGCGACGCCTCGGGAGCGGACGGAGAGAAACCATGACGCGTCGCTGGCTGCTGCCGTTGATTGCGCTGCTGGTGCTGACGGGCTTCGGTCTGACCTGGCAATGGCTGGCGATGCACGACATCGTGACCGTGGACACCTTGATGCAAGTCGCCCGGGGCAGCGTCGGCTGGCGCGATACGCCCTGGGCCATCGTGGTGGTGATCGCCGTCTACGCGGGACTCTCGCTGGTGATGTTTCCGCTGAGCCTGCTGGTGGCCGTAACCGGGCTGATCTTCGGTCCCTGGTGGGGCTTCGGCTATGCCCTGGCCGGAACCCTTGGCGCCTCTATGTTGACCTGGTGGGTGGGCCGGAAAATCGGCCGTGATGCCCTGTTGCGTTACGGTGGTCAACGCCTGCACGGGCTATCGCGATACTTGTGCGGCCGCGGCGTGCGCACCATGACCTTGGTCAATCTGCTGCCGCTGGCGCCCTTCACCCTGACCAACATGATGGCCGGAGCTTTTCACCTGCCGTTTCGCGATTACATGATCGGCTCGACGCTGGGCATCGTGCCAGGGCTCGCCGGGGTCACGCTGCTCGGCAGCCAACTCGGACAGCTGCTCACCGCCGACAGCCACACCGAGCTCCTGTACGCCGTCGTAGGGCTGCTGGTCGGTGTCGGCCTGCTGATCGGCTTGAAGCGCTGGGCGGATCACAACAAGACACAGCGACCCTAGGGTCCCCTAAAACGGACTCACCAATCCTCTCCCACACACTCTCCCACCCTTGGTGGACAAGTGCCAACAGGCTGCAACAGCTAGCGACAAACCGAGATAGCAGTATCCGCACTGCCACACGCTCAATCACAAATATGGGCGAATTCGATGCAGTTTCGCCCGGCGCCCTTGGCACGGTACATGGCCTCGTCGGCCTGGCCGATCATGAATTCCAGATCATGATTATCGCCTTCGATCAGGATGGCGCCGATGCTGGCCGTCACCACGATACGCTGGCCATCATACTCGACGTCCAAGTTTTCCAGCGCCGCGGAAAATCGCCTCAGCATCGCCAACATGCCTGCTTCGTCGGTATCCGCCATCACGACACAGAACTCTTCGCCCCCCATCCGCGCCACCAGATCAGACTTGCGACCACATCCCGTCAGAACGCGACTGACCTCCACCAACACCCTGTCACCGATCTCGTGGCCATAGGTGTCGTTGATGACCTTGAAGTGATCAAGATCCACCATCGCGATGCCAAAACAAATGTTGCGATATTCTTGGACATTGGCCAGGGATGCGAGACGTGTAGAAAAGGCTCGGCGATTAAAAACACCGGTCAGCGGGTCAGTTTCCGACAACACAACCATCTTTTCGATCTGATGATGGATACGCACGCTGGCTGCCACCCAGAGGGCCAAGGCTTGAAAGCGCTGTCGATCAGCGTCGCCGAAGGCATCTCTGGTGGCGCTGGCGGCATTCATGGTCCCGCAGCAATGGATGTCACTCAGCAGTGGTACGCTCAAGCAACAGTTCATCCCCTCGCGCTTGAGAACGTGACAGTCCAGGCCTTCGCACTGCCCCAGACAAGAAGCGTAGACCGACTCACGCCGCCGATATACCTGCCCCACCATGGTCCCTTCTATGGGAACCAGCGTATCCAGAGATGCCACCTCCGTGCCCTGCACGACAATCATCCTCAGGTAAGCGTCGGACTCAGCCAGTAAAATGGACACACGATCCGCCTTGAAGACGCTCCACAACCACTTCGTCACAACGTCCAGAACATCGCTAAGCGACTCGGCTCGGGACAGGTCACCGACAAACTCAACAGGCAATTCGATCGTCAAACCAACGGCGCCGTCGGTGGAGCCAACGCTATCAGCGGATTCAGTGTGAGTCACCACTACACCTCCTGACTGCGCCCAACTAAGCCGGTTTGCTAGGGCATTTACACAGGCATTCGTCTCTCATCGCTACTTTCACATAGAACTTTCCAAACCCCCACTCGCCTAAATGAGGTATCAGCACATCACTCGTTCATCACCGCAGTGATCCACCATAGGGGGTGATTTATAGAGCTTAAGGTCATTATCACCAGTACATTTCGGATAAGAGACACCTAACCCACTGAACACCAGTAAGCGCAGCAACCAAAAGAATGGCTTTTTCCATTTCTGAGTAGCAAGAAAACAAGCCAAAGAGATCACCCAAATGGATGATACCGCCATTATTTGGTCGGCAGTTTTGGCTCGCGCTCACTGTCCCCGCCAGGCCACCAGGAAGGCCGCTCCTCGCGCCATTCACCCTGGACCAGGTGGCGCAGCAGCCGACCGCGATGGCGCAGCATGTGCCATTCGGCGCCGAGACGACTGCGGACTCGCTCCCAACCGCCATCATCGGCATGGGTGAAAGGGCCGCCGCGGGCGATGGCAAGGCGATACACCCTGAGACAGCGCTGGGCGCAGCGCGCCTCGTCATAGCTCGCCGCGGTGATCAGCGCTTCGCGCTTGAAGGCGGCTCGCCGATCGGGATCCGCGCACTCCCCCAGCGCTGCGGCGAAGGCATCGCTATTCGCCTGTGACAAGAGCCGTCCATTGCGCCCATCGTCGACGACCTCACGCACCCCAGCGGCGTCGAGCGCGACCACCGGCAGCCCGGTCGCCATGGCCTCGGCGATCACCATGCCCTGGGTTTCACTATGGGAGGCAAAGGCGAAGACATCCATGGCGTGGTAGGCGTCGATCAATGCCTGCCCCTGCAGGCGTCCGGTAAACACGACGCGGTCCGACACCGCGAACCGCTCGGCGGTCTCCGCCATGGCGCTCCTGGCATCACCCTCCCCCACCACCAGCCACCAGGCCCGGGGATGGCTCAGCAGGGCGCCACACACCGCCGCGGCAAGAAACTCGAGGTTCTTCTCCCGGGCCAGGCGCCCGACGTGGCCAAACACCGTGGCCTCGGCCGGAATCTGCAGCGTTCGGCGCCAGTGCTCGGGATCCCCCTGACGGAAGCGCTGCATATCCACGCCGCTCGGCACCACATTGATGTCAGGGTTCGCCGCCCGGCTGACCAACAGGTCGCGAATGCTCTCGCTCGGCGCGATGACCTCATCGCACAGCCAGGTGTATTGGGTGGCCAAGGCCACCGCAAACCGCTGCATGCGCGAAGAGTCACCGGGCACGTAGTGGGTGTAGTGCTCATACAACGTGTGGTGGGTGAAAATCAGTGGCAGTCCGTAGGTCTCCGCGGCCCGCGCCGCGGTATCGCCGAGCAGAAAGGGGTGGTGGGAGTGGACGATATCGGGCTCGAAGGCCTCGATGGCGTCATACAGTTGACCAGGCATGGGCACCGGCAGCGAGAAGTCGCTGCCATTGAATTGCTGCAAGGCCACCACCCTGACCACATCCGCTTCGTGCTCGGGCTGGCCTTCGAGGCGCGGCGCCACCACCAGGACCCGGTGCCCAGCGCGCTGCAGCTGACACTTGAGGCGCTGCACCGACTCGCTCACCCCGCCGACGATGGGCAGGTAGGTGTTGGTGAACATCAGCACATTCACGGTGGGAACGGCCTCCTGAGCGGGTAAGGTGGGCGGTAAAATGGGTATCGAGCGAAGCACACGCAGTACGATCAAGCCCCGCCGATACGTGGACGTCGTCCTGGGCCGCCCCCCAGCCTTGCATACACCGCCTTGACCTGTGTTTCAGTATAGAGGGCCTGAGTCAGGCGGGCGCCGGCCCCCCATCGCCAGCGACTGACGCGACAGTGGCGCGCCTAGATCCACGCGCCGGTCCACACAAAGGTCTACGCGAAGGTCTACGAGTAAGGGCCGCGCCAAGGGCACCGCACTGCCCCGAGAGGCGACAAAGCACCGCCACATCGCGGCAGAGGCCTTGGCCGCGCGGCACGATCATACACGCCGGCATCTGGGTCTCACACCCCGGCACTTGAGTCTCTCACCCCGGCTCTTGGGTCTCACACCCTGCTACCTGCGCATCAGGCCACCTCCACGGGCGCAGGAACTACCTGCCTACACCACGGCGCCTGCACCGGTCGGCTCTACCCACCCTTGAAACCTCGGTAGACGGCCCTTCGATACCCACAAGAGCCAAGAGTTCACCGCCCCTCAAGCAAACGCCGATGAACCAGAGCGATCCCCGCGCCAACCGCCCACTCCAGGCGTTCGGCCACTGTGTCAACGGCCTACTCGGGCAGCGCCGGCACCCGCTCGGCCAGTTGCGCGACCAGCGCATCGACGAAGGCCCGCAACCTGGCCGGCACATGGCGACGCTGAGGATACACCGCATGGAAGTCGGCGCGGACGCCATGCCAGCCATCGAGCAGGGCCACCAGCTTTCCGTCGCCGATCTCCTCGTGCACATCCCACCACGAACGCAGCAGCACGCCGTGACCATCGAGCGCCAGGCGCTTGACCACCTCCCCGTCGTTGCTGCTCATGGGGCCGGCGACCTTGACCGCCTGCGTCTGGCCCGCGTGGCGGGCAACGAAGCGCCACTGGGTGAAGTCGCTGTCATTTTCGCGCAGCACCAGGCAGCGATGGCGCGCCAGATCCTGAGGCACCCGTGGCGCCGGGTGGCGCTCCAGATAGGCGGGGGCCGCACACGGGATGCGCCGGCTGACCAGCAGGCGTCGGGCCACCAGACGGGAGTCCGGGGGGTCGCCGACCCGGATGCCCAGATCGACGCCTTCGGCCAGCGGGGCCGGGAAATTCGACAGCTCCAGCGTCGCTTCTATGCCCGGGTGCTGGGTGCAGAACGTCGACAGCAGCGGTGCGATATGGCGTCGCCCGAAGCCGAAGGTGGCGTTGATACGAAGCGGCCCCGCCAGCGCCTCGCGGTCCCTGCCAAGGCTCTCCTCCAGCTCATCGAGCTCATCCAGCAGGGCGCTGCCTCGTGCCAGATAACGCTCCCCTTCCGCGGTCAGGCTTAGACGACGCGTGGTTCGGGTAGCCAACTCCACGCCTAGCCGAGCCTCGAGCTGCTTGAGGCGCTTGCTCACCGCCGACAGTGAGAGCCCCAGCTCCCGGGCGGTGGTCGTCAGATTGCCGGCTCGGGCCAGTTGACGAAAGAAGGCCAGATCATCGAGAGACGCCATCATTCTTTACTCAAATTCAATAATGAATTGAATCATATCCTGATTATCCTCCTGGCGTTAACCACTAGACTGGACGGGAGTCCATCACCCAGGAGGTTTCCCCATGGCCCATCGCATCGCCGTTCTCGCCGGTGACGGCATCGGCACCGAAGTCATGCCCGAAGGCGTTCGTGCCCTCGAGGCCGCCGCCAAGCGCTTCGGCATCGAGCTTGAGCTCACGACTTTCGATTTCGCCTGCTGCGACTACTATCTGGAACACGGTCAGATGCTGCCGGATGATTGGTACCAGACTCTGGTCGGCTTCGATGCGATCTTCTATGGAGCCATCGGCTGGCCGGAGAAGGTGCCGGACCATATCTCGCTGTGGGGGTCGCTGCTCAAGTTCCGCCGCGAATTCGACCAGTACGTGAACCTGCGCCCGTGCCGCCTGTTGCCCGGCATCAAGAGTCCGCTGGCCGGCCGAGTGCCCGGCGACATCGACTTCTACGTCGTACGCGAGAATACCGAGGGAGAGTACTCAAGCGTCGGCGGCACCATGTTCGAGGGTACCGAGCGTGAGGTGGTGATTCAGGAAACCGTCATGACGCGTCATGGCGTCGATCGGATACTGAAGTACGCCTTCGACCTGGCGCAGACGCGCCCGCGCAAGAAGCTGACGTCGGCGACCAAGTCCAACGGCATCGCCATCACCATGCCGTGGTGGGACAAGCGCGTGGCGGCCATGGCCGAGCGGTATCCCGATGTCGACGTCGACAAGTTCCACATCGACATCCTGACCGCCAACTTCGTCATGCACCCCGACTGGTTCGATGTGGTCGTCGCCAGCAACCTGTTCGGCGACATCCTCTCGGACCTTGGCCCGGCCTGCACCGGCACCATCGGCGTCGCCCCGTCGGCCAACATCAACCCGGAAGGCACCTTTCCGAGCCTGTTCGAGCCGGTCCACGGCAGCGCTCCGGACATCGCCGGCAAGGGCATCGCCAACCCTATCGGTCAGATCTGGTCCGGGGCCATGATGCTCGAGCACCTCGGCCACAAGGACGCCGGCGATGCCATCCTCGCCGCCATCGAGTCGGTGCTCAGCGACGGTGACGCCAACGTGCTGACGCCGGATGTCGGCGGCCAGGGCTCCACCGCGAGCCTCGGCAAGACGGTCGCCGACCGCATCGCCCAGGGCTAGGCGACCCGCCGGCCTGGCATCATCGGTCCAGGCCGGCCATTAGAACCCCACGACCTGTTCCGGCAGCCATGTCGCCAGCGCCGGCACCAGCGCCACAGCCAGCAGCGTCACCAGCTGGATGGCAATGAAGGGCAGCACCCCTCGACACATCTGAGCGTAGGTGATGTCAGACGGGGCGATGGACTTCAGGTAGAAGATCGACGACGCCATCGGAGGCGTGAGGTAGCTGGTTTGGATGGTCACCAGCACCAGGGTGGCAAACCACACCGGGTCGATGCCCAGTTGCTTGATCACAGGCGTGAAGATCGGGACACAGATCAGCACGATGGAAGTCCAGTCGAGCACGAACCCGAGCAGGAAAGTGACGCCGAGGAAGAACAGCACGACACCGGTAGGGCCGCCAAGCTGCTCGGCGATACCCGCGACCATCTCGCCGCCACCATTGACCGCGAAGATGCCGGTGAACATGGTGCCACCCGCCACGATCAGCAGGATCATGGAGGTGATACGCACTGTCAGGGACAGCGATTCCGCCAACGCCTTGACAGTGATGCCACCGTTCATCAACGCCAGCAGCAAGGCCCCACCCACGCCGACCGCCGCCGCCTCTGTCGGTGATGCGATGCCCATCAACAGCGAACCCAGCACCGCAAACATCAACAGCAGAGGGGGCACCAGGGCCTTGGCGGTGATCGCCAGTTTCTGGCCCAGCGGCAAAGGCGTCGCCTCCACGGCGGGTGGTCCATCCTGGGGGCGCAGGGCACAGCGTATCAGGATGTAGAGGGCAAACAGCGAGACCATCAATCCGCCAGGCAGGATGATAGCGGCAAAGAGTTCGCCGATGGATAGCTGAGCAAGGGCGGCATAGACCACCACGATCACGGTCGGCGGAATGATCGTGCCTAGGGAGCCGCCAGCACAGATGGTTCCGCTCATCAGACTATTGCGATAACCGTAGGCGCGCATCGCGGGAATCGCCATTAGCCCGATCATGATCTCGACGGCCCCGACCACCCCCGACGCGGCGGCGAAGATGGCCGCCATGGCGATCGTCGTCAGCGCCAGTCCACCAGGGAGTCGACCGATCCATAGCTGAATCGCATCGAACAGTTGTCGTGCGATTCCAGACTTCTCGAGGATTCCTCCCATCAACACAAAGAGCGGAATCGAAGACAGCACATAGTGAGTGGCGGCGCTGTAGACACTGCCGTAAAGCTGCTGGAAGATCAGCGGTCCGAAGGCATACCAGCCCGCGGCGACCGAGATCAGCGTCAACGAATACGCAATGGGAATGCCCAGAAAGATCAGCAGGAATAGCCCGGGAAACATCAGGCTGGCAATAAGGGCATCCATCAGCGGTTCTCCTGGGTAGCACGCATTCCGCATAGCTGTCGCAACCCATCCACCGCGAGCTGGCAGGCGAAGAGGGAAAGCCCGATCGCGATGAGTGAGTAGAGTGGCCACATCCTGGGCGCCCAGACGCTGACCATTTCCACCTCGTTGGTGTGCCAGGCCCGCAAGGTGCGCAGCCATCCGTGATGAGCCATCAGCCCAACCACCGGCACCATCAACAACAGATTGACGGCGCCATGCAGCCGCTGGATCAGACGCGGCGGCAGCAGCTGGCTGAAGGCGTCAACCCTGACATGACCATCCACCTTGGCGGTCCAGGCGATGCCGAGAACAAAAGCGGCCCCCGTGGCCATATAGGACAGATCGAAGGCCCAGATCGTCGAGGCATTGAAGGCGTAGCGTGCGATGACTTCGTAGAGCATGGCGCCGGTCAGGGCGACAAGCGCCAGGCGACTGCCCCACGCCAGCAGCGTCGAGGCCCTGTCGATAAGGAGCATCAGTGTATTCATGAATAGGCGTCACCCCAGGGTGCAGGGTGACGTTCCTCCGGGGTCGGTTGGGACGGACGGTTGAGGGATCAATCGCGAATCAGGTAGTCGTTCTGCTCGCTCCAGCGCTGCTGGTAGGCACGGTAGTCTTCCAGCAGTTCCTGCATCGCGGGGTCGCCCGACTCCTCGGCCGTAGCCTCCATCCATGCCCGGCCGCTTCGGGCCAGATCCTCGACAAAGTCGGGGGCCAGGCTCACCACTTCATTGGGCCCCGAACGGAAAGCCTCCATGGCCAGCATGTCCTGGTGATAGAACTGACTCAGACCCTCATAGGTCGTGAGCTTGGCCGCGGCCTCGATCAGAGGCTTAAGGTCGTCCGGAACGGCCGCCCAGGTGTCCTCGGTGACGACGACCTCCCACAGGAAGGTGGGCTGATGCACGCCGGGCACCACGATGTACTTTGCGGCTTCGTGGAATCCTTCGGGCTGGTTGCTTGATGGGGTGGCCCACTCCACCGCATCGACCCCCTTGCGCTGAAGCAGCGTGTAGGTGTCTCCAGGCGGCACTACGGTCGGCACCGCACCGTAATACTCACGCATCACCTCCGCCCAGGGGCCCGACGTCCGATACTTCAGGCCCTCGAGATCCTCCGCTCCATCGATCCTGACATTGGCGTGGGCGAACACCTCGGTAGAGCCAATACCGACGATCAATGAGTGCAGCCCCTCGCCGGCCCGCAGCTCCTGCAAGGCTTGTTGACCGCCCCCTTCATAGATCCAGTTGATGTACGCCTCGGGGCCCATGCCCCCGGGGAAGCCGGCAAAGATGGCGTTGATGGGTTTCTGGTTCACCAGGTAGCTTGGCGTGGAGTGCCCCGCTTCCACGGTGCCTTCCAGCACCGCCTCGTACACCTGCAACGCTGGTACGATCACCCCCGCGCCAAAGGGCTTGATCTCCACTCGCCCCTGGCTAAGGGTGTCGGCGTTGTCGGCGAACCGTTCGAGGAAGTTCTCGTAAAAGGGAGAGCCAGCCGGTACCGAGGTCGGCACCTTCCACTCGACGTCCGCCGCCAGGGCGGGCACTGCCAGTCCCATGACCAGGCTTCCGATCGCTGCTGCGCTCAGGTTCTTGTTGTTCATTGTGTTGACTCCATCGGTAAATCCAGCGCCCATCGCCAGATGCGTCATGCTCCAACGTTGTGGTGGGCCGGCATGCCCAGATTCAGATACCCCCACCAAAACGTAGATTGTATAAAATATATTAACAAGACACATGATTGCAACAGCGCCACGCGAGCCGCTTGTTGGCGCACGCCTCGGCGACCATTTACAGGGATTAAAGGGCACGACGAGCCCCACGTCGGGATGGATCACAAGCACTGGCCGGTCGAGGAACGTTCGGCCTGGACATCGGCTCGAAGGCGTCAAGCAACGATGGAAGAGGAATTAAGTATGAGCGGTAGGCGGTAGGCGGTAGGCGGTAGGCGGTAGGCGGTAGGCGGTAGGCGGTAGGCGGTAGGCGGTAGGCGGTAGGCGGTAGGCGGTAGGCAAGAGTGGTTGTTACAAGATCGGCAAGACGGTCGCCGATCGCATCGCCCAGGGCTAGGCGACCCGCCGGCCTGGCATCATCGGTCCAGGCCGGCCATCAGCGCCGCCACAGCCCCTGAATCACCCTGACGCGGTCATCGGCGAGATTGGCCTTGAGGTGGCGGCCCATGGTCTTGAAGGCCTCGCCGAAGATCGCCTCCGGCCCCGGCAAGCCTGCGCCAGAACCGGTCGAAGCGGCCGCCCGGGCCACCGGGTCGTCGCCTTCGCGGCGACCGTGATGGGCGCGCCAGGCCAGGGCCTCGGCGCTGACGTCGTGTTGCTGTTGAGCGCGGAAGCCCGCCGCCGCCAGCCGTTCATTGAGCCTGTCCAGGCTGGCCAGGTGACTGTGGGATTCGCCACTCGCCCAGGGCACCGGTAGCGCCAGCGGGGCTGGATTGCCGCCGCTGACCACTTCATGCAGCAGCAACTTGCCGCCCGGCACCAGCACCCGATGCCACTGCGCCATCACCCGCTCGGGCTCGGGCATGTTGAGCAGGGCGTGCTGGCACCAGACGACGTCGACGCTTCCGTCCGCCAGCGGCAGGCGCGCGGCATCGGCACAGGCAAAGTGCGTCACTCCACCGAGGCCACAGGCATCACTCAACCAGCGCGCCACGGCGATGAAGTTGGCGGTGATGTCCACCCCAGCCACCGAACAGCCGAGTTCTGCGGCCAGCAGGCGACTGGCCCCGCCGGTACCGCAGCCGACATCGAGA
The DNA here is from genome assembly GCF_052645355.1 of Halomonas sp. V046. Lineage (NCBI taxonomy): Bacteria > Pseudomonadati > Pseudomonadota > Gammaproteobacteria > Oceanospirillales > Halomonadaceae > Halomonas > Halomonas sp. V046. The sequence continues at coordinate 255,451 of NZ_JBQXYF010000005.1, forward strand.
ACCTTATCCCCCGGGGCGATGCCGCCCATCGCCATCAGTGCCAGGCTTGCGCGTCGCCCCCCTAAGTGCAGTTGATCGATACCCGCCATCTCCGCAGGCCCAAGGTCGTCGGGATCACGCCCCGCCGCCCGATAGGCCGCCCTCAGGCGTAAACGTAACGGCTCGTCCTGACGCCCGCCATAGTGATGGCTGACGGCGATACTCGCCCCGTTTCCCGCTGCGCTCTCGCTCATGGCGTTCCTTGTCGTCGCGGCGATGACGCCGAGACTTTGCGACGGATGTCCCCTCGTTCTCGCCTCGGCGTATAATTTACGTATATATTTTGTATAGAATATCTCATCCCTTCACGACTTCAGGAGTTCACATGGTTGCGTCCCTGCGCGGACTCGCCCTGGTCACCGCCCTGGCATCGCCACTCGCCCTCAGCGCCTGCACCGGCATTCCCGAGGGGACCCGGGCCATCACCGACTTCTCGGCGCCGGACTACCTCGGCCGCTGGTATGAGATCGCCCGCTTCGATCACAGTTTCGAAGAGGGCCTCGACTGTGTCACGGCCGACTATTCGGCGCGCGAGGACGGCGGCCTCCGGGTCATCAACCGCGGGGTCAATCTAGCCGAAGGCAAACCAGACACCGCCGAGGGCAAGGCCTACCTGCTCGAGGAGCCCAACGTCGGCCGGCTGAAAGTCAGCTTCTTCGGTCCCTTCTATTCAAGCTACAACATTCTAGCCCTCGATGACGACGGCCAATGGTCCTTGGTCACCGGGCCGGATCGTGACTATCTGTGGATCCTTGCACGCACCCCCAGGCTCGATTCGGCGACCTACCGGTCGCTGGTCGAACGCCTCACCGCGCTCGACTACCCGACCGCCAACCTCATCGAGGTCGAACAGGGCGAGGCCTGCGAGCGCTATCTCCAAGAGCCCTAACGCCAAGAGCCCTAACGCCAAGAATAGCCAAGACCAGAGCAGCGAAGGCCAGCACCGCCAGCCCCGGCCCGACTAGATAGAATGTATAACATACGGACACGTGAATCCTACATATGCTGGGGAGTGGTACCGGCCACACCCGGTCCATTCTCAGCAAAGGATTCGCTCATGACACTTGGACGACGTCAATTTCTCGCCGCCTCGGCCGCCCTCGGCGCCGCGGTCACGGCCCCTTCCCTGCTGGCCGGAGGCCTGTCGGGCGCTCCGCCATCTCGCTATCCAGACACCGCCTGGCATTCGCTGGACGAGCGCTTCGACCGTTACGTGCTGTTCAATTCCCCGCTGGAGCGCCAGTGGAGCGGTGGCCTGTGGCTCGAAGGTCCGGCCTGGAATGCCATCGGACGCTATGCGGTGTTCAGCGACATTCCCCGCGCCCGTCAGATGCGCTGGGATGAGGCCAGCGGGCAGGTCAGCGTGCTACGCCACGAAGTCGGCCACTCCAACGGCAACACCTTCGACGCCCAGGGGCGCCTGGTCGCCTGCGAGCACTCCCCGGCGCGTGTCGTGCGCTACGAGTGGGATGGCAGCCTCAGCGTGCTGGTCGACCAGTACAACGGCAAGCGCCTTAACGCCCCCAATGACCTGGTGGCCCTCGACAGCGGCGGCATCATCTTTACCGACCCCGGCTACGGCGCCCACGTCGACTACGAAGGACATCGCCGCGAGCTGGAACTCGACACCGCCGTCTACTACTGGGAAGACGGCATGCAGGAGCCTCTGGTACTGACCACGGAACTGTTCAAACCCAACGGCATCGCCCTGGCGCCGGATGGCAAGAGCCTCTATGTGACCGATACCGCCCCGTCTCATCATCCCGACCAGCCCGCCACCATTACCCGCTTCACCCTGGCCGACGGGGGCAAGCGCCTCGATGCCATGCAGCGCCTGGTCGAAAGCGACAGCGAAGGCTACGACGGCATGACCGTCGATGTGGACGGCAACTTGTGGGTCGGCACGTCTGGCGGTGAAGGCGTCGACGGCGTCAGTGTCTTCGCCCCGGACGGCACCCTGATCGGGCGTATTCTGCTCCCCGAAGTCTGCGCTAACGTGTGCTTCGTCGGCGATGATCGCAACCGACTGCTGATGACGGCCAGCCAGTCGATCTACACCCTCTATACCGGCACCCGGGGTGCCTGAAGGCCACCGCGATCGAGGCGCCCGGGAACCCGGGCGCCTTGCCCATGCCCGGGCCGACCAAGGTGGTTATCAGCGTCCTTCAGCAGGCCAACGGCGAGGCGCCCTCGTGCCGTCAAACACACGGGAGTGATAGTCATCCTCCTGGCGTTCCGTCGGCGGCGCCATGGCCGACGACTTTTCATTCTCGCACCGGGGTTTTTCACCTAGCCGACCCGACGACTTGCCTGCACCGATCGAGGCCGGGAAGGTGGCTTCCAGACTCCCGTGCCGCCCGACGAGCTCCCCGTCGAGCGGCGCACCCGCCACAATAGTCGCCGGCCAGACACGGCCGGGGCACGACAACACAGGCGACTCGATGACAACTCTCCTTGCCCGCGCGGCACAGCCGGCCGCCGTGCCCCTTGCTGCCACCCGACGTTCCCCCGACAGCGGGGGCCGGCATGCTTGCTGACTGGCTGACCCAGAGCCTCGAGGCCGGCACGCCATCTGCCGCCAGTGAAGGTCGGCTTGCGGGTGGCCGCTATCGTATGGATGCCCCGGGCGTGCTGACCCTGGTGCCTGACCGGGTCGCCGAGGACGCCAGGGCCTGCGTGCTCTCCGTCGCCATTCACGGCAACGAGACCGCACCGGTCGAGCTGCTCGGAGAGAGCCTTGCGAGGCTCGAAGCCGGACTCATTCACCTCGGCGCGCCGGTGTTGGTGGTTCTCGGCAACCTGGAGGCGATTCGCCGCGGCAGCCGCTTCGTGACCACCAACCTGAATCGGCTGTTTCGTCGCGACCTCGACGCGCAAGGAGCGGAGCCCGACCGCGCCAGGGAACTGATGGCGGCGGTCGACGCATTCTACGCCGAACACGCGGACAACCACCGAGGCGACGCCGCGCTGCCGCGCCTGCACTACGACCTGCACACGGCGATTCGTGACAGTCAGTTCGCCCGCTTCGTCGTCGACCCCTTCGCCGAGACCGCCACCGACAGCGAGCAATGGGCGTGGATGGCCGGGGCCGGCATCCAGGCGGCGCTGCAACAGCATCAGCACAGCTGGACGTTCTCCCACTACAGCAAGCACTACCACGGCGCCCAGGCGTTTACACTGGAGCTCGGCAAGGCACTGCCCTTCGGCCACAATGATCTGGCTCCCCTGGCGCCCATGGGCGCGTTGCTCGATGCGCTGATGCAAGGATGCCGCCCCGAACACGGCGCTATCAGCGCGATGGCAGGGTTTCGCGTCGCGGTGGAAGTCTTCCGGCACAGCGACGACTTCAGTCTGTGCTTCCCCGACGATACCCCCAACTTCACCGAGTTTGCCCCGGGAGAGCTGGTCGCCACAGACGCCGTCGGCGGTGATACCCGCGTCGGCGACACACCACTGCGCGTGGTCTTTCCCAACGCCCAGGTAGAGTTGGGTGCTCGCGCCGCCCTGTTGGTGCGCCCAGCTCGGCTCGCGCCCGACGACGCCCATTGACGCTTCGTCAACCATCCACCGAAAGAACGTAAAAACAACAGGTTGGAGAAAACACCATGAATAACTATCGCACTTTGTTAGACGAAGGTATAAAGCTCCTCGCCAAGACGGCGCCTGTTGTGCTTTCCCAAGCCTGTTAGAATCCCCCCCTTTTCGCGCCAGCCCGCGCCAAACGGCCTCCCCCTACCCCCGGAAGCGCCGACCTGATCTGGAGCCCGATTCATGGCTGATACACCGATTCCGCTGGAAGTGCGCAATATCACCAAGCGCTTCGGCGACACCGAAGTGCTCAAGGGCCTGTCTCTGCAGGCCCACAAGGGAGACGTCATTACCCTGATCGGCGCCTCCGGCTCTGGCAAGAGCACCTTCCTGCGCTGCATGAACCTGCTCGAGCAACCCAACGAGGGCGAGCTGATCGTTCACGGCGAGCCGATTCGCTTCAAGCAAACCAAGCATGGGCGCGAGCCGGCGGACTGGAACCAGGTCGTCAAGATGCGCGCCAAGCTGTCCATGGTGTTCCAGAGCTTCAACCTGTGGGCCCACATGACCTTGCTCGAGAATGTCATCGAGGCGCCCGTCCACGTCCTCGGCAAGTCCAAGAAAGAGGCCATCGCCCACGCCGAGGCCCTGCTCGATCGAGTCGGCCTGGCCGAACGCGCCGACTACTACCCGGCCCAGCTCTCCGGCGGCCAGCAGCAGCGTGGCGCCATCGCCCGAGCGCTGGCCATGGATCCCGAGGTGATGCTGTTCGACGAGCCGACCTCGGCGCTGGATCCGGAGCTGGTCGGCGATGTCCTCAAGGTCATGCGCGACCTGGCCGAGGAAGGCCGCACCATGATCGTGGTGACCCACGAGATGGCCTTCGCCCGGGATGTCTCCACCCAGGTGATCTATCTCCACCAGGGCCAGGTGGAAGAAGCCGGTTCTCCCGACGAAGTACTCGGCAACCCACGTTCCGAGCGACTCAAGCAATTCCTGGCGCCCAAGCACTAAGCGGCACCCGAGGAGGACTCCATGATCGACCTGCAAGGCTATGGCCCGCGGCTGCTGGAAGGCGCGCTGGTCACCATCGAACTGGCGGTACTATCGCTGATATTGGCGGTGATCCTCGGCCTGATCACCGCCAGCGCCAAGATGTCACGCCACTGGCTGCCCCACCGTCTTGGCACCCTGTACACCACGATCATTCGTGGCGTGCCGGACCTGGTACTGATGATGCTGCTGTTCTTCGGCGGTCAGATCGGCATCAACATGTTCACCGACTGGCTCTATGACCAGTTCGGTATCGATATCTTCATCAACGTCAACGAGTTCATCGCCGGGGTGCTGACCATCGGCCTGATCTTCGGTGCCTACATGGGCGAGACCTTCCGCGGCGCCTTCCTGGCCGTGGACAGCGGCCAGATCGAGGCCGGCCGCGCCTACGGCATGAACCACGCGCTGGTATTCCGCCGCATTCGCTTCCCGCAGATGATGCGCCACGCCCTGCCGGGGCTGTCGAACAACTGGATGGTACTGCTGAAGACCACGGCCCTGGTCTCGGTCATCGGGCTTTCGGACATGGTGCGCGTCGCCGCCGAGGCCTCCAAGGCCACCCGAGAGCCGTTCACCTTCATGATCATCGTCGCGATCATCTACCTGCTCATCGCCAGCGTCTCGGAGTGGTTCTTCTCGCGCCTGCAAAAGCGCTACGACGTCGGCTTCGGAGGGCATGACTGATGGAAGCGTTGCTCACCTGGCTCGAGACCCAGCTCGCCGACAACAGCATCTTCACCCTCGACACCCTGTCCTACTATGGCCAGGGCCTGACCACCACCGTCCAACTGGTGTTCCTGTCGCTGATCATCGGCCTGATCTTCGCCGTGCCGCTGTCCATCGGCCGAGGCTCCAAGCGACGCTGGATCAAGATGCCCATCTTCTTCTTCACCTACGTGTTTCGCGGCACGCCGCTGCTGGTGCAGCTCTACCTGATCTACTACGGCGTGGTCTTCGTCGAAGGCATTCAGGACACCTGGCTGTGGGTACTGCTCGAGAAACCGTTCTTCCCCGCTCTGGTGGCCTTCACCCTGAACACCGCCGCCTATACTACCGAGATCTTCCACGGCGCGATCAAGGCGACCGGGCGCGGCGAGATCGAAGCGGCCAGGGCCTACGGCATGCGCTACTCGCTGATGATGCGTCGCATCGTGCTGCCGAGCGCCTTTCGTCGCGCCTTGCCGGCCTACGGCAACGAGGTCATCTTCATGCTTCACGCCAGTGCCATCGCCAGCGTGGTGACGATCATGGACCTGACCGGGGCGGCACGTTTCGTCTACGCACGCTTCTATGCCCCCTTCGACGCCTTTTTGTTCGTCGCCGGCATCTACCTGTGCCTGACCTTCGCGATCCTGTTTTTGTTTCGCTACCTGGAGAAGCGCCTGCTGGCCCACCTGAAGCCCGCGAGCGGGTGATCCAGGACTCACCGTCAAACGAACGTTGGGAACTAGCGTTTTATTTTCCGTTTCCCCTCTTCATGACGGCCAGACCATTCGCTATCGTGGATGGGTTGCGTCCACAAGACGCTCAATCAACAACAAGGGGTCTACCCATATGACACTGCGCAGCATGTTCTCCATCGGCCTGATCGGTGCCGCCGTGATGGCCTCCACCGCCCAGGCGGAAGTTCGCGACATTCGTATCGGCGTCGACGTGCCCTACGAGCCCATGGAGTTTCGCACTCCCGAGGGCGAGTTGACCGGTTTCGATATCGACCTCGGCAATGCTCTTTGTGCAGAAATTGGCATTCAGTGCGAATGGGTAGTGCAGGGCTGGGACGGCATCATCCCGGGGCTCATGGCGCGCAAGTACGACGCCATCATGTCTTCCATGACCATCAACGACGAACGCCGTGAGCAGGTGCTGTTCTCCGAGCCCTACTTCACCCCGCCCTCGGCCTGGTTCGCTCCCGCCGACCTGGAAATGGGCAACCCCGACACCGAGTCCCTCGAAGGCAAGACCATCGGCGTGCAGCGCGGCACCCTGCAGGACAACTACGTCACCGACATGTACGGCGATGTGGCCGATGTGAACCGCTACTCCACCGCCGACGACCTGGTCCTCGACATGGACTCCGGTCGCGTCGACATCGGCTTTCTCGACTTCCCGGTCGGCAAGTCTACCCTGCTCGACAGTGACGCCGGCGACTACAAGGTCGTAGGCGACAAGATCAGCGAGCCCAAGAAGTACTTCGGTGATGGCTTCGGCATCGCCTTCCGTCAGCGCGACGAAGACCTGGCCAATGCCTTCAACGAAGCCTTGGTTGCGCTCAAGGAAAACGGCACCTACGACGAGATCCACACCACCTACTTCGGTGAGTGATCATCGTCTTGCACCGCTTCCGCCTGCATAACCGTAGCACCGGTTGTCCCGCGCCTCAGCGCGGGACAACCAAGCGAGTCAGCCGTCGGCGGTCTCCCCGCCGGCGGCGTCTCGAGCGTCTCGAGCATCCCGCCTGGCCCTCGCGGCTCATGGCCGCATGGCCACGCTCCCCCTCCTGCGCCCAACCAATCGCCTCGCCTCCCCGGCTCGACGGCTTCGCCCTGAGCGAATGGTTCGACGAATAGCCCCAGCCAGACACGCGACCGCCACTCCACGAGCGAATGCTATCGCGTCGTAATGGCGTCGGAATGGCGTCGGAATGGCGTCGGAATGGCGTCGGAATGGCGTCGTCCGCCAGCTTGCGCACCGGCACGCGATCACGCTCCCCACCGCTCGTGTTCCCTGCCCGGCAAGTTGCCCCAAGCCGCCGTTGTTTTGCCTAGGCCCCATCGGCTCGTCGTGCTTCCCTTGGCCGCCCCAAGCCCCGCCGCGAGTCTCATATCGATAGACCCATCAACAGGAGTCCCCCATGCGCCAGCCACCGCTAACCCTCTTCGTCTTCCCTCTCGTCGCCACGCTGGCATTTTCCGTCCAGGCCGACGAACCGCTTCGCCTCGCCGTCGACGTCCCCTACGAGCCGTTCGAGTACAAGCTGCCCGATGGCACCCTGACCGGCTTCGAAGTCGATCTGGGCAACGCCGTATGCGCCCACCTGGAGATCGAGTGCACCTGGGTCGAACAGCCCTGGGATGGCATGATTCCCGCCCTGCAGGCACGCAAGTTTGACGCCATCATGTCGTCCATGGCGATCACCGAGGAACGCTCTCGCCAAGTCCTGTTCTCCGAGCCTTACTACACCACGCCGAGTGCCTGGATCACCCCACGCGGGAATCACATCGACATCACCGACAAGGCCAGCCTCGATGGCCTTACCGTAGGCGTACAGAGCGCCACGCTGCAGGACCGCTACGTGACCGACCTGTATGGCGATGTGCTCGAGGTTCGCCGCTACGGCAGTGCCGATGACGTGGTTGCCGACCTGCGTGCCGGTCGTCTCGACCTGACCTTCATGGACTATCCCATCGCCGAGGCCATGATCGACATCGACACCGACGACAGCGACTTCGAGCGCATCAGCGACTTCATCAAGGAGCCCCAGGCCTACTTCGGCCAGGGCGTCGGCGTGGCCATGAGAAAGCGCGACCGGGAACTCGCCGAGCGGTTCAACCAGGCCCTCGCCGAGCTCAAGGCCGATGGCAGCTACGATGAGATCATGAATCGCTACTTCAGCTACGACGTGAAGCTCTGAGTCGATTGCCCCATCGTTTCTACGCCGCCGGCCCGGTGTCGGCGGCGACTTTCGAGGACGCCTGCATGCTGACACTGCTGAAGAACGCGACCCTGTTCGCCCCGGAGCCCATGGGCCTGCGTCACCTGCTAATTGCCGATACCCGGATCGCGGCGATTCTTGGACCCGACGACCCGTTGCCGATGGCCTGGCCCGGGCTTACGACCGTGGACCTGGGCGGACGGCGGGTCATTCCCGGCCTGGTCGACCCCCTGGTGCATATGACCGGTGGCGGCGGTGAAGGGGGCTTCGGCACTCGCACGCCGGAGCTGACGCTCGCCGACGCCGTCGGCTCCGGCGTCACGACCCTGGTCGGCGCCCTCGGCACCGACGCCCTGACACGAACCCCCGCCAACCTGCTCGGCAAGGCGCGGGAACTTGCCGCTGGCGGTCTGACCTGCCTCGCCTATACCGGCTCCTACCAGCTACCCGCGGTGACGCTGACCGGATCCGTCGGCTCGGATATCGTCCACATCGTGGAGTTCATCGGTGTCGGCGAGATCGCCATCAGCGATCACCGTGGCTCTCAGCCGACGGTCCAGGAACTCGCCCGCCTGGCCTCGGAGGCGCGCACCGCCGGCATGATCGCCGGCAAGTCCGGCATCGTCTTCATTCACACCGGCGACGCCCCCGGCGGCCTCGAGATCCTGCGCGAGGTCGCCCGCACCACCGCGCTACCCCTGGCTCAGTTCCTGCCGACCCACATCAATCGCACCACGCGGCTGTTCGAGGACGGCCTGCGCTTCGCCCGTGAAGGCGGACGCATCGACGTCACCACCAGCACCACGCCAGAATTGCTGGCCGCTGGCGAAGTGCCGGCATCGGAAGCCATGGCGCGAGCGCTGCATGCCCGCGTCGACCCGACCCGCCTGAGCATGTCATCCGACGCCAATGCCTCCCTGCCCCACTTCGATAAGGAGGGCCGCTTTCTGGGCCTTGCCCCCGGGCGACTGGCCAGCCTTTTCGAGGCTCTCGGCGAGTGCGTAAACGACCACGGCATCGCCTTGGAGCATGCCGTGCCACTCGCCAGCACCCACGCCGCCGATGCCCTGGGGCTCGCCGCCAAGGGACGGCTCGCAGTCGGCCAGGATGCCGACCTGGTGGTGCTCGGCGAGACGGGTTGGGCGATCGATCAGGTCTGGTCGCTCGGGCGTCAGATCCACCGGCGCAGCTCCGAATAGGGAAATGCGCTACCTTGGCTGTGCCGAGACCATCGCGATCATCCTAATGACCGGTCGGCGTGTAAGCATTCGTTTCTGGCCGTGACTCAACGCCTGTTACCAGAAGGAAAGGGGATGCAGACAGTGTGGCCTTCACGTCGTTAGACTCGACGGTCCGTCAGATGCCTAGGGGAATGCCGGCCCGCCACCGAACACCGAGTCTGCGGATGCCCCCTGAGTCATACGATGAGATCGTTAGTGTCCTACGACGAGATCGTTAGTCGTGTAAGGATTCAGTCGAAACGACGACTCACTCCTGTTACCGGAGCAACGGCAACGGCAAGCCAAGTGCCCCATCAGGAGACACGCCAGACGACACGCCAAGAGTGGCTGCCGCCCCGTTTCTAAGGTCGCCAACACCAAGTCGCCAGCGAGGAGACGCCATGACCAGCTACACGAAATCGTCCGACGCCATCGCCCGCCTGACGCCTGAGCAATTCCGCGTCACTCAGGAGAGCGGCACCGAACGTCCAGGGACCGGCGAGTATCTGCATAACCACGAGCCGGGCATCTATGTCGATATTGTCTCGGGAGAGCCGCTATTTGCGTCATCGGCCAAGTTCGAGTCCGGCTGTGGATGGCCAAGCTTTACCAAGCCCATCGAGACAGCCAACGTCAACGAACTGCGCGACGGCTCCCATGGCATGATCCGCACCGAGGTACGCTCGAGCCACGGCGACAGCCACCTTGGCCACGTCTTCCCCGATGGACCGCCGGATCAAGGCGGGCTGCGCTACTGCATCAATTCGGCCTCGCTGCGGTTTGTCCACCGCGACGAAATGGAGGCCGAAGGGTATGGTGACTATCTCGATCAAGTAGAGGAGGTGTAACGATGGCGACTCAACGTGCGGTCCTGGCCGGTGGCTGCTTCTGGGGCATGCAGGACCTGATCCGCAAGCTGCCTGGGGTGGAAGGCACCCGTGTCGGTTACACCGGCGGCGACGTGGAGAATGCCACCTATCGCCACCACGGCACCCATGCAGAGGGCATCGAGATCCTCTTCGATGCCGATACGATCAGCTACCGCAAGATTCTGGAATACTTCTTCCAGATCCACGATCCGACCACCGCGAACCGTCAGGGCAATGATCGCGGCATGTCCTACCGCTCGGCGATCTACTACGTCGACGACGCGCAAAAGGCAGAGGCTCTGCGCACCATCGAAGACGTCAACGCCTCGGGCCTATGGCCGGGCAAGGTGGTCACCGAGGTCGAACCGGTGGGTGACTTCTGGGAGGCCGAGCCCGAGCACCAGGACTACCTGGAGCGGCTGCCCAACGGCTATACCTGCCACTTCCCGCGCAACGACTGGGTGCTGCCACGCAGCAAGGCAGAAGCCTAAAGCGGCGGCGAGCCATAGGCCGTAGATCCCACCCGAGGGGCGTTAGCTCCACCACCGTCACGGGGCCCGACAACGTCGGGCCCCGTGTTCTTCGTGCCTCGGCTATTGGTTCGGCGCCAGCGAGGCCAAGCCTCTAACGACGCCAAGCCCCTGCCGCCGTGCTGCGCCGCCGGCGCAGGCTGTGCCGATCCTCGTCATCGCAGCGAGTGGGTGCCCGGCACATGGGCCTCGGTATTCGACGATGCCCCCTCCAGCGGCTGCGAGAGCTCATTGAGAATGCCGCACTCGGCGGCGGTGCGATGCCCCCCGCAGCGCTCCCGCAGGCTCTCAAGCTCGGTCTTCAGTCGCTCTAGTTGGGCGATGCGCTCGGCCACGTGTCCAAGATGCGCGTCGATCAGGCCATCGGCCTGATCGCAGGGCTGGCTCGGGTCGTCGTGGCAGGCAAGCAGCGCTCGAATTTCATCGAGGGTCATGTCCAGCGCACGACAATGACGAATGAAACCGAGACGCTCGGCGTGGGCCTGGGAATAGAGCCGATAGTTACCTTCACTGCGGGCCGGCTCCGGCAGCAGGCCCTCACGCTCGTAGAAGCGCAGCGTCTCGACCTTGCAGCCGCTGCGCCTGGCCAGTTCTCCAATCTTCATGCGACGGTCCTCGTCATCAGCATTGTGCCTTCTCGTCTTCGTGCTCGTGCTCGTGCTCGGTCGCCCAGGACGGTGCCATCTTTCTTGATGCTTGACCCTATAGTGGATACAGGGTGTTAGATCAGACCCAGATACCCTACCGGAGTTCCAGGATGGCTGATTCCCGCCGAGACAAGGCCGCAATGAACGATACAGCCTGCTGCACTACGCTGGCGAGCAAGCCCGCCGCCCCGGCGTCGACGCCCCGCTCGGGGGGCAGCTGCAGTGCCGCCGTCCCTGACCACCAGACGCGCACTTCAGATGACGGTGGCTGCTGCGCTTCTAGCCTTCCATCGTCTACCCCTCGCGCCGCCGACTGCTGCGGCTCCGCCTCCAGCACCAGCGCGAGAACGAGCCAGCCTCACGATGCCGATGGCCGGGATTCCGTTTCCGGACCGGGGACGAGTCAACCCGGCGATGCCGATGGCCGGGATTCCGTTTCCGGACCGGGGACGAGTCAACCCGGCGATGCCGGTGGCCGGGATTCCGCTTCCGGACCGGGGACGAGTCAACCCGGCGATGCCGGTGGCCGGGATTCCGCTTCCGGACCGGAAACAGGCCAGCCCCGCGCCTCCGGCTGCTGTGGCTCCGCGACAGACGATGCGCCTCCCGCTCCTGAGCCAACCTGCTGCAGCAGCACGACCCGCCACGCCGCCGAGCGCAGCGCGGCGTCCGGCACCGCAGAGCTGGTGCTGGTCATCGATGAGATGTGCTGCCCCACCGAAGAACGCGTGCTGCGCAAGACCCTCGACGGCGCTCCCGGTGTCGAGGCGCTGTCCTTTGACCTGATGCAGCGCCGCCTGATCGTGCACCACCGCGACGCCGACCGCGACGCACTGATGAAGCGCATCCGCCGCAGTGGCATGACGCCCCGGGCGGTGGATGACACCGAGACCGCCAGCACCGCGTCCACGCCGCCCGCCAGCGTCCCGCAGCCGCCGTGGGCACGCCTCGCCATCGCCGGCGTCCTGGCCCTCGGCGCCGAAATCGTCGGCTGGACGACGTGGAGCGCCGGCGCCTGGCTAGGGGCGGTGATGGCGCTGGTCGCCATCGTCCTGGTCGGGATTCCGACCTGGAAGAAGGGCATGATCGCGCTGTCCCAGCGCATCCTGAACATCAATGCCTTGATGAGCGTGGCCGTGACCGGCGCCTTGCTGATCGGCCACTGGGCCGAAGCCGCCATGGTCGTGGTGCTGTTTACCCTGGCCGAGCACATCGAGGCGCGATCACTCGACCGCGCGCGCAATGCCATCCGCGGCCTGATGGATCTGGCGCCGGCCAAGGCCCGCGTCCAGCAGCCAGACGGCGAATGGCAGGAAATCGCGGCCGAAGCCGTCACGGTCGGCAGCGTGCTGCGCGTGCGTGCCGGCGAGCGTATCGCGCTGGACGGCGATATCCTGCGCGGCCAGCCGAGCCTCGATGAGTCGGCGATCACCGGCGAGAGCCTGCCGCGGGACCGCGACATCGGCGAGACGGTGTTCGCCGGCACCATCAACCTGGCCGGCGAGTTCGACTATTGCGCGACCAAGGCTGCCAACGACACCACCCTGGCCCGTATCATCCACGCCGTGGAGCAGGCCCAGGCCAGCCGCGCCCCGACCCAGCGCATCATCGATCGCTTCGCCGCGATCTATACGCCGGCGGTATTCGCCCTGGCGCTGGGCGTCGCCGTGCTGTGGCCTCTGCTGGGACTCGGGGCCTGGACCGAGGGCGTCTATCGTGCCCTGGTACTGCTGGTCATCGCCTGCCCCTGTGCCCTGGTCATCTCGACCCCGGTCACCGTGGTCAGCGGCCTCGCCGCCGCCGCCCGCCAAGGCATTCTGATCAAGGGCGGCGCCTATCTCGAACAGGGGCACAAGCTCGCGTCGGTGGCGCTCGACAAGACCGGCACCCTGACCCAAGGCCGCCCGCAGCTTGTGCGCTGGCAAGCACTCGCCGCCCACGTCGGCCACCCGATCGATGTCGCTACCGACACCGCCGCCGCCCGGACTCGGGCGCTAGCCCAGGCCCTCGCCGGACGCTCCAACCACCCCGTCGCCAAGGCGGTACATGCCGGCCTCACCGCAGATAACAGTACCGAGAACAGCACCGAGAGCAGCGCAGAGAACAGCACCGAGAGCAGCGCAGAGAGCAGCGCAGAGAGCAGCGCAGAGGGCAACACAGCACCATCGTCTTTCGCGGCCGATGACGCGGTTCTGTCCAACGTCGAAGAGCGCGCCGGCCAAGGCATGGTCGCCGACCACGAAGGCACCACCCTGTGGCTCGGCAATCGTCGCCTGGCTGACACCATGGGAGTCAGCGCCCAGGCGCTTGCCGATGCCGCCCGCCAGAACACGGACGGCACAGACGGCGACACCGATAGTGGCGCCGATAGTGGCGCAGATAGCGCCGGAGAAGTGTGGCTCGGCCAGGACGCCACCCTGCTGGCGACCTTCCGCGTTCGCGATACCTTGAAGCCCGACAGCATCGCGGCCATCGCACAGCTGAAACACCTTGGCATCCGCGTCAGCATGCTCAGTGGCGATGGCCAGGCGGCGGCGAGCGCCATCGGCCGGGAAGCCGGCATCGATGATGCCCGGGGTGACCTGCTCCCCGAAGACAAGCTGGCCCGGCTCGATGAGCTGTCTCGCCACGGCATCACCGCCATGGTCGGCGATGGTATCAACGATGCGCCCGCACTGGCGCGAGCCGATATCGGCATCGCCATGGGCGCCGCCGGTAGCGATGTCGCCATCGAGACCGCCGACGTGGCGCTGATGGACGGCAAGCTGTCCAAGCTGCCGCGCTTCGTCACCCTGGCCCGCCGCACCCGCCAACTGTTGATCCAGAACATCGCGCTCGCCATCGGCATCAAGGTCGTGTTTCTGACGCTCGCCCTTGGCGGTCAGGCCACCCTGTGGATGGCGGTGTTTGCCGATCTTGGCGCCAGCCTTCTGGTGGTCGCCAACGGCTTGCGGGTATTGCGAGCGTAGGTCAGTCGAATAGCGACGCCATTCGGCCCCCCTGACGAGCCAGGCACGACGGCAAAGGGCGCGATAGGGGAGCCGATTAGGCGGCACGGCCGGCCACCCGCCTGGCGCCCGCCCCATCACGCCCTGGTGCAGGTCCCGCCCTCAGCTCAGTCGCTCGGCACCCACCCGGTGCTGCCCCGGCGCCGCATCGAGCGCCGCCATCAGCAGGGCCTGGGCGATATTGGGCGCCGGGCAGACACGCAGGTGTCTGGGCAGTATCGGACCAAGAGCGCCGAGCACCGCGCCCGCGGCCGCTTCCAGCGGTCGGCTCTGCTCGCGCTTGCCACCGATGAGGCCAGGACGAACCAGGGTCAGGGAGGTGAAGCCACGCTCGGCCAGCGCGGTTTCAAGGTCGCCCTTCACGCGGTTGTAGAACCAGCGCGAGGAGGCGTCCGCCCCCATGGCAGAGTTCAAGACGTACGTGGTGACGCCGTGGCGCCGTGCGATGTCGGCCACCGCCAGCGGGTAGTCGTGATCCACGCGGCGAAAGGCGGCCTTGGTCCCGGCAGCCTTGCGCGTCGTGCCCAGGGTGCAGATCACCGCGTCGACCTGCCACCAGAGGGCGGCGTCGGCCAAGTTGTCGAAATCCACTCGCGGCGTCTCGAGCTTGTGCTGGGCATTGGGCGCCTCGGAGAGCCGCCCGAGCTCACGCCGCACCGGCGCCACTATCCGACCCACGCGATCGTCCATCAGCGCCTGCCTGAGCACTTCACCGCCCACCAGGCCGCTCGCCCCCACCACCATGATGCTCTTGGCCTCGCTCACCGTCTTGGCTCCTGGCTCGTCGGTGGGCCAGGAGAGCCACCGAATCAAGGCCAGGGTAAACGCTAGCGGACTCGCGCCGCCATCGCCTGGCGCATGAAGTTGAGCATCCAGTGGGCCATCAGGTTGTCATCGACCTTGGCGGTCAATGTCGCCGTGCCTTCGCGGACCCGCGCGTCACCGACCATTTCTCGGCGCAGGCGCATCAGGTCGCGCGAGTACTCCCGGCTGAATTCAGGGTGCCCCTGGACGCCAAGAAAACACCCGCCAACCCGCATCAGGTAGTGCGAACAGAAGCCGCTGCCTCCGAGCGCACAGCCGCCCGGGGGCAGCGACACCACCTGGTCCTGGTGGCTGACCAGCAGGTCGAGCTCGTCCTGCCAAGGCTCCATCCAGGCCTCCCTACTCGTGATCTGGTTAAACGAGAGCCCGACGCCCCAGCCCTTGGGACTCTTGATCACCTCGCCACCGAGCGCCTTGCCGATCAGCTGGTGACCGAAACAGATGCCGACCAGGGGCTTACCGGCGGCATACAGCTCGCGAACGAACTCCTCGAGAGCCACCACCCAATCCAGTCCATCGTTGACGCCGAACTTCGAACCGGTAGTGAGCCACGCATCCACCGCCTCAAGATCGTCGGGAATGTCGCCATCAAGGCAGCGCCATACCTGCCATTGAAGCGTCTCACCCTGCTCCGTCGCGGCCCCGCCGAGCAGGGCGGCGAACATCGCCGGGTAGTTGCCGTGATCCAGCTGCAGCTGTGGCGCGACATCGTCACACTGAAGCAAGCCTATGAGCATCTCTCGTCCCTCCCGGGTAACGACGGCGGCTGCGCACGGGTCGCGCTGCCGCTCTCGGTTGATGCCTTGCGACCCTCTGCCCCTGGCCTCAGGGCTTGCGTTCTGACCCCGGCCTCGTGCTTGCGTCTGGCGCGCAGTCATTCGCGTCATGCGCACCTCCCCGCCGGCCCGAGCTACATTTGCCCGTGCAGTGCGGCGAGAAAGATCCGACGATAGCCCTCGGCGTCGAACTCGATGGGGTTGCCGGCGGAGGATGGATCGGCCACGGCCATCTGCCCGACCTTCTCGGCCTGGGCCTCGTCGATGCCGAGGCTCGCCAGATTCTTGGGGATCGCCAGGCGTTCGCGCATTTCCAGCACCCAGTCGATCACCGCGCTGGTGCCGGGTTGGCGCAGGTCCAGATAGCGCGCCAAGCGCACCATGGGCTCGCCGATGGCGCGCTCATTGGCCTTGAGCACATAGGGCATCAGCACCGCATTGAGCGTGCCGTGATGGGCGTCATACAAGGCACCAAGTGGATGGGCCAGGGCGTGCATGGCGCCCAGTCCGCGCTGAAAGGCGGTGGCCCCCATGCTCGAGGCGACCAACATATTGAGGCGTGCCTCGAGATCGTCACCGTGGGCGTAGGCCCTGGGCAGGTAGTCACGCACCCGGCGCATGCCCTCGACGGCGATACCCTCAGCCATGGGGTGATAGCCCGGCGCGCACCAGGCCTCCAGGCAGTGCGACAACGCATCCATGCCGGTGGCGGCGGTGACCGCCGGCGGCAAGCCCGTGGTCAACTCCGGATCGAGGATCACCCGGGCCGGCACCATGCCAGGATGGAAGATGATGCGTTTGACCTGGGCGCTCTCGTCGGTGATCACCGAGGCGCGACCGACCTCGGAGCCGGTGCCGGCGGTGGTGGGCACCGCCACCACCGGCACGATGGCCTCGGCATCGGCGTTCTTCCAGTTGTCGCCGCTATCCTCGAGGGACCACAACGACAGGCTCTCGCGCTGGTTGGCCATCAGCGCGATGGCCTTGGCGGCATCGAGCCCCGAGCCGCCACCGAAGGCGATGACGCCGTCATGGCCGCCCTGGCGGAAGGCATCCACGCCCTCGATCACGTTGGCCCCGGTGGGATTGCCCTTGATACGGCTGAACACCTCTGCGCTCAGTCCCTCGGCGCGACAGTGCTCAAGCGCCTCACCGACCATCGGCAAGGCGGCAAGGCCTGGATCGGTGACCAGCAGCGGCGAGCGCATGCCGAGCTCACGACAGGCCGCCGGCAATTCGCCGATGCGCCCGACGCCGGTCAGGATCGAGGCCGGATAGTTCCAGCCGGTGGTGTAGCGGATCATGTCGCTCATGGGCACCTCAGGCATGTTTCAGGTGGAAAGACTTGGGCCGCGTCAGGGTGTCGAAGCCGAGTCGCGACAGCGAGCAGCCACGCCCGGATTGCTTGACCCCGGTCCAAGCCAGCTCCGGGTCCAGGTAGTCACAGCGGTTGGTGAAGACGGTACCGGCCTCGAGGCGCTGGGCCAGGGCCTCGCCCACGGCCAGGTCGCGGGTAAAGATCGCCGCCGTCAGGCCGAAGGCGCTATCGTTCATCAGCGCCACCGCCTCGTCATCGCCATCCACCGCCATCACGCCCACCACCGGGCCGAAGCTCTCCTCGCTCATCACCCGCATGCTGTGATCGACATCGGTCAGCAGCTGCGGCGCCAGATAGGCGCTGCCCGGAACCGACAGCGGGTAGTCGCCGGGATCGATCCAGGCCTTGGCCCCGGCGGCCACGGCATCTTCCACCTGGCCACGCACGAAGTCGGCGGCCGCGGGCTTTACCACGGGCCCCAGGGTGGTGCGCGGATCGCTCGGATCGCCGAGCGTCAACTGCTTGAGCCAGGCCACCGCGCGCTCGACGAAGGGCGTGAATATCTCGCGACTGACGTAGATGCGCTCGATGCCACAGCAGCTCTGACCGGAATTGAAGAAGGCCCCGTCCATCACCCCGGCGACCGCCGCGTCCAGGTCCACATCGGCACGAATATAGGCCGGGTCCTTGCCGCCAAGCTCCAGCGCCGTGGCGATGAAGCGCCCCCTTGCGTTGCGCTCGACCATCTCGCCGCCGGCCACCGACCCGGTAAACGAGACGTGATTGATGCGGGGGTCGCGGATCAGCGCTTCGGTAGCGTCATGGCTCAGGTGCAGGAACTGAAAGACGCCCTCGGGCAGCCCCGCCGACATGAACGCCTCGAAGATCCGTTCGGCACACAGCGGCGTCTGGGCCGAGTGTTTCAGAATCACCACATTGCCGGCCAGAATCGCCGGCACCACGGCGTTCACCGCGGTCATAAAGGGGAAGTTCCAGGGCGCCACGATCAGCGATACGCCAAGCGGCTCGCGGCTGATGTAGCGGGTGAATCCAGGCTTGTCGGCGAGCCGGATCGGCGCCAGGGCCTCCTCGGCCATGCCGATCATGCCCCGGGCGCGCTCCTCGAAGCCGCCTATTTCGCCGCCGGCCTGGGCGATCGGTCGTCCCATCTGCCAGGTCAGCTCATGGGCCAGGTCGTCGCGACGGGCGACGAAGGCATCGACCATGGCGGCGCAATAGCGTGCGCGCTCGGCGACCGGGGTGTCTCGCCATCGCCTCTGGGCTTCTGTGGCACGCTCCAGGGCCCCCTCGATCTGCTCCTGGTCCGCCAGTTCGCGCCGTACGTAGACCGAGCCGTCCACCGGCGATATCGTTGTCTGCGTCGCCATCTTGTCCTCTCGTCACTCATCACTGTGCTTGGTTTGGCTTGGTTTGGCCTGGCAGGCGAGACGCCTGCTTCATTGCCTGGGCGGCTAGATGATCTCGAAGTACCGATCCAGCTCCCAATCGGTAATATGGCGCCGAAACTGACGCTCCTCCCATTCACGGGTGGCGGCGAAGTGCTCGACGAAATCATCGCCGAACAGCTCCCGGGCCGGGCTCGATGCCTTGAGCCGCTGAGCGGCCTCCCACAGGGTGCGCGGCAGGGCCTGGTGGATCGGGTGGTCGAGCTCGTAGGCATTGCCGGTGACCGCCTCGTCCGGCTCCCAGCCCTGCTCGATGCCGTGCAGGCCGGCCCCGATGGCGGCGGCCAGGGCAAGATAAGGGTTGGCATCGGCGCTGCCGAGGCGATACTCGACGCGCTGAGACTTGGCACTGCCGGGTATCACGCGCAGTGCTGTGGTGCGATTCTCTACCCCCCAGGTGGCATCGGTCGGCGCCCAGAACCCTGGTATCAGACGGGTGTAGCTATTGACCGTCGGCGCAAACATGGCCAGCAGTTCGGGCATCAGACGCTGCTGACCGGCGACGAAGTGGCGCTGGAGGGCGCTCATGCCGTGAGCCGCCTCGGCGTCGAAGAATGCCGAATCGCCACTGTCGCGGTGAGTGAGCGACAGGTGAATATGGCCGCTTTGGCCAGGATAGTCCGGCGACCACTTGGCCATGAAGGTGGCCATCAGGCCGCGGCGCTGGGCCCAAACCTTGGTGAAGGTCTTGAACAGCGCCGCCTTGTCGCCGGCGGCGAGCGCCCCGTCAACGCCGAGCGCCGCCTCGAGCACGCCTGGGCCGGTCTCGGTATGAAGCCCCTCGATCGGGAAGTCCATGGCCTCGGACAGGCCGAGAAGCTCGTGGTACAGCTCGGCGTGGACCGAGCTTCTGAGCATCGAGTAGCCCATCATGTCAGGCGTCAACGGGCGCAGGTTGCGAAAGCCCTTCTCGCGCACCGACTCCGGCGTTTCCTGAAACATGAAGAATTCATATTCCAGCGCGCCCCTGACCGCGAAGCCCATGGCATCGGCACGCTCGAGTACCCGGCGCAACAGGCCGCGCGGGCAAATAGCCTCGGCCCGCTCGGTGAACTCGGCCATGAACAGCAGCATGTCGCCCTCGAACGGCACCTCGCGGCAGCTGTCGGGCAACAGCCGTAGCGTGGCGTCGGGGTAGCCGCTGTGCCAGCCGGTGAAGCGAGTGTTGTCGTAGAGCTCGTCCTTGCTGTCCCAGCCGAGCACCACGTCACAGAAGGCGAAGCCGCCGTCGAGAGCGGCCAGAAACTTGTCGCGGTGCATGTACTTGCCGACCATCACCCCGTCGAGGTCGAACAATCCGACCTTGATGTGGGTGAGGCCACGCTCCTCGACGATGCGCCGGGCATCCTCGGCGCTGCGCACCTTGCGCGGATCGGTTCGACTCATGAAGACTTGTCTCCCTGTTCTTCGGCCACCGCCGACCGGCCGGCGGTGGCCCACGCCCATCGGCCCGTTGTCGCTAGCCCGCCTTGCGCCCCCTGGCCCCACCATGACGAAACGGGCCCGGGGGTGGCTTACATCAGCTTACGAATAACGGTACGGAGGGCCGGCGTTCTGCATGGTGGTCCGGTAGTCCTTGAGGATCTGCACGACTCGGGCATTGCGCTCGCTCTGCTCGGCGATCTCGTCCCAGAACGACAGCGCTTCGTCCTCGATGGTCTGCCACTCGGCCTCGGGGATGGAGGTCAGCTCAAGCTTGCCGCCCTTGGTGCGGTAGTGCGCCTCGCCCCACCAGTACCAGTGCTGGCGATGGTAGTGAGAGCTGTCCATGCACATCTTGAACAACGTCTTCAAATGCTCGGGAAGCTCGTTCCAGCGCTCGCTGTTGGCGAAGTAGGAGCCGGCCCAGGCGCCGGAAATATTGTTGGTCAGGTAATAGCTCGACACATCGGCCCAGCCTACGGTGTAGGCCTCGGTGATGCCGGCCCAGGCGATGCCGTCGAGTTCACGGGTCTGCATGGCGACTTCGATGTCTTCCCAGGGCAACGTCACCGGCACCACGCCGAAGCGGCTGAGAAAGCGCCCGGCGGTGGGAAAGGTGAAGACACGCTTGCCCTTCAGGTCCTCGATGCTGCGGATCGGCTCCCGGGTGACGAAGTTGCACGGATCCCACGAACCGGAGCCGAGCCAGGTGACGCCGTCGATCTCGCCGTAGGCCTCTTCCCAGATTTCCTTGAGCCCGTAATGATTGAACAGCGTCGGCACATCGAGGCTATAGCGCGAGGCAAACGGGAAGTAGCCGCCGAACACCGAGACGTCGACCGGGGCATTGATCGAGTCGTCGTCGCTCTGAACCGCATCGATGGTGCCCCGCTGCATGGCGCGAAATAGCTCGCCGGTGGGCACCAGTTGATCGGAGAAATAGAGTTCGATTTCCATTTCACCATTGGCGGCCTTGTTGAAGGCGTCGATGGAAGGCTTGATGACGTGCTCGGCCAGGGCGGGGCCGGCGTAGGTCTGGAGTCGCCAACGAATTGGCGTCTTCGACTGGGCATGGACATAGGGCGCCGACAGCGACGCGGCACCGACCGAAGCGGCGGTGGCTACCCCGGCCTTTTTTAGGAAATCACGACGGTTGGTCATGGGTCTCTCCTGCACGTGGTGGCTTGTTGTGGTTGTAGTGCTTGCTGGTTTCGCGTCCCTGAACGGATGAATCGGTAGTCCCTGAATAGCGTGTCAGTAGTCCCTGAAGAGTTCGGGCAGCCACAGCGCTAGCTGCGGGAAGACGGTGATCAGCGCCAGTCCGACCAGCATGATGGCGACGAACGGCCAGACGCTTTTATAGATGTCGCCGAGGCTCACTTCCGGGGGAGCCATGGCGCGCATCAGGAACAGGTTGTAGCCAAACGGCGGGGTCATGTAGGCGATCTGCACGGTGATGGTGTAGAGCACCCCGTACCAGATCGGGTCGAAGCCCAGGGTAATGACCAGCGGCACGTAGAGCGGCGCCACGATCACCAGCATGGCGGTGTCATCGAGGAACATGCCGAGCAGGATGTAAGACAGCTGCATCATGACCAGGATCTGCCAGGGAGTAAGCCCCATCTCATCGAGAAACACCGACTCGATGGCCCGCACCGCGCCGAGCCCGTCGAACACCGCGCCGAAGCACAGCGCCGCGAGGATGATCCACATGAACATGCAGGTAATGCCGAGCGACTTACGCACCGTGGTCTCGATCACGGCAAGCGTCAGGCGACGCTTCGCCGCCGCGGCGACAGTCGCCGACAGGGCCCCGACCGCGGCGCTTTCGACCAGGCTGGTGACGCCCATGACGAAGAGCCCGGTCATGAAGAAGAAGATCGCCAGCGGCATGATGCCGGCGCGGGCGAGCTTGAGCTTCTGGGCCAGGGTAACGTTACGCTCCTCCGGCGGCAGAGTCGGGCCTAGCTCCGGCTGCAAGCGGCAGCGGATGACGATGTAGGCGACAAACATGGCGGCCAGTATCAGCCCGGGAATGGCGCCCGCCAGCCACAGCTGGCTGACCGGCTGACGGGCGATCATGCCGTACAGCACCAGCACCACGCTCGGCGGCACCAGGATGCCCAGCGAGCTGCCGGCCTGGATGACACCGGTGACCATGACCTTGTCGTAGCCGCGGCGTAAAAGCTCAGGCAGGGCGATGGTGGCGCCGATCGCCATGCCGGCCACGCTCAGCCCATTCATCGCCGAGACCACCACCATCAGGCCGATGGTGCCGACGGCAAGGCCGCCCTTGAGCCCGCCCATCCAGACGTGAAACATCTCGTAGAGCTCGGAGGCGATGCCCGACTCGGACAGCATATAGCCCATGAAGATGAACAGCGGCAGGGTCAATAGCGGATACCAGTTCATCAGCTGGATGGTGGCGCTGAACGGCATCTCGATGCCGCCATCGCCCCACAGCGCGAGCGCGGCAGCGGCGCCGACGAAGCCGATCACGCCGAATACTCGCTGCCCGGTCAGCAACAGCAGCATCATCGACGAGAACATGGTCAGGGCGATCATCTCGTAGCTCATGAGGCCGCCCCCCCACCGCTTCCCGGGCGCGAGCCGGGCGCTTTCGGTGGTAGCTGCGCCGAGCCTGCGGCATCGGGGCCTGGAGCCTTGGCGCCGGGGGGACCGGGCGGCAGGTCGTCAGGCGGCGGCTCGTCCGCCGGGGTGTCATCGACCAGCGGCTTGCCACGCAGGATCGCGATGTCCTTGAACAGGGTCGAGATGCTCTGCAGCAGCATCAGCAGGATGCCGAAGGTCATGATCGCCTTGATCGGCGCCAGGGGCGGCGCCCAGGACGAATAGTTGGTCTCGCCGTAGCGTATCGCGTAGCCGGTACTGGAGATTCCCCCGGCCAGCAGTGCACCCAGAAATACCAGCAGCAGCAACATGGTCAGCACATCCGCGAGAGCCTGGGTACGCGGCGACCAGCGGCAGTAGAACAAGTCCATGCGCACGTGATCGCCAAGCTGCATGGAGTAGGCGCCTCCGAGTAAAAAGTACGCCACCATCAGAAACTGCGAGACCTCGACGCCCCAGATCAGCGGCCGGTCGAACACCGCTCTGGACAGCGAGGCATACAGCAATACCCCGATCATCACGAAGATCAGGTACATGACGATGCGGCCGACGCGGCGGTTGAAGCGATCGACGTAGCGAACGTACAGGCGTATCGGTCCCGGCATGGGTGCCCCTTGACGCAAGAATGACGACTCCTGAGTCTTGGATCAGGAAGCGTCGATACGCCAGTTGCATCGAATTCAACGCCCAGACGACTATCGATTTTTTCGATACTGCACCGAGCTGGGGGACTCCCTGGCGCCGCTTGCACCATGCCGACGCGACACAGCGCGGCACTGCCGAGGACCTCAGCGCGCCGATAGAATCAGATGATTCTCAAGCCACGGCTGGTGGGCGCGAATATCGCCCAGGAAGTCACCGCCGAGCAGGCGCCGGGCATCACGCGCCAGCTGCGCCGGCAGCCCTCCCAGCTCGTCGCGGCGGGCGACCAGGGTCAGCACCCGCTCGAGCTCGGCCATCGGAAGCGGCTCCACCCTGAGCGCCAGTCGCGAGAGGCCTGCCTGGTGCAGGCACAAGGGTGTGGTGACGGTAAAGCCGACACCGTCGCTCACTGCGCGCAGCAGCGCATAGGTATTGTCCAGATGCAGTCTCGCCGGCAGCTCGATGTCCTCAAGCCGCAGGTGTCTTTCGATGGTCTGGCCGATCAGCGACTGCGGGACGTAACGCACGAAGTCGAGCTGGCGCGACAGCCAGCGCAGGTTGTTGGCCGGGCCCTGCCAGCTTGCCGGCAACACCAGCACGAAGGGCTCGCGCAGGATCGCGTGGCGCTCGAGGCCATCGTAGTCTTCCAGGGGGTCATCGGAGATGATCACATCCACATGGCGGGTCAGCAGCGAGTGGCCATGCATGTGCGAAAGGCCAGTGGTCAGGGTGTAGTCGCGAGTATGGCGCCGGATGACCTCGATCAGCGGCCGTCCCACCGCCGTGGCCAGTGAATCCACCAGCGCCAGGCGCATCTGATGCAGTTGGCCGAAGGCGCCGGAGATCAGTTCACGGCGGGTATCGCGGGCCTCCGACAGCAGGCGTCGTGCACGGTCATAGAAGAAACGTCCGGCGCTGGTCGGCTCCAGCGGCCGCGAACGGCGCTCGAATAGCGACAGGCCAAGCCCCTCCTCCAGGGTCGCCAGGCAGTGGGACACCGACGACTGGGTCAGGCCGAGATGGTCGGCCGCGGCGCTTTGACTTCCTCGCTCCAGGGTCTCGACGAAAATTTCCATGCTGCGCAGATCGAAGCCGAAACCATTGCGCATCATCGCGCCTCCCGCGGTGTCATTGTGGTGGGGTCGGGCATCGCTACGGGACCAGGCGCTGATTGCAGCTTGCGGCGCCTTTTGGGCCGTTTAGGGGACCCGTCGGAACTTGTGTGTGCCAATTCAGTCTACCCAGTTGGTCGATCTGACAGGGAACCCTCCATGACCCAAGCAAGCGCCGCCGCCTCACGGCCCGCCCGCCCTTCGTCCGCCTGGACGAGCTGGGGCCAATGGCTCGCGCTCATCACCATGACGCTCGACCATGTCGCTCGCTATCTTGCCACGGACGCCTGGGGCATGGGCTGGGTCGACTCCTCCGTCGGTCGCATCGCCTTCCCGCTGTTCGCCGGCATGGTCGCCTGGCATGGCCTGTTCAATACCCGCGACCCACTGCGCTACGCCCGCCGTGTCATGGTCATCGGCCTGGTCGCTCAACTGCCCTATCACCTGATGCCTCGCGAGGCGATCTTCCAGCTCAATATCTGTTTCACCCTGGGCCTGGGCCTGATGGCCGGCGCCTGGCTCGACCGGCTGACCACCCGCATGGAATCAGGCGCGCTCGGCCAGGCCCGGTTGGCGCTGGAGACCTTGGCTATCGCCGCGGCCTGGTACGTGGCCGGCTTCTGGGTCGAGTATGGTCACGAGGGCCTGTTGCTGGTGCCGTTTTTCATGCTTGCCATCGGCCAGCTCCATCGCAGTGGCGATGCCTTCATGGCACGCCTCGAGGCGGTCAGCGCCTGCTTGCCGATCCTGTTGATCGCCGGCCTGATGAACAGCTCCGATATGGCCAAGTCGGTCACCGTGGCCACGACCCTGGTCGTGCTGCTGCTGGCGGCCGGTGCCTGCCGGCTGATGCCACCTAGTCCCATCACGATGCCCCGCCGAATGTGGCTGGCCTGGTATCCGGCCCACTTCGCCGTGATCGCCGCAATCCTGCTGGCCACCGGCCAGGCCGCGCTGCGCTAAACGATACGCCCGCGCGCTGCCACGGTCCGCACTCCCCGCTCGGCCCGGGCCTACCGTTCGGATCGGGGGCCCTGCGCCTCCCCGACGTCGCCGCCACGCGGCTCGGGTGGCGGCTGAAAGCGCTCGCGACTCTCGACCAGAAACACCTTGAACGCCTGCCACAGCGGACTTCTGTAGCGGTCGGGATGCCACACCAGCGAGAAGTGGCGGGTCAGGGGAAGATCGTGGCGCAACGCCACCAGCTCTCCCCGGGCCAGCTCCCCCTGAACACTCAGCCGCGACAGGCAGCCAAGGCCAAGGCCGGCGCCCACCGCCTGCTTGATCGCTTCGTGCTGGCCGAGCTCCATGCGCACACGCAGGCGCGGCAACCGCGGCAGCACGGCGGCCTCCAGTACCTCCCGGGAACCGGACCCCGGTTCGCGCAGGATCCAGTGTTCCCGTGCCAGGTCATCGTCCCCTAGGTGGCCCTGTCCGGCCAACGCATGACCGGGGGCGCAGACGATCTCCATGCGGTCGTCACACCAGGATTCGCTGGCAAGGCCAGGCTCGTGGCAGCGCCCCTCGATCAATCCGAGGTCGGCATTGAAGCGTTGAACGTCGGCGATCACCTCACCGGTATTGCGCAGCCGCAGGCGCAGATCGACGCCCGGATGCTCGCCGCCAAATTCACCCGCCAATGGCGGCAGCAGATAGGTGCCGATGGTCGCACTGGCGGAAATCGCCAGGCTGCCGCGCAGGCCCTCATCGGGTTCCTCGGCGGCGGCCACCAGTTCGGCCACGTCTTCCTGTAAGCGCTCGGCTCGGGGCAGCAGGCGATGCCCCATGTCGTTCAGCGTCAGTCTGCGCCCAGGCCGCTCGAACAGGGTGACGCCGAGCTGGCGTTCGAGATCGGACAGCGCCTGACTGGTGGCGGACTGGGACAGGCTCAAGTGGCGTGCGGCCGCGCTGACGCTACCGAGCCGCGCCACGGCGACGAAGACCTCGAGCTGACGCAGGGTGATGTGAGGGTGCATATCGGTTCTACCGAATAGTGGATTCGTTATTTGCTGATAATAATTTGGCATATGGGACCCTAGACTGTCCTCACTATCTCGCAGGAGGACACCGATCATGTGGCAGGGACTCATCCTATGCGCCGCCCTCACCCTGGCAGGACAGGGCCTTGCACGGCTGCCCGGCATCAGTGACAGCGGCGTCAGCCCGCTGGTCTTCGCCCTGCTGCTCGGCATCGTGGTCGGCAACCTGCCGCTCGGTCGCCACCATGACAGGGCACAGCCGGGCCTTGCCTTCGCGACCCGCTGGCTACTGCGCGGCGGTATCGTGCTGTTTGGCCTGTCGTTGACCTTCGCTCAGGTTGTCGGTCTCGGCCCCAAGGTGCTGGTGCTGGACACCGTGATCATCACCGCGGTGCTGATCAGCGGCTACCTGATCGGCACACGAGTCCTCGGTATGGACCGCGAGACCACCCTACTAACCAGTGCCGGCAGCGCCATCTGTGGCGCCGCCGCGGTACTCGCCACCGAATCGACGATTCGTTCACGGCCCGCAGCAGCCTCCATGGCGGTGGCCACCGTTGTGCTGTTCGGTTCGCTATCGATGCTGATCTATCCGTTGATGTATCCATGGCTCGGCATGGACGAGGGGCTGTTCGGTGTCTATATCGGCGCCACCGTACACGAAGTCGCCCAGGTGGTGGCCGCCGGTGATGCGGTCGGCCCAGACGCCCTGGCCAACGCGGTCATCGTCAAGCTGGTCCGCGTCATGCTGCTGGTGCCCTTCTTGCTGATCGTCGGCCAATGGTGGCTCAAGCATCACGCCGCCCCCGACAGCAGCAACGCCAAGGCCAAGCTGGTCATTCCGTGGTTCGCCGTGGGCTTTATCGTCATGGTCGGGGTCAACAGCCTGGTCAGCCTGCCCGCCCCCCTGCATCAGAGCCTGGTGCTGGCCGGTCAACTGGCGCTGACCATGGCCATGGCGGCGCTCGGGGTGAACACCCGTCTGGAGCGCCTCAAGGCCCTCGGCGTCAAGCCCTTCCTGCTGGCACTGATCCTGTTTGTTCTGCTGCTGGGCGGCGGCGGTTTGGCCAGCATCTGGGTGATGGGATAACCCACAAGCCCGGCGCTGGATCGAGGAGGCCCACCGGCACCAGGCCGTACTACGCAAAACGGTACGCAAATCGGCACGCAAAACGGCACGTAAAACGGCAGCCCGAGGGCTGCCGTTTTTGTCACGTCCTGGTACGGGTTCGGCTCAGAGCCTAGGATCCGAGCCCGGCCTGGCGACGCTCTTTCACCAAGCCGCTCGGGCCCACCAAGCCGCTCGGGGCCACCAAGCCGCTCGGGCGCGCCCTTGACGCATCACTCGAAGCTAAAACGCGGCTCCGGCGCATCCGGCACCAGGGCCGCGCAGGCCCGTACCTTGTCGAGCAGGGCCTCATGGGTCGGCGCGATCAGATTGATGTGAGCCAACTTGCGCCCCGCCCTTTCGCTCTTGTCGTAGCGATGCAGGTGGGCGTCCTCGAGCTTGAGAATGGCAGCGTTATCGCCTTCTCGGCCGATGACGTTGACCATGCAGGTCGGCGCCCGGGCGCCGGTATCGCCAAGCGGCAGGCCCTGAATCGCACGCAGGTGATTCTCGAACTGGCTGGTGACGGCTCCATCCATGGTCCAGTGGCCGGAATTGTGCACCCGCGGCGCCATCTCGTTGGCCAACAGGCTACCGTCGGCGCCCTGAAACAGCTCCAGCGTCAGCACGCCCACATAATCAAGCTCATCGAGCAGGGCGCGAATGTAGCCATCGGCGGTGTCCTGCACCGCGGTGTCGAGATCCGGCATCGGCGCCAGGGAATAGCGCAGGATGCCATCGACGTGAACATTCTCGGCCATGGGATAGAACACGACGTCGCCATCACGTCCGCGCACGGCGATAATCGACACTTCGCGTACGAAGTCGACGAAGGCCTCAACGATCAATCGAGGGTGGGAGATCGATCGCCAGGCGTCACCGGCATCGCCAGGATCGCGCAGCACCGCCTGGCCCTTGCCGTCATAGCCTTCGGTGACCGACTTGGCGACGACCGGGCAACCGAGCTCCCTGGCCGCCGCCTCCAACGCCTCGGCGCTGTCCACCAGGCGATACGCCGGGGTCGGAATGCCGAGGCGATCGAACAGCGCCTTCTCTTCGGCGCGATTCTGACACACTCGAATCGCCTCACTGGAGGGATAGACCGGCTTTTCTGCCTCGATGGCCTGGACCAGCGGCACCGGCAGGTGCTCGAACTCGTAGGTCACAAGGTCAACCTTGGCGAGAAAGGCCTCCAGGTGCTTGTGGTCGGTATCGATCATCACATCGCCGATACCGGCACTGGGGTGTCCGGTGGTATCGAGGAAGGTGAAGCGGTTGGCCAGCGGATAGCCCGCCAACGCCAGCATGCGACCGAGTTGGCCGGCGCCGAGAACACCTATGTTCATCCGAATAGCTCCTCTGGCTAGGCGTCAGGCCTGACGGGGATCGGGGTTGTCGAGCACGGTCTGGGTCTGCTCGGCGCGAAAGCCTTCGACAGCGGCACGCACATCGCTATCGCCAAGGCCGACGATCTGGGCCGCCATCAGCCCGGCATTGGTGGCACCGGCCTTGCCGATGGCGAGGGTTCCCACGGCGATGCCACCGGGCATCTGAACGATGGAGAGCAGCGAATCGAGGCCCTTCAACGACTTCGATTCCACCGGCACACCAAGCACCGGAAGCGGGGTCTGGGAGGCCACCATGCCGGGCAGATGAGCGGCGCCGCCGGCGCCGGCGATGATCACCTGCAGGCCGCGCTCGGCGGCCGACTTGGCGTAGTCGAACAACAGGTCCGGCGTGCGATGGGCCGACACCACCTTGGTCTCATAGGACACGCCCAGTCGTTCGAGCATGGCCACGGCATGCTCCATGACCGGCCAGTCGGACTTGGACCCCATGATCACTCCCACACGGGGCGACGGGCTGGGTGACGACATCTGCAACTCCTCGAAACGGGGATGACTCCACCGCGACCAATAGTCGCGGCAAGGGAACATTTTGGAAGGCGCATAGTCTAGCAGAGCCAGGGATCGTCTACCTCACCCGAGGCCAGCCACGTCGCCGGATGGAGACAACAGGCTCCACCTTCGCTGCGAAATGCCGTGCTGAGCGCTTGCTAGAATAACGCCGGATGGTGGATTCGACGCTAGCTCACCGAGCCCTTAAGGCTTGGCTCAAAGCGACGAGATTTCCACCTCGGCGGGCAGGTCGACCTCGACCGACGAGACCCAATGATCCCGCTCAGCTGACTTATGGAGAATGTCCCCGATGAAACGCGCCATGATAGCGATCGCTGCCTTGAGTTCCGGCCTGTTGCTTGCCGCCTGCGACGACACCAATGACACCGGCACCAATGCCAACCAGAGCCAGGCCGAAGCAGCCGAGAGCAGCAGCGGGCAGACCGGCAGCCAAAGTAGCGCCCAGGAGATCAGCGTTTCCGGCACCCTGAGCTTTGCCGAGAGCGGACAGTCACTGCCCGAGAACGCCGAGGTCACCGTCAGCCTGCTCGACGTGGCCCTGGCCGATGCACCGGCCAAGCTGATCGCCGAGAAGGCCATCGCCGTCGGCGAACAGGCACCGCTGGACTTCACCCTCAGCTACGCCAGCAATGACGTCGATCCACGTCACATGCACAGCGTGCGTGCCACTATCCACGACGCCGAAGGCAAGCTCACGTGGACCTCCACCGAAGCGAGCATGATCGACGTCGGTCCGGATGCCGACCAGCCACCCGTCAATGTCGTACTGCAGCCGGTCGGTGCCCAGGGGGCCGCCAGCGGCGAAAGCATGCAGGAAACCCAGGAAAATCTGCTGTCCAGCGGCGATGAGCCTACCGCCGCCGAAGAGCAGGCGGCCC
Organism: Halomonas sp. V046; assembly: GCF_052645355.1. NCBI lineage: Bacteria > Pseudomonadati > Pseudomonadota > Gammaproteobacteria > Oceanospirillales > Halomonadaceae > Halomonas > Halomonas sp. V046. Next base: position 286,076 of record NZ_JBQXYF010000005.1, read on the forward strand.
AGGCGACCCCAGACGCGGTAAGCGAAGAAGCGGCGGAGACCCAGGAACCGAGTCAGGCCGGCGGCGACAGCGACACAGCCGGCGCCAACGTCACCAGCGACACCACCGTCAACGCCGAGCAGGACAACGCAGCGCAGGGAAGCACAGCGCAGGGAAGCACAGCGCAGTAACGCGCGGAACTACCGACGGCGCATGGCCAACCGACAGCATAAGGCCCGGTACGCTTTCAGCACCTTGGGTTAAGACCTGCTAACCCAAGGTGGCGGCTGGAACATCCGGTATCTCCCATTCGGTACCGGATTTTTTCGTACCCGTTCAGCCGACACGGCTCGGCAGTACCAAACGGCACTCGTTTACCGATCCTAGTAGCTTCGCCTCCCCCACCGAATGGGTAACGTCAGCGCATCACTGAAAGGTCCCATCCTCCTGGTATTCAAGGCCGTAGTAGCTGGGAACAAAGGTGTTGTGTTCTTCCTGCCACTGACGGGAAAGGCGGATCGCTTCCTGAATCTGCTCTGGAGTCATCTGTTCTTCAAGACGGGCCTTGTCAGGAGCGCTACCGGGTGAGAGAAGGTCGTAGTACTTGTAGGCTTGGATGAGGTCTATATCGGTGCCGATGCCTTTTTCATAGAAGCGTGCCAATCCTCGGAACGCTAAAAATTCATTTCCGTAAGGAAGCTCTCTAGATTTCAAAATCCAGTAAAGTGCTTTCTGATCATTCTTCTCCCCACCGTCACCTTGGTGATACATCCCCCCCAAGTTGATAGCTGAAATAATATCTCCTTGACTAGCAGATCTTTCAAACCATTCCCTCGCCTTGGGTAAGTCGACATCCAATATATCGTACTTCCCCCTACCACTGTACGCAGTGCCCAAGGTTCTTTGAGACAGTATAAAACCCATCTCGCCAGACAGCATCAAATAAACAAGCGCTTTATCTTTATTTTCTTCAACGGAACGGCCAAAATAGTAAATTTCAAACAACCTAAAGCCAGCATCAATTACACCTTCCCCCCAAGCCTCTTCCATATACCTTACTACATCATTTGGACTGTATTCAATCGGCACGTCATTAAGCTGCCCATAGCTCAACAAACCGGCTAGATAGTTGCTACACCCATCACCTTTTTCGGACAACCGAAATATTTCTGAAGGTGTTTTTGTTTCCAATGCATCAACTAACGCCAAGGAGTATCTTTCAGGATCTTTCTCGCACACGACTTCATTTCCAACCATCTCAACAACTTCACTCCCTCCCAGCCCTCGCTTCTCTTCTAATGTCAGAAAATAGAGAAGCGTCGAAAAAACAGCGCCAGCAAAAACAAAAAAAACACACTTTAATCGAGTTGACATAAAAAATATCCCATGGAATGAGGAGAGCGCCTACCAGCATTATCAGGGAAGAATTTTACAAAAGTACTAAAATTCCTACTGAGCATATCATCAGGATAAAACCTGGAAAATGAAATCGTCCAAAACCCATCTTTCAGTAGACATTTTTCAGCATCACTTCCCAATGATTCACCTTTCGTTTCTTTTAGCGAAAAATCTTCTTCGGCACGTTTTTTCTCATAAACATAGTTAAACAAACGATCTGAATAGGCCCCGTTGCCTGTTGTGGATTCCACCGACATCCTCATGTTTTTCAAGTCCGGCACAGAAATATTAACGAAAAACCTCTTCCCATTAGCGAGCACTATGCCACTATAGGGGTCGGATGTTGGTTTTTTCGCCGCCAGTTCTCCATCCCATCCTTCATATATATGCACATTCTCCCACTGAATATCCACGGTCAGCCCCTTGAATACCAGATCCAGGGACGCCGTTTCTTCTTCTGCGCTTCTGAACGGCTCAACCTGCCCTCTGTGGTTACCCAGCAGGCTGCGGTCTATCCACATATAGACGGCTTTTGCTACCAGTTCCACGAACAGGTACGCCAGGGCAATCACAATGAGGGCGACCCCTAGTGATGCCGCCGCCAACGGCCCACCGGCAATAAACAGACCGGCAAGGCCTAGCCCCCCGCTGGTGATTGAAAGGCCACCTTGAAGACGGCGCATGGCGGCCATTTCAGGGGACAAACCTGACCGGCTATCGTGCGCGGCTTCGCTGAGCTTTTTGAAGCCGTCGTAAATCGACAGCACGTCACCTCCGGCGCCAATGACGTTGAGCAGCCTGAGTTTTTCTGGCCGCACCGACCAGAAACTTGGCGCAGCCGCCGATGACCCGCCTGGATGGTTACGAATCTTCTTGATGGCATTTCTAAATTCCACGCCGGATTTGACGAGGGACCCGAGAGCCGCAAGGACCTTGGCATCATCGACGTTATCCCTGTCGCCCGAGGCGAATATGCCTTTTTCCAGAATTGTCTTGACCGATTCGACAATCGAAATCGCGGATACTACAGACTTTCCCGTATGACCTACCAACTCAACCCTGGATACCTCCCTCATCGTAACAAACCCGATTGCGGACTTGGCCGTACCAAGGCTTCCCCAGGCATTGTCGCTTTGCCACTTTTCTACTTTTTCTCGATCAACTTCGTCGATACGCGAGAGGTCGATATTCACAACCGGTAACGATAAAGCGATATCGTAGGCGCCGCTATCTTCCCCTCGCTCCACCGCGATATTTCCGCCTTGCTCATCAGGGAAGTACATCACATTATCAATGATGGGGGTCCTTGGCCGTGGTGTCTGCAGGGCCTGATTGTCTTTTGAGAGCTGTGTCAGCCAGCGTTGAAGGGCGTCGACGTTGCACTCTACCAGTACCATGCGTAGCGGCGGTAACTGACCGGCTCGGACATCTGGATCTGAGCTATACAGTATCTGGGCCATCCGCTGAAAGATGGTAAGCACAGACGTATCGAACGGCGACTCTTGCATCGCGATGGCGGCGATGGCATTGCCCACCTGATTGATCAACGCTGGGAGCGTCGTCTGCCACTGTTTTTCCAGTTCGCTACGCTGTGATTCATCATATGCAGCCAATGTCTCGCTATAGCGCGTGATCCACTGTTGCAGCGTTTCGGGAGAGACGAATTCACTCGGACCGAGACTCGTGACGTCACTGGTCGCCGAGGTCGCCCACTCGGTTTGGTTGGCGAACAGTGCCCGAGTCAGAGCCGACTCAGAGGAGGAAAGCGACCGGGACAGTGATTTCCATGCAGTAAATGACGATGGTGAGAGGATACCACCGCTGAGAAGCGAGGTGACGATACCCGAGATCCCCAGCCCTGCGGGAAATTCATTACCGCTGCAGCGGTCCATCAGCGGTTTGAGATGATCTCGGATCCAAAAGGCGTAGTCGGCGTCAAAGGCGTGAACGAGCCATTCGGACAACTCAACCTGTTGGTAGTAAAGTCGTTTAAAATCCTCTAGTTCGTATTGGTTTTCGTCGTAATAGTCGACAATTTGCTTTTCGCGTTTTTCAATCAATACATTGACGTCATCCAAGTCATCCTCTTGCTCCCAAGCAAGATCTTCACGGAGTTTTTCGAGATTACGTGTGCGTCGTTGTATCTCGTAGTCAAGCTCTCTTATCTCACCTTCATTTTTCGACACCTCCCGCCGCCTTTTTAACTCTTCGATTTCTTCTCTTTCTCGCTCTTCCTGCCCCTCCAATAACTCCCGAATCTCGTCATATTCTTCATTGATTTCCTTTGTCTGCGCTCTCCTGAAATTCTCCCGAAACGCTTCCAGCGTTTGCATAAACACCAATTTTCGCTGGTTGTTATTGCTGTTTAGAAACGTTTTAAAGTCGAAAACCGGTTCCATTCGGTAAGCGTTTAGCTCATCGATGATTCCGGCCTCGTCGTTGACCGCCAGAATCAGTTCCTGGCCCTGTAGCCAGGATGGGGCCAGCGACAACCTGTCGCGCATGTTCTCGATCATCTCCTCGGGGCTGAATAAGCGCCGTTCGCCACCCGCCGGCCAGAAGAAATCCGAGCGCTGTACGGAGTCACCGTTATACTCGGCGACCAGCGTGAGTTCATCGATACCGAAGGTATGTGGCTGGCCAGTAATGCTGCCTCCCGCCGATACCTCGAATTTTTGCATGTTGGCGTCACGCCATGCCGGCGTGTCGCGAATCATTGAAAGATGCTCTCGTGACCAGGGATGCTCTGCGTAGGCGTAATAGAACACCGACCCCTTGTCGATTGTCGGCAACGTCACGATGGAGCCGCTGAGCGCTTTGGAGCGTTTTTCATCCTCGGGTTTGTGGAAGCAGTCGAATTTAGCATTTTCCGGATCGGGAGGCCCTTGTGTCACCGAATACTGATAGAACATGCCATCGGTGGTTACCACATAGGCGTACCAGTAGTAAGGCGCATTCCCTTCATCGAAGACATAGAAGTAGCCGGGTCGCAGCTGACGCAGGATGTACTTGGTGACCTTGCCACCCTGGGCGCCATGTATATGTGCGATCAGGCTATCGTTGGTCTGCTTGGCGACCTCGGCGCCATTCTCCAGCGCCTTGTCCAGGGTAATGTCGGTAAAATCGCTGACCCTGCCGGCCGGCAGCTCAGGGATATCGACGTTGCTCCGTAGCCTTTTGCACACGGCGTAGCGCACCGGCAGAATCGGCAAGCCCTTGCGCTCGCAGACCGGGCAGCGAGTGGGTTTGCCGGACGCTGCGGCTTGTGCTTGCCGCGCTTCGATGGCAGCGGCAACGTTCTCCATACCTTCTCTCATCGTCAGCGGTGCTCCAGGTCGTGTTGAATCATGTGCCAATCGCGGGCATTCAGCCGCTTGATCGCTTGGGAAAAAGGCTCGGGCTCGCCACCACTTGGTAGCAGACGCTGTATGGTCGGGTGCCGATCAAAGCCAGGAATCAGCAGGGACTGAACGACGAAGACGATCTGGTCCGTCTCATCGACCAGCCCGTACCGCTCCGCCTCCATCAGACGCTCATCGATCTGTGTAGGCGAGACCTCCCAGAGGTCGTCGCGTTGAAGGTGACGCCAGTGATCCATGCAGGCGTTCCCCCTACCGATACGCATGACCGCCTGGCGCTGGGACGAACTCAGGAGGGTGTACGGCAGCAGATGGGTGGGGGGTGGCATCACGCAGCCCGTGATGTGGCGGCGGTGGTCGATGTACCACCAGCCTTCCAGCGGGCCGAGCAGCTGGTTGAGTTGGCCGGGCAAGAGAATCTCGGTCAGGCGCTCGAATACCCGGGGATCTTGATAACGCAACAGCGCGGGCTTGCGGCGGGCGGTTCGAATGACGCGTTGTTGGTAGAGGTGCGCGGTGATGTGCTCCAGTGGGGCCCGGCTGTACACCCAGCCGCAGAAGGGCACCGCGTCGCGGCGCGAGACAGGAGTGCGTTCGACTTCTCGCTTGATCTCACTGGCAAGCCCCTCGTACAGCGCCTCCTTCGCGAGGCTGAGCGGCTGCAGGTAGAGGCGCCGCTCGGGGCCATGGGCCAGGAAGGGGTGCTTGATCAACCCACAGTGCTTTCTAGCGGCCTCGGGTAGCCCCCAATCTGTGCTGTCGGCGGGGTCCACCAGCCGATACAGGCGCCCGCCGTCCTCGGCGTCCAGGGTCTGAATCGCCTCGATCATCCGGCGGATGCTGGTATCGAGGCGATCGGGCGACTCGTGGTGAGGGCCCGTATCGCGATGAAGGTGGTTCTTCAGGCTCTCGTGCTGACTCTTGTGCAGGTTCTCGTGCTGGCTCTCGTGCATGTCCTACCCCTCCACGAGGCCGTCGCCGCCCGCCGAACCCTGCTCGTTGCTGCGCTCGCAGATGACGTCGGTGAAATCGGGTAGATCGGGCAGATCCGCGCTCTGGCTCGCTGGTCCCGCAAAGCTGTGCAGCGCGCCCTTGATGTCGATCTTGCCGGGGCCATGGATCTCGATATTGCCGCCTTTCAGGCGGATATAGCCGCCACCGCTGGTCAGCAGGATCTCGTCCTTGGCATCGATGCGCACGCTGTGTTCCGTTGAGGTGATTGTCAGATCCTTCTCGGCGGTCAGCTCCATGGCGTCGCTCTGGGCCTGGATCTCGACCTTGCCTTGGGCGGCGAATAGCTTGATGCCGGCGCGCTGGACGAACAGCGAGAGCTTCTGGCCCATGATCGCGATCAGGCTTCTGCCGGTGGCCAGGTTAATGTCCTCACCGCTGGTGATACTCAGGGACTTGTCCTGGGCCAGATGGGTCGACTGCGGGGTGCTCAGGGCGATACCCGCCGGGGACGCCAGGTGCAACCAAGGGCGCTTGAGCCGCCCGGCCTCGCCGCGACCCGCTTGGCTGGCCCCTTGAGCGGTGGCCTGGTCGGCATTGCCGCCGAGATCTCCTCCACTGGTGTCACCGTAGGTTGCCTTGGCGTCCTCGCTGGCCTGTTTGATGCCGCCGCGCGCCTCAAGCGCCGCGGCGTTGTGCTCGGTGGCGCTGTCGCTGAGTGAATCCGCCAGTTGCCAGGCGCTGTCGAGCTCGCTGAAGGCCGGCGACAGCGCTAGCTGCTCGCCGCCGGCGCCGACCTGGCCCCAACTGGTCAGCAGTAGCCCTTGGTTGGCGCGAATGGCGCCGTAGGCGTCGGTGCGCAGCTCGAAGCCGGTGCCGCGAAAGGCGCCCCGGGTATTGCCGTTCTGGTGAATCAGATAGCCAAGGTTCAGCTGGCTCTTGGCGTGCTCGGAGTTGAGCCGCACCCGCTCCTGGTCGGTGGCATCATCGAACACCAGTTCGTTGTACTTGCCGCCGCGATAGGTCTTGGTCTTGATGCCCGACAGCAGGCCGTTGGAGTGCCACTGGGGGCGCTGATCGCCGTTGTAGACGCGTCCGGTGATCAAGGGCCGATCGGGGTCGCCTTCCAGGTAGGTGATCAACACCTCCTGGCCGACCCGCGGGACGAAGACGCCCCCCCAGCTGGCACCGGCATTGGGCTCGCTGACGCGCAGCCAGCAGCTCGACTGGGCATCACGGTTCCCCAGCCGATCCCAGTGAAACTGCACCTTGACCCGGTTGAGATGATCGGTGTGGATCTCTTCGCCCTCTGGGCCGACCACGATGGCGGTCTGGGGGCCGCCCACCACCGGGCGCGGGTGATCCAGGGTACTGCGGTAGGGCTGGCTCAGGCGCTGTGTGTCGAAGTCGACCAAATAGTGGCCGGTGCCGGCGCGCTGGTAGTCATCGTGGTGTTGGCTGTGGCCCTCAATAGAGAGATCCAGGCCATGGGCGCGGCGGGCGTTATCGAGCGACGTCTGCAGGCTACCCGGCAAGGTATTGAGATGAGCCGATACCGGCAGGGCGTTTTCGGCGTGAATGGTTAGCCCCAGAACAAGAAATTCGCGCTCGCTGGCGACGCCACCGTCGTGGCGAGCGTGCTGGCTGAGCTCGAACCAGCGCCCCACTTCGAGCTGGCGGGCGCCGCCGGCGCCATGAAAGCGCTTGGCCTTGGATTCCAGCGCCTCCAGGCGATTAAGCGTCAGGCGCTCGCCGCGAAAGTGATCGTCGAAGTAGTACTCGCCGGGGGTGTCGTAGACTTCCTGCTCGGGCAGGTTGCCCTGGTCGCGAACGGTGTCCTGCAGGCTGCGCTTTTCAAGCCGGGGCTGCTTGTAGTCGAAGGTACCCAGGCTAACCCGGGTCGGCTGCTGCTCGCGCCGCCCGCCCCACTGGGTGATGGCGTCCTCGGTTTCGGTTGAATCCTGGCGGTGAAAGCGAATTCTCTGGGGCGTGACCGCCTGGCAGCTCTGTGGGTCGTCGGTGAAGACGATGCGGTGGCCTATAAAGTCACCGCGCCCTTCGCCAGCCGCGCCGTTTTCTTCGCCGTTCTCTTCGCCAACTATGCCGCGCTCTTTGCTAACCACGTCGCGCTCTTCACCGCCCTGGCGGCTACCGGCGTGTTCGGTGTACCACCAGATGCCTTCTTGCTCACAAAGCCGGCTAATAAAGTGATAGTCGCTTTCGCGATACTGCACGCAGTAGCTGCGCGGCGGATAGTCACGGCGCAGATCGAAGCGCCACTGGCACTGACTCGGGCCCAGGGAAGCGGCCTGCTGCTCGAATACGGCCTCGAGCACCTCGACGGCGCTCTTGTCCTGGAAGATGCGGCTGTCGCGGCCGAGCTTGAGCATCGCGATCCAGGGCACGAGCACCAATTGGTAATAATGGACGCCGCCATCTTCACCGAGAAGCGCGGCCGATTCGACCAGCCCGGATAGCCGCCGGTATTGGCCACTGGCCTGGCGAATGGACAATTCAGCCGGCTGGGCCATCAGCGTCTTGAGCTCGATATCACCACGCTGAGAGATGCAGTCGAGGGTGTAGGCGAAGGGCCGGGAGATGCGCTCCTCCCCCACCAGGCGGTGGGGAATCAGTTCCGCTCCCCGACCTGCCTCCAGATCGAGCTTGAGCAGGCGTTCGTCCTGGGTCAGCGAGACCTCGAACGAGGCCAGGAGGGTGTTCAGCCACGGTGACTCTGCCATGTTCGGCTTCCTTTGCCGTCGGTCGGAACGCTACCGCCACCGACCTTGTCTTGCTCCTTGGGTCCTGGCCTACGTGGCAAAAAAGGCGAGGCACGAGTGATGTTACCCAGCGCGTCCAAGTCAGCTGTCGCAGATGATCACCTTGGACGGCAACGCCACCTCTCAGGCGTCCACCGACGCCGTACCACGGCCCTGTGTCAGCGCAAGGCTAGGCTGCACTTCGTGATTTACTGATATTGCCCGAAAACCGTCGCCACCAGCAGACACACCGAGAGCAGGACAAAACGGCTCCGTCGGCCAAGAACACGTCGATGTCGCCGCATGGCGACCGCCACAGCGGGGTTCAACACTCGGCGCGGAAAAATGCATCGTTCTCGTATCGCCACCCGCTTACGCCACAAAACGACGATTTCTCACGATAATTTCCTCACCCCAACCTCCATCTGCTCGACGATGAGTAGTGCGATGCAGCAATGTTGCGAAGTGGGCAGCCTGTCCTTGGCGCCTCTCGTTCTCACATCCTGCGCTCACGCAAAAGGGCCCCATGCGAGCATGGGGCCCTTGTGTTCTACTCGGTGGTGCGGATAGCGCTGGGTCGGGCGCCTTGGACTCAGGCCAACTCGGCCTGGCGGCGCGCTGTCCACCAGTTAGCGGCGATGACCGCCAGCATCACCGCGGCGCCGGCCACGTCATAGGTCAACGATGGCAGGAAGACGCCGACGATGGCGGGCAACAACAGGACGCGCTGCCAATGCGGCATGCGGGTGAACAGATAGCCTTCCAGGGCCGCCGCGAAGGCCCCGAGCGCCAGCAGTCCGGTGAAGCCTTTCCAGATCAGAATATGCACCGGCCCCCCGATGATGATCTCCGGGTTGTAGACCATGAACAGCGGAATCAAGTACAAGCCCTTGGCGAACTTCCACGACTGGAAGCTGGTTTCCATGGGTTTGGCCCCGGCAATGGCGGCCCCGGCGAAGCCGGCCAGCGCTATCGGCGGCGTCACGTTGGAGTCCTGGGAGTACCAGAACACCACCAGGTGGGCGATCAGCAGCGGTACGCCAAATTCATTGGCCAGCGCCGGCCCCACCAGCACGATCAACACGATGTAGCTGGCGGTCACCGGCAAGCCCATGCCGAGCACCAGGCTCGCCAACAGCACCAGGACCAGCGCCAGCAGCAGGTTGCCGCCGGAGAACGCCAGCATCATGGCCGAGAACTTGAGGCCGAGCCCGGTCAGGCCGACCACGCCGACGATGATACCGGCCACGGCGCAGGCCATGGTTACCGCCACGGCATTGCGGGCACCGAGTTCCAGGCCTTCGATCAGCTTGAGGAAACCGTTGTGCACGGCGGTTCGCAGCGTCTGCCCAGTGACCGGCTGCCCCTGCCCCGGCGCCACGAAGAAGAACCACACCGCGAATCGCGCCACGGCCACCAGCAGCATGCAGACGATGGCGTAATACCCCACCCGCATCGGCGACATGTTCATCATCAACAGCCACACCAGTACCGCCAGCGGCAGCAGGAAGTGCCAGCCATGCTTGAGCACGTCGCTCATCTGCGGCAACTCGCTCTTGGCCATGCCCTGCATGCCTTCCTTGAGCGCGATGATGTGAACGAAGAGATAGACCGTCGAAAAGTACATGAACGCCGGCAGGATGCTGACCTTGACCACATCGAGATACGGCACTCGGGTGTATTCGGCGATCAAAAAGGCACCAGCGCCCATCAAGGGTGGCATGATCTGGCCACCGGTAGAGGCAGCGGCCTCGATGCCACCGGCCTGGTGCGGCTTGTAGCCGAGCTTCTTCATCAATGGAATGGTGAAGGCGCCGGTGGTGACCACGTTGGCGATGGCGCTGCCGGAGATCGACCCCATGCCTGCCGAGGCGATGACGGCGGCCTTGGCCGGCCCGCCGCGCTGGCGCCCGGTCGCGGCGTAGGCCATGTCGATGAAGAACTTGCCGGCACCGGTGATCTCGAGAAAGGCCCCGAACAGCACGAAGATGAAGATGTAGGTGGCGGCGACACCCATCGGCAGGCCGAAGATGCCCTCTTGGCCCAGGTACAACTGGCCCACCAGGCGGTCGAGATTATAACCGCGGTGTTCGAGGATCCCGGGCAGGAACTGTCCGAGCCAGGGCAGCTCGCCCCGTGGCCCGGCGAAGGCATAGAGAATCGCCACGAGCCCAATGATGGTCATGCCAAGCCCCACCGCCCTGCGGCTCGCTTCCAGCACCGTGATGGTGGCAATGATACCGACCCAGATATCGGTCTGACTCCAGAACCCGGCGCGATTGATGATCTCATCCAGATACAGGACCAGATAGCCGCCGGTCACGACCGCACCGGCGAAGAACACCAGATCAACGAGGCCGCTGATCGGCCCACGGTCGTGCTTCGCACCACACAACGGAAACATCAAAAAGGCCAGCATCATGATCAATGCCAAGTGAATGCTGCGCTGGTAGAACAGCCCCAGCGGCTGGATGCCAGCGGAGTAGAGCTGGAAGAGTGACAGTGCCACCGCCACCAGGGTGATCAACCACAGCACCTGGCGAGAATGGTTCGCCTGGCTGCCGGGTATCACAGGGGAGTTTGCCGTTTCGCTCATTGTGCTTATCTCAGGGCATGTCCGGCGCGGCGCCGGACGGAATGGAGAGTTACGACCTGGTCAGGCAGGCGTGGCTGAAAGCTTAGCGCCTGGCTCAGACCCGAGCCGGGATCACGGCACGTAGAGTCCAACGCTGACCGCACGATTGGCGGCCAGGTCACTCAGGCTGATCGGTGTGCGTGCCTGGGGCAGGGCCTCAAACCCGGCGCCGGTGCAGGCCCTTGCCGAACGCACCAGGCTCTCGAGTGCAGGATCGCCGCGGCTGACCAGGCGATGGTCGACCCGCTTGGCGCCGACCCGCAGCCGATAGCGATTGCCCGGCACCGCCTCGTCGATATCCTCGATCCAGTAGCCTCCGTGACCGTCGGACGTCTGGCGCCCGCGTCCGAGCACATGGTCGAGCCCGGCGGCGAAGTCCGGCAGGTGGCTGCGCTCGAGCACCATGCGGCCGCTGACGTTGCGATAGCAGTCGAGCACTTCGAAGCCCTCGACGGAATGGTTCCAGGCCAGACACCAACCGGCCCCTTCCGGCATCGGCACGGTCACCAGGGGTTGGCCCGCTTCGCTGCGCACTTCGAGCCTCGGCGTGGCGAGACAATCGATCTCGGCGTAGGCCGGAGCCGCCAGTCCCAGCCCCGCGAGCACGAGCACGAGCAGGGCGGGCCCAAGGGCCCGCCCTGCTGTCACGCTACCAGGCTTGACAGCCCCCATCAGGGACGCTGCTGGTCCTGGATCTCGGCGCCGACTTCCTCGTAGTAGCGCAGGGCGCCCGGATGGAAGGCAATCGGCGTGGAATCGGTCGAGAATTCCACCGTGGTGTCGTTGGCGGCCGGGTGAATGGCGATCAACTCATCGGTGTGCTCGAACAATGCCTTGGTGATTTCGTAGGCGGTGTCCTCGTCCATCTCGCTGCTGGCGATCAGCACGTTAGGCACCCCCACGGTCTGTACCGCGTCGTCCATGCCCTCATACAGGCCCGCACGCAACTCGTAGGGCGCAAACACCGGCTCGGCCTCGCGGGCCTTGGCCATTTCCTCATCGCTCAGGCCGATCAGGCGCACGTCGCTGGTGGTGGCCAAATTGAGAATCGAACTGGTCGGCGGTCCGACGCTCCAGAACCCAGCGTCGATATCACCGTCACGCAGCGCATCGGCTGTTTCGTTGAAATTCAAACGCCGCGGGTCGAAGTCATCGTAGCTGATGCCGTTGGCTTCGAGAATGGCGCGGGCGTTGAGCTCGGTACCACTGCCCGGGGCGCCCACAGACACGGTCTTGCCGGCCAGGTCATCGAGGGAATCGATGTCGGAATCGGCCATCGTCACGATCTGAACGGCATTGGGGTAGATCGAGGCGATCGCGCGGATGTTCTCGAGCTTGCGGCCCTCGAAGTCACCGGTGCCGGTATACCCCTGGTAGACGGTGTCCGCCAGCGCCAGCGCCAGATCAGAATCCCCCCGCCACACGAGCCCCATGTTTTCCACCGAGGCGCCGGTGACTTCGGCCACCGCGTCAAAGCCTTCGACGTGTTTCTTGATCAGCTCGGCCAGGCCACCGCCGTAGGGATAGTAGGTGCCGCCGGTACCGCCGGTGGCGACCGATAGCTGCTGCTGGGCAACTGCGGCCTGGGCCGACATCAGCAAAGATGCTGCCAGGGCGTACTTGAGAGCTCGCATGACCGTCCTCCGTTCCTCGTGGGAACTTGTTGTGAAATTGTTCGGGTGCGCGACGTGCACCCTCGGCAACCTAGCAGCAGGCCATGTCGATTGCCAAGACCATCCATTCGACGGTCCGCACATTCTCGACATTTCTTTGTTTTATCTGCAATTCTCCCAAAGTCTTAGCCACTGCCAAGCGCTGGGTGTCGCGCCACGCTTCACAGGTCGGCACAGGCGCCGACCTGTGCCTTGACCTTGTCCACGATATGAGCCCCGATGGGTATCGCCGAGGTTGCGGCCGGCGAAGGCGCATTGCCCACGTTGATGGTGCGGGGCGTGTTGACGAACAGGAAGTCATCGACCAGCTTGCCATCGCGGGACACCGCCTGGGCGCGCACGCCGGCGGGATAGGGCTCGAGATCGTCAAGCGTCAGCCCAGGACAGTACTTGCGCACCTCCTCCAGGTAGCCACGCCGCGACAACGAGTTCTTCATCTCGCGCATGCCCGGCCGTAGATGGCGCCAGAGAACCTTGAGAATACCCGGGTGGGTGATCATGCCCGCCAGGTCCATCGCCGAGATGTCGCGCCGGCGATAGCCTTCTCGCGCCAGTGCCAGCACGGCATTGGGGCCTACCGTGACACTGCCGTCGATCATCCGAGTCAGGTGGACTCCGAGAAAGGGCATCGCCGGGTCGGGAATCGGGTAGATCAGGTGATTGACAATAGCGTTGTGCTGGCTCGGCAGGCGGAAATATTCGCCACGAAACGGACAGATGGTAAACCCCGGGTCCTGGCCCAGCATACGCACCACGCGGTCTGCCATCAGCCCCGAGCAGGTCACCAGAAAGCGGCTGTTGAAGGTCTGGGAGCGAGTCGTCACCACCACCTCCTGACGCCGCTCGTCCAGCGCCCGGACCTCCTGCCCATACTGGATGACACCACCCAGACGCTCGAACTCCTCGGCCATGGCCTGGGTGACCTTGGCATAGTCGACGATGCCACTCGCCGGCACGAAAATCGCGCCAACCCCGGTGATGTTCGGCTCGCGCTCGGCCAGTGCCTCGGCGCCGAGCCACTCGCGCTCCAAGCCGTTGGCCTCGGTGCGCTCCCACAGTGCCTTCATGCGCGACATTTCGGTGTCGTTGGTGGCCACCAGCAACTTGCCACAGCTGTCGTAGGCGATGCCGTGTTCGTCGCAGAAGCGCTTGGTGGCGAGGTTGCCTTCCAGGCAGAAGCGAGCCTTGAGGCTTCCCGGGGTGTAATAGACACCGGCATGAATCACGCCGCTATTGTGGCCAGACTGATGACGGGCGGGGCCGTCTTCCTTCTCCAGCAGCAACATGCGGTGGTCGGGGTAGGAACGCTTTAGCTGCATGGCGGTGGACATGCCCAGGATGCCGCCGCCGATGATGATGAAATCGTACATTCGCCGTCTCGTTGTCGTTCTTGAACGCTTCCACCACGCAGTGGTAGTGGAGTCATCGTACTCGCTGTCGGCGTCTAGCCTACCCCCGTCGCCTGGCGAACGCTCGCCTCGCCGACCAAAAGCCGTCGCGGCACGCGGCTCACCGGCGCAAGGTCGCTCCACCGGTAAACACGCCACGCTGGCGCATCAGCTCGCGCCGCAGCTTCGGGTGGGACGCGAAGCGATCACGGCCGTGCAACCAGAAGTGGTTGTTGAGCAGCAGGAAACTACCGACGGGATTGGGGACAGACAGGACACCTTCGCTACCTTCCAGGGAGTCCGACAGTTGGCAGAGCCACTGCCCCTGCTCGAGATCGCCAGGCTGCACGAACTGATCGATATAGGACATCACCGGCCGACCATTGCGGTCGACGTCGAAGACCGGGTGATAGACATCGGCCGTCACCTTCTTGCTCGCTGGCGCCGACCAGCGCATCTCGGCGAAGGCCAGCGGGTGGTGGCTGAACCGCTCCAAGTCTTCCCAATCGTCCAGGTGCAGTAGCCGAGAGTCGCCGCCGACCATGTTCCGCTCATCGAGCTTCATCATCAGTACGTAGTCGGTCACCTGTTCGACGAAGGTCCCGTCGTTATGCAGCTCCATGACCCGGTGGGGTTGGCGCAGGTAACTGTCGGACGCATCCACGTTCTCGACCACGAAGCGAGCGTAGTACTGGCCGCTCATGGCATCGAAGTTGGAGCGCCCCACCAGGTGAGCCACGGCGGTCGCAAACTTGACCATGGCATCGGCCTGCTCGACCCGATCAAGGCCCTCGGGGACCACCTGCATTGCCCCGTGGGCACGGTCCAGCAGCGTCGCCACCAGGTGGGGGCGCAGGGTATTGGCGCACAGCTCGTCCAGAATGGCGGCGACGCGAAAGCGCAGCATCGACTTGTATTCCAGGGCCTGCACCGGCCAGTGCTCAGTGGCTTCCAGAAACGCCGTCACCACTGCCGCATCCACCCGCAGGTTCAGCATCCTCGATGAAACGGCGGACGGCGCAAGGGTAAAACCCAAGGGGGTGGGGGTAGCGATGGCACCTGATGACGAAGACGCTGCGGCGGATTCAACAGACGAGGCGACGGCGGTCATGACGAACTCCAGGGGAAGGGATGGTTATTTTTGACGTTATTTAAAAATATCTACATTTATTATTTTCGTCAACAAAATGCCCAGCCAGGCGATGTCCCTGGCCGGGCTCGTGTCTCCCGTCCCCCTTCGGTCTTATCCGCCGCCCTCGCGGCGACCGGGCGGATAACGCCGCGCTGGCGAGCGTCCGCTCACCCGTCTTTCTGCCCGGTCTGAGCGGTCATTTCCCGGCGCATCTGCCGCGCGCTGAATTCAGTACCGTAGCGCAGCCGTGACCAGCCGTAGAGCGCCAAGCCCAGGCCCATCCAGCCGGCAAACAGCGCCCACTCGATGGCCGACAGGGCCGAGGGGCTGCCCGGCAGATAGAGGCCTACCAGCCCGAGCGACAGAGCGACCGCCAGCCCGCCCACCAGGCGCGGGTGTCGCACCCGGAAGGGACGCTCCAGCTGCGGCTCCTTGCGCCGCAGGATGAGAAACGAGAGCGACACAAACAAATAGGCGATGACGATGCCGAGCCCCCCGGCCACCACCAGCCAGACCATGGCCTGGCGCCCCAACAGAGGGGCGAGGCTCGACAAGATTCCCATCAGTAGGATGGCGTTGGTCGGGGTGCGGTAGCGCGGATGGAGCCTGGCCAGGAAGGCCGGCAGCATGCCGCAGTGGGCCAACGCATAGATGGCCCGGGAGCCGCCGACGTAGAAGGCGTTCCAGCTGGTCAGAATGCCGGCGATGCCGGCCAGCACCATCAGTTTGCCCGCCCAGGGCGCTTGAAACACTGCCTGCATGGCGTCCGGTACCGCCAGTGAGCGGTCGGCCAGTGACTCAGGCGGGAGCATCAATGCGGTGCCAAGGATGATGAAGGCATACCAGAACACCGCCAGGATCACGGAGATCATCAGCACGCGGCCGATTTCCCGAAACGGCAGATTGATTTCCTCCGCGGCCTGGGGAATGACATCGAAGCCAACGAACATGAAGGGCACCATGATCAGCACCAGCATGATGCCCCCCGCCACGCCGTTAGCGGTCTCGAACAGCGGCGTCATCGTCGCCACCTGGCCCTCGAACAAGGCCCCGGTGATAAACATCACGCCGACCACCAGGATCAGCAAGGTGACCACCTTCTGAACCAGCGCCGCGGTGCGCACACCGACGTAGTTGATCGCCATCATCGCGACCGACCCGGCCATGCCGACCGCCACCCAGGTGGCCTTGACGTCCCAGCCAGCCAGCGTCCACAGGTGCCCTACCGCGTAGGAAGGAAACAAATGCTCGATCACCGTGGGTAGCGCCACCGCCTCGAAGGCCACCACACTGAGATACCCCAGGATGATCGCCCAGGTACACAGAAAAGAGGCGAAGTGCCCCATGGCTCGATAGCTGTAGACGTGCTCACCGCCGACCTGAGGCATCGCCGAGGCAAGCTCTGCATAGGTCAGACCGACCAGCACGATGATCAGGCCGCCGAGCAGAAACGCGATGATCGCCCCGAGGCTTCCCGCCGCGGTGATCCAGCCCCCGGTCAGTACGATCCAGCCCCAACCGATCATGGCGCCGAAAGCCAGCGCCAGTACGTCCTTGCGCGCCAGCACACGGCTCAGTTGCGCGCCTTGCGATGCGTCATGTTGCATAGCCATCCTTCCTTTGATGTTGTCCTTATAGGTCCTTCGTCAAACTATCATTCGAATGGGGCATCGCGTCCATGCTTTCCGCTCGTCCGGCGGATCCGACGCTGCCCCCATGCCCTGGGCACTGGCTCCCCAGCGGGCTCTACCGCGGCTCATCGTGAGACGACGAAAGTGGGGTAAGAAAGTGCCTATTTCGGACTGGCGAAACGCCGCAAAAGGTTGCATCCTGTAGTCATCGCCAATGCCCAATGGAGCCCCATGAGTAACGCACCTTCCGCCTCGCGAGCAGACGCCTCGGAACCGCCTCCTCGACGATGCCCTGACCTCGATGTCAGGGACCTGGAACAGCGCACTCGCCTGATGCGCATCGTCACGCGGCTTATCGCCGTCTCCGATCTCGGCAGTCGAGATATCGCGCGCCGCGCGGGACTTCCGATGCAGAAGATCAGTGACCTCTTGTCGGGCCGTCTGGAACACTTTACCTGCGATGAACTCCAGGCCATCCGTCGCATCATCGACGATGGTCAGCTATCACTGTCATAGGGATAGGGATAGGTATAGGTATAGGTATAGATAAGCGTGAACCGATTGCCTCGGTTTCGCGACTCAAGCTGTTGAAGGCGCTCACGGCCGAGCGCCTTCAGCGGTTTTGGGCACCGCATGTTTTCGCCTGGGGCGTCCACACCGACGCTGCCTCCCGACGAGGCACCCCCAGACAGCCTGGCGCCATCGCTCCCAAGCGCCTGGGGTGTACGGAATGCGCCTGAAGACAGCGCCTGAAGAGAAGACAGCGCTGGAAGAAGGCGCCTGGAGCCCTTCCCCCCGCCGCCGAGCCCCCTTCACAGTACAATCTCCCGCATTCGACCTCACTTTTAGAACGACTCGCCGATCCTGGAATCCAATGCTGGAACCTGTCGCCGGTCCCCATCGACGGCAGGACGTTTACCCCGACGTCACAACCGTCGTTGCCTCGGCTGTCGGCAGCTGACGGCTCTCGACAGCGAACGATTTTCGACATTAAAAAGTTTTCGACAACAAGGAGTCTGTCATGCGCTACTTCACCGCCGCCATGCTGATGGCACTTGCCCTGCCCGTACTGGCCGATGGCCAGGCGACCCTAGTAGATGGCGAGGGCGCCGCAGACAGTGCGGTTCAGGCGCGCTGGGCAGGCGACCAGCTGCGGGTCGACTTCCCTCGCCACGCCGCCAAGGGCTACTTGCTGATGCGCGATGGCAAGGGCTACGTGATCACCAACATCAGCGGCCAGACCGTGGTTCTCGGCATTCGCGATGTTCAGTCCATCGCCGGCCAGCTCGGCGGCCAGGGCGCCACGGGCCTGGCCAGCTACCAGGCACGCAGCGTGAACTCGCTGACCGCCAGCGGCGAGCACGAAACCGTGGCCGGCGTGGAAGGCGATGTGTACGTGCTGGACTGGGTCAACCAGGACGGCGAGGCGCGCCAGGACCGGCTGGTCCTCACCGAGGATCCGCGGGCCCGGGAGCTCATGACGGTCTTCGATCGCTATCAGCAGACGCTGACCGGCAATCGTGACCCCGTCGCGGCGCTGATCAAGGAGCGTGGCCTCGGTATCCTGCGCTTTTCCGATCGCTTCCAGGTCTCATCGCTGTCCAGCGTCACGCCCCCGGCCGCCGCCTTCGCCTTGCCGGACCAGAACACCGGCCTGCAGAACCTGCTCAAGTCGGTCATTCAGTGACCTCTATCGGCTACCTGCTGCACCGCCTGCTTCGCCGTCGCGTTGTGACGGTGAAGCAGGCGGTTTCCGCCGCCGTGGTTCAAGCCCCGGCTGCAACACGACCGCCCCGCGGCCGCCAGCGAACGAGGCGGGTCCACGCCACGGTGCCAGCAAGGTCAGGCGAGCTGACGAGGGCCTCCTGCGACAAGCGCCAGCGCAACACTGACCAGGGAGGAAATCACCAGCGCCCAGAGAAACGGCGCCAGAGTCGGTACACCGTTGGGGAAACTGGCGGCCAGCAGACCCGCCTGAAGGCTGCCGCCGGCGAGCCAGCCGGGCACCAGGGTCGCGATCAACCCCGCGACGCCACCACCAATGGCGGCCAAGGGGCGCATTCTAGACCACAGGCCGAGCATCACCGGCACCACGATGGCCGCGCAGAGCAGATCAGCGATCAAGAACAAGCGCAGCACTGACAGCCCCTGCAGGGCGATGAGCACGACCGGGACCATCAAGACCACGGTGATCCAGCGGGCTTCTCTCAGGGAGCGCTGGCGCCCTCCTCCTGCGGCACTTGCCAGCGACGCCAAGGCGTTCTGCAGGGTATCGACACTCGAGGCCACCAGCGTGACCGCCAGTACCAGGGCCGGTAGCGCGAGCCAGGCTGGCGCATCGGCAAGCAGTGCAAAGAACGGAATCGGCGGCTGCCCCAAGGCCACACCGCTGGCCGCCGCGAGCATGCCGAGGCCGCCGACCACGGCCACGACGATCACGGTCAAGCCACCCCCAAGCCAGGCCCCGCGCACCAGGGCCGTGTCGTCTCTGGCGGCCCAGACCCGCTGCCAGTAGCCCTGGTGAAACAGGTTGGCTGCGGTCACCGCAATGATCAGAGTCAGCGCCACGGATAGCGCGTCGCCTGTCGGCAGCGACGGCAAGGCGGACAACGGCGGCAGGCTCGGCAGCCGGCTCAACGTGACCCCAGCCACCAGCACCAGCAAGGCCATCAACAGCCACGCCTGCCAGCGGTCCGTGGCAAGACTCGCGCGCAGGCCGCCGGCGGCGGTATAGACGAGGGTAGTGACCGCGACGGCAAGGATCACCCACTGACCCGAGCCACCGGACAACAGGCCGGTAATCGCGCCGATGGCGGTCAACTCGGCGGCCAGAAAGCAGCCCATGTAAAGTACCGACACCAACGCCACCGCCCGCTGGACCAGGCTGCCGTGGCAGTGCTGAGCGAACTCACCGATGCTGCGCCCCTCGGGCAGGCGGCGCCGGATGGCGGGCCCGAACAACCCCAGCACGATAAACGGTAACGCCGAGCCGAGGGCGTAGCCTGCCACCGCCAAGGGGCCGACGAAGGCGCCGATCTCGGGCGGGGCGAAGAGGATCCACGCGCCCATGCCCGAAGCAAGAAAGGACAGCCCCAGCGCCATTCCCGACTGGGAGTTCCGCGCGGTGACATAGTCATCGAGACGCTCGTCCCGGCGACGAGCCTTGAGGCCCAGCAGGGTGAAGCAGGCTAGCGCCGCGGCAATCGCGGCGATCGTGATCGTCGACATGGTCGCTCTTCCTCCGCCGGTATCAACCGGATCAGGTTCCAGGGTCAGCAACGCGCTTTCTCAGTCCAATGAGGACTCCCCTGGCGACAGGTAACAAATTGTTAATATCGAGTTACACTGCGTATCAATGCACTAAATATCGTCTTAGCGTGGAATGTCCGTGGGCGGACAGCTTGTTACGGCACTACCCAGTCGTGCAAATACCACAGAACCACGATATACGTAATGATCAAGAAAAATCATCCCGATTCTTGATCCAGAACAACCGGGGCACATCATGCCAGTGATGGTCGGCTGAGCGCCATCCCCATTTGACTGTGAGAAGCGCCATGAGACCCATCGATAAATCCCTGCTGGAACAAATGCATATCAGCGAGGTCGAGATCAAGCGTCGCAAGGAATTTCTCAACCTCGGTGACGCTGACCTCGCGGATCTCGCGGCGCTCAAACCCATCATCAATGAGCATATCGAAATCATCGTCGAGGAATTTTACGAGCGTCAGACGGAAATCGACGAAATCAGCCTGCTGATCGGCGATTCGGAAACGCTGCAGCGGCTGCGCTCCGCCCAACGCCAGTACGTGCTCGACCTCTTCACCGGCTACTACGACACCGAATACGTCAATAGTCGTCTGCGTATTGGCCTGGTCCACAAGCGCATCGGCGTGGAGCCTAAGCTGTTCCTGTCGGCGATGTGCACCCTCAAGACGATTCTGTTTCGCGTCATCGACGAGAATCTCGGCCATAACAAAACCATCAACGACGTCAAGAGCAACGACGTCAAGAGCAACGACGTCAAGAGCAGCCTCGACAAGCTCATGTACTTCGATATCACCTTGGTGTTCGACACTTACATCGACACCCTGCTCAACGAGGTGCACAGCGCCAAGCGGCGGATGGAGCTCTATGCCCGCAACCTCGAAGAGAAGACCAAGGAACTTGCGACCTACGCCGAGAAGGACCCCCTGACCGGTCTGTTCAACAAGCGCGGGATGAGCCAGGCGCTGAACAGAGAGATTCGCATGGCCGAGCGCCGCCACTCGCTGCTGAGCCTGATCTACTGTGATATCGACAACTTCAAGACCATCAACGATACCTTCGGCCACCACAAGGGCGACGAGATTCTGGTCACCTTCGGCGAAGTGATGCAGGAGACGGTACGCAACAGCGATATCTGCTGTCGCCTCGGCGGCGATGAGTTCTGCTGCATTCTGCCCGACTGCGACGTCAAGAGCGCCCGCATGATCGGATCCAAGGTGGAGCTTGCCTTCCAGACCCGCTATCCGGATTTCTCGATCAGCGTGGGCGTCGCCGAGACCGGCGAGCGAGAGTACCTCGACGAAGAAGCGCTACTCCGGGCAGCCGACACCATGATGTATCGCAACAAGGAAGACCGTAAACAGCGCGAGTCCGGTGCCTTGGCGACGCCCCCCGCCGATGTACACCCCGGCACCGACCATCATGCCTCGGGCTCACCCCCGGCGGCAGAAAAACCCGACCCGACCGGCGCCGCCCGTTTGACCGCTGTCACCCGAGAAACGAGCGACACCTCCAAGAAGTAAGCCTCATCGCCGACGTCCCCCGGGGAAAGCGCCGCCAGTCAGCTTTCCCGCGGCACACGCCCCATCAAGTAGAACTCCGGATTCGGTGGCGTCGCGGTCAGCGTCACCAGCCGATTGGACAGGCCGAAGAAGGCGCAGATGGCACCGATATCCCAGATATCGTCACGACTGAAGCCGGCCTCCGTCAGACGCCCCTCCCAGGCCGCAGTCAACTCACCCACGTCGATGGCGCAGTAGAGCGCGAAGTCGAGCATCACCCGATGTCGCTCGCTGAGGGGAGCGGTACGGTGATTGATGGCCACCTGGTCGGCGAGCAAGGGGTCCTTGGCGTAGATGCGCACCAGGGCACCGTGGGCGACGACGCAGTAGAGACAGTGATTGCGCGCGCTGGTGGCCACCACGATCATCTCTTTTTCGGCCTTGGTCAGGGTATCCGATTCCCGCTCCATCAGCGCATCGTGATAGTCGAAGAAGGCTCGAAACTCCGCGGGTCGGTGGGCCAGCATCAAAAATACATTGGGGACGAAGCCGGCCTTCTCCTGCACCGCCAGGATTCTGGCCCGCAGGTCCTCCGGCAACTCGTCCAGGGTGTCGGGAAAAGGAAAGCGACTCAGCATAGTGCTCATGGCAAGGCTCCAGGCAGGTGGGCAGAGGGATGACTATAGTGCACCCAGGGAACATCTCCCTGTCATCATATGACCTTTACGTTAACGTAATCATGATGATTCCGCCCTAGTCTATTCATCGCACAGACGCCGCCAACGGCGGCGTCCGCGACAAGGAAGGCACTCATGGCACGGACTATCCTACCTCGGCGGTCAGTCGAGTCTCTCCAGCTCCCCCGTTCCAACATGCTCAAGCGTCACGCCCGCCCCCCCCAGGCGGACAGCAAGCGCGTTCACCTTTATTCGCCCGCCATTCTCGCGGGACTGCTGATCGCCCCCGGCCTGGCCGTGGGCGACTCGCTGCTGGTGACCGGCGCCAACGGCTACGCCTTCAGTGAGCATCGCCAGTTGACCAGCTTTCAGAGCCTGTACATCGAGGATGGCAAGGTGGTCGAACGCGGCGGAGCCGACCTGGCTCAGCGCCACGCCGACGCCGAGCGTACGCTGGACGTCGGCGGCAAGACGCTGTTACCCGGGCTCATCGACGCCCACACCCACCTGATGGGACTCGGCTACGGCCTGCTGGAAGTCGATCTGCGTGACCTCGCCTCGGCCCAGGCCAGCGCCGAGACGGTCGCCGCCTTTGCGGCCGACAACCCCAGCCTGCCCTGGATCCGCGGCCGCGGCTGGAACCAGGTGCTTTGGGATGGCCAGGCCTTCCCCACCAGCGCCGAGCTCGATGCCGTCATCGCCGACCGTCCGGTGGTCCTGTCCCGGGTCGACGGCCACGCCATCTGGGTCAATTCCAGGGCCATGGAGATCGCCGGCATCGATGCCGATACCGAGGCGCCAGATGGCGGCGAGATCCTGCGTGACGCCGACGGCAACCCCACCGGGGTCTTCATCGACAACGCCGAGTCTCTGATCAGCGAGCAGATCCCGGCCCGCAGCCCGGAAGAGATGGAAAAAGCCTACGATGCCGCCGTGGCCCACACCCAGGCACTCGGCCTGACCCAGGTGCATATCGCCGGCTCGAGCCGTGCCGAACTGGAGTACTTTGGCCGCCGCGCAGAACAAGGGACCCTCGGTTTGCGCCTGTACCCGATGATCTCGTCGAGCGACCCCGACTTCGACGCCTTGCTGGCAGAGGGCATCGTCGATGATCCATCGGACTGGCTCGACATTCGCAGCGTCAAGATCTATGCCGATGGCGCGCTCGGCAGCCGTGGCGCCGCGCTTCTGGCCCCCTACGACGACCGCCCCGACTCCAGCGGCCTGATGATTCAGTCCCAGGAGGAACTCACCGACCTCGTCAGGCGAACCCGGGACCAGGGCTTTCAGGCCAACATGCACGCGATCGGCGATCGCGCCAATCGCATTGCCCTGGACATCTACGCGGCATCCCTCGAGGAGGCTCCGGACAGCCGCGACATGCGCCACCGCATCGAGCACGCTCAGGTCGTCAGCGTCGATGACATTCCCCGCTTTGCCAAACTCGGCGTGATTCCCTCCATGCAGCCGACCCACGCCACCAGTGACAAGAACATGGCCGGCGATCGCATCGGTGACGAGCGACTCGCGGGCGCCTATGCCTGGCGCTACTTCCTCGATAGCGGCTCACGCATCGCCTCGGGGTCTGACTTTCCGGTGGAGCCGGCCAATCCGTTCTTCGGCCTGCATGCCGCCGTCACCCGTCAGGACCGTGACGACGAACCAGCAGGCGGCTGGCTGCCTGGTCAAAAGCTGACCATGGCCGAGGCACTGCGTAGCTTCACCGTCGATGCCGCCTACGCCGCCCACCAGGAAGAGAGCCTCGGTGCGCTGTTGCCCGGACAGTGGGCCGACTTCATCGTGGTGGACCACGACGTGGTCCGAGACGACCCCGCCGCGCTACCGGACACCCAGGTGCTATCGACCTGGATCGCCGGAAACCCGGTGTATCGGCGAGATCCCTGACGACCACCTCACCCAGTGCGGTACCAACGACAACGCCTCGCCCAATGGGCGAGGCGTTGTGCTGAGTGCGGCAACGTTATCGCGGGAAGCGGTCAGCCCAGCGCGATGGTGCTGTTGATGCCGCTCGAGACGTTCTCCGGCTCGAACCAGCGCGCGGTGACGGTCTTGGTCTGGGTCCAGAAGCTGATGGCCTGCTTGCCGTTGGGTCCCAGATCACCGAGTTTGGACGCCCGCGAGCCGGTGAAGCTGAAGTAGGCGACCGGCACAGGAATCGGCACGTTGATACCGACCTGGCCGACGTCGATATCACTCTCGAAGCGCCGTGCCACCCAGCCGGAGTTGGTGAAGATCGAGGTGCCATTGCCGTTGGGGTTGGCGTTGATGAAGGCGATCGCCTCATCGAGTGTCTCCACGCCGACGACGCATAGCACCGGCCCGAAGATTTCCTCGCGATAGATGGCCATGTCGGCCTTGACGTCGGCAAACAGCGTCGGTCCGACGAAGTTACCGTCCGGATAGCCGTCCACCTGGCAGCCACGGCCATCGACCATCAGTCGAGCGCCTTCCTGCTCGCCGGTGGCGATCAGCTCCTCGACACGCGCCTTGGCCGCCGGCGATACCAGAGGACCAAGATCGGCGTCGCGCTGGGTGCCAGGGCCGACCTTCATGTTGCGTGCGCCCTCGGCGATATCCTCCAGCCACTCACGCGCCTCCCCCACCAGGACCACCACGGAGTTGGCCATGCAGCGCTGGCCGGCGGCACCGAAGGCGGAACCGAGCAGGTTGTTGATGGCCTGGCTACGGTTGGCATCCGGCATGACCACGCAGTGGTTCTTGGCCCCCATCATCGCCTGGGCACGCTTGCCGGCTTCGCTGGCACGGCGATAGAGCTGGGTCCCGACGTGGGTCGAGCCGATAAATGACATGGCCTTGATGTCGGGATGGTCGCAGATATGATTGGCCACATCCGGACCGCCATGGACGACGTTGAGAACGCCAGCCGGCACCCCCGCCTCCAGCGCCAGCTCGACCAGGCGCATGGTCGAACTCGGGTCCTGCTCGGACGGCTTGAGCACGAAGGTATTTCCGGTGGCGATGGCCATCGGGAACATGAAGCACGGCAGCATGATCGGGAAGTTGAAGGCGGTGATCCCGGCCCCGACCCCCAGCGGCTGATTCAGGGTGTAGACGTCGACTTCATTGGCGGCATTCTCGGCCAGCTCACCGAGCTGCAGTGAGGTGATCGAGCAGGCATGCTCGACGACTTCCAGCCCACGTCCGACTTCACCTTCGGCGTCCGGCAGGGTCTTGCCGTGCTCTTCGGTGATCAACGCGGCGATCTCGGCGGTATTGTCACGGATCAGCGCCTGCAGCTTGAGCATGATGCGCATGCGCTTGGCCAAGGGGACCTTGCGCCAGGTGGCGAAGGCCGTCTTGGCGCTGGCCACCGCGCGGTCGACTTCATCGAGGGTACAGAAGGGCACCCGGGCGACGACCTCCTGGGTGGCGGGATTGACCACGTCGCGCCACTCGCTGCTCTGCGAGGGAACGGCCTGGCCATCGATGATCATGGGGATTTCGCGAACAGACATGGGCGTACTCCTGAATCGTTGTCGTTATAGGGACCTGGTGTAGGGTCGTGATGCTGGCCGTCGTGCAGTTGACCTTCGCACCGTTCATCACCGCGTCGGGAGGTGCCCCGAGGGCTGTCGTGGTCCAAGGCCGGCTTGGCACATCCACGATGGGGGGGCGAGGGGCCCTATTGTGCATTTTGACACGAAGGCGCGTTGGATCGAGTCTAGCCATAGAGGGGATGGCGAAACAACTCGTAGGGTGGCACATTGGCCGTGCATTTTTGCACATCAGTGGCGCGCACGAGGAGGCCCGGTGCTGGACTGGCAGGACATACAGATTTTTCTCGAGGTGGCACGCCATACGCGGCTCATCGATGCCGCCCGCCGGCTGGGCCTGGACCACTCGACGCTGTCGCGACGCACCCGACGCTTCGAGCAGACGCTCAATACCCAGTTATTCGAGCGTGGCCCCCAGGGGTATCGCCTTACCCAGGCCGGCGCTCAGCTCAAGGCCCACGCCGAGGAGATGGCGCGCCACGCCGTGGAGGCCAGCGAGAGCCTGGCCGACAAGAACCTGCAGATCGACGGCCAGATTCGCCTCGGCGTGACCGAGGGCTTCGGTACCTGGGTGATCGCGCCACTGCTCGCCGACTTCTGCCAGCGTCATCCGGGCGTAACGCTGGACCTGCTCGCCCTGCCCCGGGTCGTCAACCTGAGCCGCCATGAGGCGGATCTCGCGATCACCGTGGAGCGCCCCCGCAGTCCCGGCGTGGTGACCTCGAAACTGTGCGACTACCGCCTGAGACTCTACGCCAGCCAGCGCTACCGGGTCCGACACGGCATCCCGACGCAGCTGGCCGAGCTTAGCCGCCACCGCCTGGTCGGGTACGTCGACGATCTCATCTTCAGTGACCAGCTCAACTATCTCGACCCGCTGCTCAGCGGCGACGATCCGAATCATGGCAGCCCTCATTTCGCGCTGCGCAGCACCAGCGTCTCGACCCAATTGAGCGCCGCCCAAAGCGGCGCCGGACTCGCCGTGCTGCCCTGCTTCATGACCGCGAACAATCCGCAGCTAGAGCCGATCCTGGCCAGCGAGGTCGAGGTGGTCCGCCAATTCTGGATCACCGCCCGTCGCGAGCAGCGCCAGCTCGCCCGGGTGCGCCTGCTGTGGGACTTCCTGCGCGAGGCGCTCGAGGCCAACCGCGACTTTCTGATGGGAACCGGCGACAGCCTGACGCTGCCGTCCGACGGCGCAGGACCTTCCTCGGTAGCCTCGACCTGAAACCTGAGACCTGAGACCTGAGACCTGAAACCTGAAACCTGAGACCTGAGACCTGACGCCGCCTCGCGCACCAGCGTGACCGGTCTCGACGAGGTCGCAAGCCCCCGGTCGTCGCCAGCAGCGTGCGTCATGAACATGCCCTGCACCGCGGTCAGTCGTGGTCGATCTGCCGCGTCGAGCGCGGGATCGCAAACCGGCTTCGGGGCCAGCAGAAGAGGCTTGGGTGGTCGAGAATGGTGAAGTGATCACAGTCGGGGCGTCGCGCAAGCGATACCGCCACGCCCTGGGCTTCCAGGGCACGGCAAAAAGCCTCGGCCTGGGCGTGAAACCCAGGCGGGTCCTCCTCGGCCACACTGAGAAACACCGGCGGCAAACCGCCGAGTGGCGATAACAGCGGCGATGCCGCCCTCGCCGCGTCCTCATCGAGCCCCAGGGCATCGTTGACGTAGGTCGAAATGAGCGGCCTCAGATCGAAGACTCCACTGACCAGGTGCAACTCCTCGATCGAGAGTCGCCCGACTGGCGCCTTGGCAGCCCGCATGGCCACTCGACAGGCGAGCTGCGCGCCGGCGCTGTGCCCCCCGAGCGCCAAGGCCCCCAGCCCCAACGCCGGCGCCTCACGAGAAAGCACCTCCAGCGAGGCAATGCAGTGGTCTTCCATCGCCGCCAGGGTCGAGGTCGGCGCCAGCCCGTAGCCGAGCGAAGCGAAGGCGATGCCGCGCTCAAGGAAAGGAGGTGCCATGAAGTGCACCGCCGACCGATCGAGGTGTTGCCAGTAGCCGCCATGGATGAACGCCACCACCGGCCAGGGCCCGTCGCCCTCAGGCACAAACAGATCGAATCCCGAATCCGCGACCTGGGCTAACGCCCGAGACAGTGGCGCCCGAGACAGTGGCGCCCGCTCCCGGCACAGCGCCCTGCCCCGCCGCTGTTGGTCCGCCAGCGTGGTCTCGGGGGCGCGAGCGAACTGACTCGGCGACCAGGCCCTGTCGAGCGGCGTCATCGACGCACCGCGACCACAGCAGCGCCCATCGAGCCGTTCGCCGAGCACGTCACCGGGCAAGCGATCACGTGACGCTCCCGCGCGCGGCGAAGCGTGGGTCGAGGTACTCACCGCTATCGAGTACCTCGCAGAAGGCTTGGCCCGCCCGCCAGACGTCCTCGTGGCTCAGGTACAGCGGCGTGAAGCCAAATCGCATCAGCCCCGGTTCGCGATAGTCGCCGATGACCCCACGGGCGATCAGCGCCTGAACGATGGCATAGCCATGCTCTGCGTCGATCAACGCCACCTGGCTGCCACGGCAAGCGGCGGCCGGCGTGATGTCAACGATAGCGTAGTCGTTGAGATGCTCGGCAATAGTCGCTTGGAAAAGGCCCGACAAGGCCAGGCTCTTGGCCCTGACCTTGGCCATATCCACCGCCTGCCACAGCGTAAGCGACGCCTCCAGAGCGGCGTAGATCACGGCCGAGTGGGTGCCGGTGCGAAAGCGTCGAATGTCATCGGCCGGGCGATAGTCGTCATCGAAAGCAAACGGCACGGCGTGCCCATGCCAGCCGCTCAGAGGCTGCCAGACCGCGCTATCGTGACGCTCGCTGGCCACGTACACGAAACCAGGAGCGCCCGGCCCACCGTTGAGATACTTGTAGGTGCACCCCACGGCGTAGCGTACCCCACAGGCATTGAGCGCGACCGGCAGCGCCCCGGCGCTATGCGCCAGGTCCCAGACCACCTCGGCCCCCGCGGCATGAACCCGGCGGGTCACATCGGCCATGTCGCGCACCGCCCCGGTGCGATAGTTGACGTGGCTCAGCACGACCACACTCACGCCCTCCAGATGCTGCTCCAGCGCCTCGCCCTCGGGCCACCAGCGATGCGCAAGCCCGGCAAACCGACAGAACCCTTGAGCGATGTAGCCATCGGTGGGAAAGTTGCCGCCTTCGCTCAACACCGCTTGCCCGGGCTTGGCCACCGCGGTCACCTCGCCGAGCAGCTTGTACAGATTCAGCGTGATGTTATCGCTAACGAGCACCTCACCACGTCTTGCCCCGATCAGTGGGGCCAACAGGTCACCGAGACGCTCGGGCGCATCGAACCAGCCCTGATTCCAGGCCTGGATCAGTTCATCGCGCCACTGATCCATGACCTTCGCCACCGCTTCGCGAGCGGCGATGGGCTGAGCCCCCAGCGAGTTGCCATCCAGATAGAGCACCTCTTCGGGCAGTGCGAAGCGCGACTTGAAACCGCCCAAGGGGTCGTCGCGATCCCACTGGCGCACTCGGCTCAGGGTCGGCGGGATAGCGGCGGAAGCGGCATCGCTCATGGCGGTCTCCAGACGTGGGCTGTGCGTCTCAGTCTACGACTCGCGGGATGAAAAGGGCTTGCGATCTTTATCGCCGGAGCGGATGGTTACACAACAAAACCGCGACAAAAGGCAACTTAACGGGAAATGCTTGCACTCGACGCCCATGACATGAAGATCCTGACGCTTCTGCAACGCAACGCCCGGCTCACCCTGGGGCAACTGTCGGAGCGGCTTCACCTATCAACGAGCCAGTGTTCAAGGCGCATCGCCAGGCTCGAGCGAGACGGCATCATTCTTGGCTATGATCTGCGCCTGGCCCCGCGGGCACTGTCACTGGACGTCACCGCCTTCGTCTTCCTGTCCATGGACAAGACGCGGATGGATGATCCACTTGGCGCCGTGGCACCGCTGTTGGCCGCCGAGGAGGTCATCGACTGCCACTCGGTGACCGGCGATCATGACTTCATCCTCAAGGTGATGGTGGCAAGCCTCGCGTGTCTGTCAGACTTTCTCTCACGGGAAGTCAGCTCGCTGCCAGGCCTCCGCGACATCGCCACCCAGGTGGCACTGGGTACGCTGAAATCCAACGGACCGCTGAAGATCCTCGACCGCTGACGGCTCGCCCGATACGACGACACCCCGCCAACGGCGAGGTGTCAAAAAGCGCTCACTGATCCGCCCCGTCAGGATGCCGAGGCGCGCCTCAATGCCGAGCCGAAGCTCGACTCAGGCTCAGGCTCAGGATTCGACCTTGGGCGGCTCGACTTCCAGCTTCTGCGCGGCGATGACCGCCTGGGTGCGTGAGTGCACGCCGAGCTTGCGCAGAATCGCCGTGACATGGGCCTTGATGGTGGCCTCGGAGACGTTCAACTCGTAGGCGATCTGCTTGTTGAGCAGCCCCTCGGTGAGCATGTTGAGCACGCGGAACTGCTGTGGAGTGAGCGAGGCGATCGCCTGGGCGAACTTCGCTTCGTCCTCGTCGGCCTCGCCAAGCGCGTCCGCCATCTCCTCGGGCAGCCACACCTCGCCATCGAGGATCTCTCCCACCGCTTCGGCGATCAGCGCCAGCGACGATGACTTGGGAATGAAGCCCGAGGCACCGTAGTCGATGGCACGCCGCACCACGTGGACCTCGTCGCTGCCTGACACCACGGCCACCGGAATATCCGGTGTCTGGCCGCGAAGCTGGATCAGGCCAGAAAAACCGTGAGCCCCTGGCATATGAAGGTCCAGCAGGATCAGGTCCGCATCGGGATGACGGGTGACCACTTCGGTGGTGGCCTCCATGGTGTCGGATTCCACGATCTCGGCCTGGGGCGCGAGCTGGCGCAGCGCCTGCGTCAGGGCGGCACGGAACAACGGATGATCATCGGCAACGATGAATTTCTGGGCAAAGGCCATGGATTCTCCTCCGGATTCCGATGCAGCGATTCAGGCCGGCCGCCGCAACGCGAGACGCTAGTTTGACCAGCATGTTACCCCATGGTCGGTAGCTTTCCCAAGGCCGGTCAACCGCATGCCGTCAACGACTTGCGTAAACGACGACGCCGGCCCTCGGGCCGGCGTCGGAATTGCCGCACAGGGCGTGGTTATCCGCGGTTCGCGCGGTGCTCGATCAGGTCCTCGACCACCGACGGATCGGCCAGGGTACTGGTATCCCCGAGACCATCGCACTCATTGGCGGCAATCTTGCGCAGGATGCGGCGCATGATTTTGCCGGAGCGAGTCTTGGGCAGGCTAGGCGCCCACTGGATCACATCGGGTGATGCGATCGGGCCGATGTCCTTGCGTACCCATTGGGTGAGCTCCTTTTTCAGCTCATCGGTGGGTTCGGACTCGTCGTTCAGGGTCACGTAGATATAGATGCCCTGGCCCTTGATGTCGTGGGGATACCCGACCACCGCCGCTTCGGCGACTGCCTGATGCGCGACCAGCGACGATTCGATCTCGGCGGTGCCCATGCGGTGACCCGACACGTTGAGCACATCGTCGACGCGGCCGGTGATCCAGTAATAGCCATCGTCATCGCGACGGCAGCCGTCACCGGTGAAGTACATGCCCTCGTAGGTCGAAAAATAGGTCTGGACGAAGCGCTCGTGGTTGTTCCAGATCGAACGAGCCTGCCCGGGCCAGGCGTCGAGTATGACCAGGTTGCCGTCGGCGGCACCTTCGAGCAGATTGCCTTCGTTATCGACCAGGGCCGGCTGCACACCGAAGAACGGCAGCGTCGCCGATCCGGGCTTGAGATCGATGGCGCCGGCCAGCGGCGAAATCATGATGCCCCCCGTCTCGGTCTGCCACCAGGTGTCGACGATCGGACACTTGCTGTTACCGATAACCCGATAGAACCATTCCCAGGCCTCGGGATTGATCGGCTCCCCCACCGACCCCAGCAGGCGCAGGCTATCACGCTTGCTGGACTCCATGACGTTATCACCGTGAGCCATCAGAGCGCGCACCGCGGTCGGCGCCGTGTAGAGAATATTGACGTTGTGCTTGTCGACGATCTCGCCCATGCGGCCATGGGTCGGATAGCTCGGCACGCCCTCGAACATCAAGGTGGTGGCGCCGTTGGCCAGGGGCCCATAGACGATATAGCTATGGCCCGTCACCCAGCCGACGTCCGCGGTGCACCAGTAGACTTCACCGTCCTGGTAATCGAACACGTATTGGTGGGTGAGGCTGGCGTGCATCAGGTAGCCGCCGGTGGTGTGCTCCAGGCCCTTGGGCGTGCCGGTGGAGCCGGAGGTATAGAGGATGAACAGCGGGTCCTCGGCCCCCATCTCCTCGGCCGGGCAATCGCTGTCCTGACCGCTGACGGCATCGTGGTACCAGACATCACGGCCTTCCTTCCAGTCGATATCGCCGCCGGTGCGCTTGACCACCAGCACGGTCTCGGCCACATCGGTACCATCACGGCTCAGCGCGGCATCGACGTTGTCCTTCAGCGGCACCTGCTTGCCACCGCGAACCGACTCATCGGCGGTGATGATGACCTTGGTCGCGGCATCCTTGACGCGCTGGGCCAGTGCATCCGGGGAAAACCCGCCGAACACCACCGAGTGCACCGCGCCGATACGGGCACAGGCCAGCATCGCCATGGCGGCCTCGGGAATCATGGGCATGTACAGGGTGACGGTGTCGCCCTTGCCGACACCGAGTGACTTCAGGGCGTTGGCTAGCCGGCAGGTCTCTGCATGCAGCTCACGGTAGGTCAGGGTCTTGGCGGTGTTGGGATCGTCGCCCTCCCAGATGATCGCCGGCTGGTCACCACGCTGCTCCAGATGGCGGTCCAGGCAGTTGGCACTGACGTTCAGCGTGCCATCCTCGAACCAGCGGATATCGACGTTATCGCTGGCGAAGGATGTGTTCTTGATGGTGCTCGGGGCCTTGATCCAGTCGAGGCGCTTGGCCTGCTCCTTCCAGAAACCCTGGGGATCGTCCACCGACTGCTGGTACAGACGCTGGTAGGTGGCCTTGTCGGCCCAAGCCGTCTTGGCGAACTCGTCAGAAACCGGGAATACGTGCTGATGATCGCTCATGCTTGCCTCTGTCCTTGGGGATACCCCGTCGAAGTGTGTGAGCCAGCCGCCTGAACTCGCCCGACCGGCACCATTGCGCTGCAGTCCAGCATACAGATGCCGCGCCGACCTTCCCCTTAGACATTGGTATGAGCAAATTAACCATTAATTACAATAGGTTAGGTTGAATTTTTCGCAAAAAACAAGCGCTCACGCCGACCCCACGTGGCGAAGACTGGCATGGCAGGCACGACAGCGATACTCACGCCCGGCCTGGGCATTGGCATGGCGACGGGCAGAAAACCCATGCTCTCGGCACTCGCAGCGATAGAGATGTGGCGCCGGACTCGCCCGCGCGGTGTCGAAACGATGGGTCACGCTCGGCGCCAGGCCGAATAAGCGACGCATCACCGTGCGCCACTCATGGCCGTGGGGGCGGGCCGAGGGGCCATCTTGCAGATGCCAGACCAGCCAGTGGGCCATCTCGTGGGGCACGACTTCGTCGATGAATGCCTGGCGGTTCTCGCTGAGCAGCTGTGGATTGAAGCGTAGCCCACCCCGCCCGAAATGAGCCTGGCCCGCCCCCTTGCCGCGCAGATCGAACCAAATCTCCGGTGACGGAAGATCCGGATGGACGGTACGACAGAGCGCCAGGGCCTGGTCAGCGCGTTGACGCACGCTTAAGCGCAGCTCTTGGTCATCCAGCTCGGCCAAGGCCTCGGGATCGGCGGGTGGCAGCACGGGCAAAAGTATCCTGGAAGACATGTCGAACCGGGCAGTCAGGCGAATCGGGATGGTAGAATGCCGTCTGATGTCGATGCGGTAAAGGGCTGCTGCCCGACCCGGCGAACCTTTTGTTGTGCCGCGTCGACACCCCGTTTTCGCCACTCTATTGTTGCCAAGCGAGACTCCCATGTCCGACGCCGAAACACCGCTGCCACATCCCCTGCTCGAAGACGACGCCCTGGACCAGCTGGACGACTACCTCGATGACGAACGCTCAGGGCCTGACGCCCTCGACCTGATCGGGGCCCACGGGTTTCTGGTGGCCTTGGCGGTCGCCCCAGGCGATGTCCCGGCCACGGCGTGGATCGCCGAGCTGTTTCAGGGTACGCCGCAGTTTGCCGACGACAACGAACGCGAAACGGTCCTCGGCCTGCTCGAGCGGCTGAAATCCAACGCCATCACCTGCCTTGAAGGCGGAGGGCTTCCCGAGCTGCCCTTCGAGCCGACCCTGGACGGCCTGGCGCCCGAAGAGACGCCGATCGGCGACTGGTGTGCCGGCTTCATGGAAGGGGTCTTCCTCGACGAACCGGCCTGGTTCGAAGGCGACGAGGAAACCGCCGCGACCCTGCTGCTACCGTTCATGGCGCTCTCCGGCCTGTTCGCCGATGAGCCGGACATGCATGAGCTGGCCGGTGACACCGCGCGGCTCGAGGGCCTCGTCGCGCAACTGCCCGAGCTGGTCCTCGACTTGTACCTGCACTACCGGGTGCCGCCCGACACCGCCAAGCCCAAGCCCCGCCCCAAGCGTCCGGCCGGGCGAGGCGGCAAGAGCGGCGCCAAGGGAGCGAGCAAGAAACCCAAGCGCTGACGACGCACGCCCCGACTAGCGCAGGCGCGTCATCCAGCCATTATTGTGGGAGAGCGCCGAACGTCACGACTAGCGCAGGCACGTCATCCAGCCATTATTGTGGGAGAGCGCCGAACGTCACGACTAGCGCAGGCACGTCATCCAGCCATTATTGTGGGAGAGCGCCGAACGTCACGACTAACGCAGGCGCGTCATCCAGCCATTATTGTGGGAGAGCGCCGAACGTCACGACTAGCGCAGACGCGTCATCCAGCCATTATTGTGGGAGAGCGCCGAACGTCACGACTAGCGCAGGCGCGTCATCCAGCCATTATTGTGGGAGAGCGCCGAACGTCACGACTAGCGCAGGCGCGTCATCCAGCCATTATTGTGGGAGAGCGCCGAACGTCACGACTAGCGCAGGCGCACCATCCAGCCATTATTGTGGGAGAGCGCCGAACGTCGCGACTAGCGCAGGCGCGTCATCCAACCATTGAGGGTGCCGAACAGCCAAGCCCGAGCGCGCTTCCACCAGGGGCGCGCGAGCCAGTGCCGATGCGTGATCTCGGCGCTGAGGGCGAAGTTGCGCTCGAACAGTTCACGGACCTCGGCGGCGAAGGCAGCATCCTCGACTTCCTGGTTCGCTTCCAGGTTCCACTGCAGGCTCCAGTGGTCGAAGTTGCACGAGCCGAGGCTGACCCAGTCGTCGGCCAGCACGAACTTGGCATGGATGAAGCTCGGCTGAAATTCGTAGATGCGCACTCCGGCGGCGAGCAGGCGTCCATAGAAGCGCTGACCGGCGTAGCGAATCCCGGGATGATCGTGATCGCGCCCCGGCAGCAGCAGACGCACATCGATGCCGCGCCGGGCGGCTCGCTGCAAGCGCCAGCGCAGGGCCAGCGTCGGCACAAAGTAAGGCGTGCACAGCCACAGGCGTTGTTCGGCACGACTGACGCGCTGCTGCAAGGAGTGGCGGATCGCCTGAAACCGATATCCGCGGCCCCAGATCACACGACCCCGCACCGGCCTCTGCACCTGACCCTGTACCTGACCCTGCACCAGCGCCGAGCCATCGTCGCGCTCGGCCCCTGCCGCCGGCTCCGGGCGCTCCCTATCCCCCGCGCCACCTCCTGGCGTCAGGGGGAGCGCGTCGCGGGCACCCCGCGTCAAGGGCGAGTCCCAGACACGCTCGAAGAGCGAGATCCAGTCGCCGACAACGGGGCCTTCGACCCGCACCGCCACCTCGAACCAGGCCTCGAGAAACTCGTCCACAGCGCCGAAACCACCGGTAAAGGCGACGCGTCGGTCGACCACCACGAGCTTGCGATGATCGCGACTGACGTTACGCGCCAAGGAATGCCAACCAAGCGGATTAAAGCGCCTCAGCCACACGCCGGCGTCGATCAGGCGCTGACTATCACCGCTGGACAGGCCCATGGAGCCGAAACCATCGAGCAGGAGATAGACCTTCACGCCCCTCGCCACCGCCGCCTCCATGGTGTCGATCATGCGCGTGGCGAGCGTGCCGGACTCCATCAGGTAGAGCTCGATAAGCACGCTCTCCCGGGCCGCGTCTACCGCCTCGAACAAGGCCGGCAGAAAGCGCTCCGATTCGGCCAGCAATACGATCCGGTTTCCCTCTCGCCAGGGCGTGGACATCACTCGACTCCTGTCTCGTTACGGTTCTCTTGCTGCCACCGGCTCTCCATGCCGCAGCCCGGCGTCGCGCCTGCCGCCCCAGCGGCGCCGGCCTGGCCTGAGCGCCAGCGAACGGTATACTGGCGGCACTCGCGCGTTGCGCCATCACTGCCAGCGGCGCCACCACCGCCCATGCCATCAAGGATGACCCATCGCCATGCTAGGCCTACTGCGCGCCCCTCTGCGGCGACTGATTGCCGCCTGGACCGAGGTTCGCCTGGCCGAACCCGCCCCCGACGCCCTCGGCCTCGATCCTCGGCTACCGACCCTGTACGTGCTGCCACGCCCGGCGCTGTCGGATGCCCTGTTGCTGGAAAACTACACCCGCCATCACTCGTTACCGAGCGCCGAAGGGCGCGAGCAGGGCACCCGCCGCTGCCTATCACTACCCGCTCGTCGCTTTCGCTGGTGGCCCGGGCGGCCACTACCGGTCGCCCCCTTCACCGACCTGATCGCGGCCGGCGAAGAAGTCCAGCTGGTGCCCGTCAGTGTGTTCTGGGGGCGCGCTCCGGGCAAGGACTTCGGCCTGTGGCACTTATTGTCGGCGGATAGCTGGCAGCTCACCGGTCGCCTGCGCCGCGCGCTGTCGGTACTGGTCAACGGCCGCGATGTGGAGCTCCACATGGGGGCGCCCCTGCGGCTTTCAGAGCTCATCGACGGGCGTGACTCGGCGCTGACCAATCGCAAGATGGCGCGCCTGCTGCGGGTGCATTTTCGGCGTGTCCGCACCCGGGTGTTGGGTCCCGACCTGTCCCATCGCAGCACCCTGATTCGAGGCGTGGTGGCAAGCCCCGAGGTGCGCCGGGTCATTCACGATATCCGTGGCGCCTCTGCCGGGTCCGCGGGGCGCAGCGACCATCGCCTGCAACAGCGCGCACGCCGCTACGGCAATGAAATCGCCTCGAACATGACCTATCCGGTGCAGCGATTTCTGGCCGGTGCCCTGAAACGCCTGTGGAATCGCCTCTATGACGGCGTCGACGTCACCGGGCTCGATCGCATCAAGGCCCTGGCGGGCGATCACACCCTGGTGTACGTCCCCTGCCACCGCAGCCATATCGACTACCTGCTGCTGTCCTACGTGCTCTATCGGGATGGCCTGATGCCCCCGCACATCGCCGCCGGGCGCAATCTCGACATGCCCGTGATCGGGCCCTTGCTGCGTCGAGGAGGCGCGTTCTTCCTGCGCCGCAGCTTTCGCGACAACCGCCTCTATGGCGCGGTGTTCAACGAATACCTGCACCGCCTGCTGGCCGGCGGCTACCCGATGGAGTACTTCATCGAGGGCGGCCGTTCGCGCAGCGGACGAATGCTGCCGGCGCGTCCGGGGATGCTGGCGATGACGCTACGCTCATTCCTGCGCCTGCAGCGCTCCGGTACCCAGCCCATGGTCTTCGTCCCGGTCTATATCGGCTACGAGCGGATCCTCGAGAACGCGAGCTACCAACGCGAGCTGGAGGGCGGACGCAAGCGCAAGGAGACGCCGCTGGGCCTGGTCAAGGTGCTGGGTCGGCTGCGCGATCCCTTCGGACGCGTGTCGCTCAACTTCGGTGAGCCCTTGCCGGTGGCTGAATTCCTCGACGCCCACCATCCCGATTGGCAGGCGAGATCCGATGACAATGGCGATACCGGACATGCCTGGCTCAAGCCACTGGTGCCGCAACTCGGCGATGTGTTGGCCTCACGCATCAATGCGGTCGCCGCGCTCAACCCGGTCAACCTGGTCGCTCTGGCGCTGCTCGCCACCCCCCACCGGGCACTCGAGGAGGATACCCTAAAGGCCCAGCTTGCCCTGCTGGTTCGCCTCGCGGATTCCGTATCCTCCGAGGGACCGCACCCCACCCGCCCACAAGGCTCCCCCCAGGGCTGGATCGAACGGGTGATCGAACTGGAGATGATCCAGCGGCGTCCCCAGGCACTGGGGGACATCGTGCTGGCCGACAGCACCCAGGCCGCCCTGCTCGGCTGGTACCGCAACAACGTCCTGCACGTGTTCGCCCTGCCGGCGCTGGTCGCCTTCGCCTTTCGTCAGACCCGCGAACGCGACCTCGATAGCCTCCACGAGCAGCTCGCACCACTCTGGCCGACCCTGGCCAGGGAGCTGTCGCTTGCCAGGCCAACGAATCTGCGCGAAGACCTGGCACGCATTCTGGACGCACTCGACGCCGCCGACCTGCTGGAAGCATCGAACGGCGGCTGGCAGCCCAGAGAATGCCTGATGGCCGAAGAGCGCCTGCGCCTGTTGGGCCAGATCATTCAGCCATCGCTTGAACGCAACTACTTGCTGGTGGATGTGCTGCTCGGTGCCGAACCCGGTAGCCTCGGGCGAGAATCGCTGTGTGCACGAGCCAAGGGACTGGCCGAGAGGTTAGCGCTACTGACCGGCAGAGAGGCACCGGAATTCTTCGATGGCCGGCTGTTCGAGACCCTGGTGGATAGCCTGATCGCCGAAGGTTGGGTATGGCAGCAAGGCGACGTCCTGGCCTTCGATGACCACCTGCGCCAGTCGGCGAGGCGAGTGTCACGGCTGCTCGATCCCTCCCTGCGCCAGCGCCTGGCCATGCTCACTCGCCACGCCGATACCCGTGCATAGGCCCGAACCCACGCCTCTCTCTGGCGAGAGATAACGCCCAGCAGGCGTGGCGGCGGCTCAGCCGTCAGCCGTCAGCCTACGGTGAACGTAGATGTCGTAGCGACTGGTCTTCTCTTCGAGCCGGTGGCGGGGCTCGGGGCCGGCGATGGGTGGCGCCTTGCGTGGCCGCTTGACGACCACCCGGTGACTGGCCACGTCCAGGGCCGCTTCCAACAGTCGCGGGGCGTCGTCGTCATCACCGGCCAATTCGCGAAAGACGCGCATTTCCTTCTTGACCAGGGCCGACTTGTCGCGATGGGGGAACATCGGATCCAGATGGACGACCTGCGGCACCGCACCGGCGCCGTGTATCAACCGCGCCAACTCCCGCGCACTATCGCCATGGCTCAGCACCATGCGCTCGGCGACCTCCGCCACGTCTTGATCCTGCGATGCCCGCAGCAAGCCATCTTCCAACAGCGCGGCGATCGCCCCTACCCGTTCGATCAACAACACCGACGCCCCTAAGCTTGCCAGCACGAAGGCGTCTCGCCCCAGCCCCGCCGTGGCATCGACGATGGACGGCGTGATGCCCTTGGCCAGGCCGCAGGCCCTGGCCACCAGCTGGCCACGTCCGCCGCCGAAGCGCCGCCGATGTCGCGCACGGCCGGCGACGAAATCCACCCACAGCGGTTTACCGTAGTCACGTTGATCACCGCCGAGTACCAGGCGGCCGTCGGCATCGCGTCTCAGGGCAAGCGGCGCCCTGGGGTCGTCGTCGAGGCCGAAGCGCTCCACCAGTTCCACCAAATCAGGGGCGACGGCAACGCTCATCGCGCCTTCTTCCACGCCACTTGATCACGCAGGTAGACCGGCTGCGCGTCCTGGGGGGCCTGGGCCTCGCCGCGATCGAAGGCGTTGGCCGCAAGCCTGACCATATCGGCGGCCTCGGGATCGACGTCCTCGACGCACTGACCGAGGCTGGCCTGGATCTGGGCCGGCATGGCGTCCCACAGCGACCAGCCGGAGCCCAACCCGACCCAGTCGTGATCCTCGTGTTCACGGGGCAATACCAGCCGCTCCGGGGCTAGCACCGCTTCGGACATCAGCGCGACCGGCCAGCCGTTCTCGATGCGCCAGGCCCCCGCGTAGATTTCCCCCATGCGTGCATCCAGGGCGGTGAGCAGGTATCGATAGCGGTAGCGCAGGTGCCCCCCAAGGGCAAGCGCCTCGAGGGTCGAGACCCCGATCAACGGCCGGTCCAGGCCATAAGCCAGCCCCTGGGCGACGCCGGCGGCGATGCGCAGGCCGGTGAACGAGCCCGGCCCACGGCCGAAGGCCACGGCGTCCAGCTGCGCTGGCGAGACGCCGGCCTCAGCCAGCACCTCATCGACCATCGGCAACAGGCGCCGGGTGTGCTCACGCGGGGTCTGAGCGAAACGCGCGACGATGGCGTCGTCGCGACCGGGTTGACGGTTCAGCAGGGCGGCGGAACAGGCGCTCGAGGAGGCATCCAGAGCCAGAAGAAGGGACATGATGGACACGCCTTTGCAAAATGTGCGCGCAGTATAATACGCCGACGGCCCGCCGTGGGCGGGCCGTCAACGACAAACTGGAACGCAGCGCCTTGGGATACGTCATCAGGCCCACCGACAGCATCAGACAGGCCTTTCCTTGACGGACTAACAGCGGCGCCTGCAGGCACGCTGCCGGCTCCCGAGCAGTGGGTGCTTGGGCGTGGCGTGGCCCAGCGCGACGGGCTTACCTTAACGGGCTTAGCGTGACGGGCTTAGCGTGACGGGCCTAGCGTGACGGGCTTAGCGCGACGGGCCTACCTTAACGGGCCTAGCGTGACGGGCTTAACCTGGCAGGCCTAGCGTGACAGGCTCAAGCGTCGGATCCGAGCACTCCGTCGAACAGTAAAGCCTTAGCCTTCCAGCGCCTTTTTCACCTGGGTGGTGATCGCATCGACGCTGCCGATACCTTCGACACGATGGTAGCTCGGCGCCTTCTGCGGATCCTGACTGGCCCACTCCTGATAGTAGCCGACCAGCGGCTCGGTCTGCTCATGGTAGACCGACAAGCGATTGCGCACCGTGTTCTCGAGATCGTCCTCCCGTTGGATCAGGGCCTCGCCGGTCACATCGTCCTTGCCCTCTTCCTTGGGCGGATTGTGGTCGACGTGATAGACGCGACCGGAGGCCGGGTGCACGCGGCGCCCCGCCAGGCGGTTGACGATTTCCTCGTCGGCCACGGCGATCTCTAGCACGTGGTCGATCTTGACCCCGCCTTCCTTCATGGCATCGGCCTGGGGGATGGTGCGCGGAAAGCCATCGAACAAGAAGCCGTTGGCGCAATCCGGCTGAGCGATACGTTCCTTGACCAGTGCGATGATGATGTCATCGGACACCAGCCCCCCCGTGTTCATGATTTCCTTGACCTTAAGTCCCAGCTCGCTGCCCTCTTTTACCGCGGTGCGCAGCATGTCGCCGGTGGAAATCTGCGGGATGTCATAGCGCT
The DNA here is from genome assembly GCF_052645355.1 of Halomonas sp. V046. Classification (NCBI taxonomy): domain Bacteria; kingdom Pseudomonadati; phylum Pseudomonadota; class Gammaproteobacteria; order Oceanospirillales; family Halomonadaceae; genus Halomonas; species Halomonas sp. V046. The sequence continues at coordinate 327,378 of NZ_JBQXYF010000005.1, forward strand.
TACAGATGAACTGGGCCTGAGTGCCCTTGCCGGCGCCGGGGGCACCCAACAGGATCAAACGCATCGAAGTGGCTCCTTGAAGATGAGAAAAGGGTTCACGGGGAAAACGGAATTGGCGAACGATACCCGGGCCGCGATGGCGACACAACCAAGCGGAGCGACGAAACGCCGGAGAATAGGATGCAAACCATACTGCTATCAAAATGTTGATGCGGAAATAGCACTTTGGTCACGCTGACACGTCCGCGTCATGATTCGCTTGCCCAGGCACAACGCCGAGCGATATCGCCGGCTGCCGATAAAAAAACGAACGGCGCCTTGCGGCGCCGTTCGTTCATCCAGCGAGCTCGGCGTTACAGCAGCAGACGACGAATGTCGGTCAGCAACTGTCCCAGCAGGGCGGTGAAGCGCGCCGCATCTGCCCCGTTGACCGCACGGTGGTCGTAGGACAAGCACAGCGGCATCATCAACCGCGGCTGGAAGGCCGCGCCATCCCACACCGGCTTCATCGTCGCCTTGGACACACCAAGGATAGCGACTTCCGGCGGATTGACGATAGGCGTGAAGGCGGTACCACCAATCGACCCCAGGCTCGAGATGGTGAAACAGCCACCGGTCATCTCGTCGCGCTTGAGCTTCTTGGTCTGGGCCTTCTTGGCCAACTCCACGGACTCCTTGGCCAGGTCGATCAGCGACTTCTTGTCGGCATCGCGAATCACCGGGACCATCAAGCCGTCGGGCGTGTCTACCGCTACGCCGATGTGCACGTACTTCTTGTGCACGATCGTCTCGCCATCGGCTTTCAGGCTAACGTTGAACTGCGGGTATTGGCGCAACGCAAAGGCACAGGCCTTGATCATGAAGGGCAGCGGCGTCAACTTGGCGCCCTGGGCCTCGGCCTCGGCCTTCATTGACTTACGGAAGGCCTCGAGCTCGGTGATATCGGCCTCATCGAACTGAGTCACATGGGGAATATTGACCCAGCTGCGATGCAGGTTGTTGGCGCCCATCTTCATCAGGCGCCCCATCGGCTTCTCTTCCACTTCGCCGAACTGGGTGAAGTCCTGATCGGGAATCGGCGGAATACCGGAACCACCCGCAGCCGGCGCGGCCGCCCCTTTGGCTGACTTGGCCTGACCCGACATCACTTGCTTGACGTAGCTGTGCACGTCGTCTTTCAGCACCCGATCCTTGGGACCGGTCGGCGCCACAAGCCCCAGATCCACGCCCAGCTCACGTGCCAGCATGCGTACCGCGGGCCCGGCATGGACGTTCTTGGCATCACGCGGTTCGGCCGCCGCGGCTTGCGGCGCCGGGCTCGCCGACTCCTGCTTGCTGGCCTGCTGCTTGGGAGCGTCCTGCTTGGACGCGTCCTGCTTGGGAGCGTCCTGCTTCGGTGCCTTCTTCTTCGGGGCCGCACCAGCAACCTCGATGTAACCGATCAGGTCGCCCTCGGACACGGTGTCGCCTTCCTTCACGGAGAGCTCCACGATCTTGCCCTTGAACGGACTCGGCACGTCCATGGATGCCTTGTCGGATTCCAGGGTGATCAGCGCATCCTCGACGTCGACCTCATCACCGACGGCCACCGCCATCTCGATGATCGGCACATCGGTGGAGCCGGAAATGTCCGGCACCCGGATTTCCTCGCGCCCACCGGCGGCGGCCTCGTCGTCGCCCTCGTCGTCACCACTGTCATCGCTATCAGCAGACGGCTCGGGGGCAGGCGAGGCCTGTTCGGCGTCAGCGCCATCGTCCGCGTCGCTGTCATCGCCGCCTTCACCAGCGACTTCCATGGTGCCGATCACATCGCCTTCGGAGACGGTATCGCCCTCCTTGACCGTCAGGCTGACCAGCTTGCCGGCGTGCGGACTCGGCACGTCCATGGACGCCTTATCGGATTCGAGGGTAATCAGAGTGTCTTCTTCGGCGACCTCGTCGCCTTCGGACACCGGCACCTCGATGATCTCGACATCGCTGGAGCCACCGAGGTCCGGCACCTTGATCTCGACGGTCTTGCTGCCACCGCCGGAAGCCTTGGGCTTGGCCGGGGCCTTGTCCTCGGATGCCGACGCCTGCTCTTGCTTGGACGGCTCATCGTCCTTACTGGCCTCGGCGTCGTCAGCCTCGGCGTCGTCGCCGGCATCGCCACCGCCTTCGACTTCCAGCTCGACGATGTCATCGCCTTCGGAAACGGTATCGCCTTCCTTGACCAGCACCTTGACGACCTTGCCGCCCTTGGGCGCCGGTACGTCCATGCTGGCCTTGTCGGATTCCAGGGTGATCAGGGTGTCTTCCGGCTCGATAACGTCGCCGACCGCCACGCCGATCTCGATGATTTCCACATCGGTATCGCCACCGATGTCGGGCACTTTGATGATTTCGCTACTCAAGGTCGCGCTCCTTCAAACTCTTGACGGGGGCGGGCCCGGAGGGCCCGCCATGCCACCGGATCAATCGGTCGGCGCCTCACACCTCAAGCGGATTCGGCTTGGACGGGTCGATGCCGTACTTCTTGAGGGCCTCGGCCACGACCTTGCGGTCCAGCTCGTCGCGATCGGCCAGCGCCTTCAGCGCGGCCACGGTAACGAAGTAGCGATCGACCTCGAAGAACGAACGCAGCTTCTCGCGGGTATCCGAGCGGCCATAGCCGTCGGTCCCCAACACATGGTAGTCCGTCGGCACCCAGGCACGAACCTGGTCGGCGTACAACTTCATGTAGTCGGTGGAGGCGATCGCCGGCCCCTTGCGGCCGTCCAGACACTTGGTCACGTGCGGCTTCTCGGGCTTGGCCTCTGGGTTGATGAAGGCCTCGCGATCCAACGTCAGCGCCTCGCGGCGCAGCTCGTTGAAGCTGGTAACGCTCCAGATATCGCTGCCCACGCCCCATTCGTCGGCCAGCATCGCGGCGGCCGCCTCGACCTCGCGCAGAATGGTGCCAGACCCGAGCAGCTGGACGTGGCCCTTCTTCTTGCCCTTGGTCTCGCGCAGCAGGTACATGCCCTTGATGATGTCATCGGCGGGGATGTCATCGAGAGCCGGATGCTCGTAGTTCTCGTTCATCACCGTCAGGTAGTAGAAGCAGTTCTCCTTGTCGGCGAACATCCGCTTCAGGCCGTCCTGGACGATGACCGCCACCTCATGGGCGTAGGTCGGGTCATAGGTACGGCAGTTGGGGATCATCGCCGCCTGCAGCAGGCTGTGGCCGTCCTGGTGCTGAAGCCCCTCGCCGTTAAGCGTGGTCCGCCCGGCGGTGCCGCCGACCATGAAGCCACGCGCCTGCAGATCGCCTGCCGCCCAAGCCAGGTCACCGACACGCTGGAAGCCAAACATCGAGTAGTAGATGTAAAACGGCAGCAGCGTGGTGTTGTTGTTCGAGTACGAGGTCGCCGCGGCCATCCAGGCCGACATCGCCCCGGCCTCGGTGATGCCTTCCTCGAGGATCTGACCCTTCTGATCCTCGCGGTAGAACATGATCTGACCCTTGTCGACAGGCTCGTACTTCTGCCCGCCGGAGGTATAGATGCCGAGCTGGCGGAACATGCCCTCCATGCCGAAGGTGCGCGCTTCGTCGGGGATGATCGGCACCACGTACTTGCCGAGCTTCTTGTCCTTGACCAGGCCGTTGAGAATACGCACGAAGGCCATGGTCGTGGACACTTCACGCCCCTTCGAGCCAACCGTCTGGGAGGCGAAGGTCTTGTCCTCCAGCGACGGAATCTCGAGGGCGTCGAAGTCCGAGCGACGACTCGGCAGGTAACCACCCAGGCGCTCGCGCTGGAGGTGCATGTACTTCATTTCCGGCGAATCATCGGCCGGCTTGTAGTACGGCACTTCCTTGAGTTGCTCGTCGGACAGCGGAATGCCGAAACGATCGCGGAAACGCTTGAGCGCTTCGTACTCGAGGGTCTTGACCTGGTGGGCCTCGTTGGCAGCCTCACCGTCACCGCCGCCCATGCCATAGCCCTTGACGGTGTGCGCCAAGATGACCGTGGGACGACCGTTGGCCTTGTTGGTCGCCTCGTGATAGGCCGCGTAGACCTTGAACGGGTCGTGGCCACCGCGGTTGAGCTTCCACACGTCCTCATCGGACATGTCCTCGACCATCTTGGCGGTCTCGGGGTACTTGCCGAAGAAGTGCTCCTTGGTGTACGCGCCGCCATTGGCCTTGTAGTTCTGGTAATCGCCGTCGACCGCCTCGTCCATGCGTTTTTGCAGGACGCCCTTCTTGTCTCTCTCGAACAACGGATCCCAGTGGCGTCCCCAGACGACCTTGAGGACGTCCCAGCCGGCGCCGCGGAACACGCCTTCCAGCTCGTCGATGATCCGCGAGTTACCGCGTACCGGACCGTCGAGGCGCTGCAGGTTGCAGTTGATGACGAAGATCAGGTTATCGAGCTTCTCGCGGCTGGCCAGGTGAATGGCACCGAGAGATTCCGGCTCATCACACTCACCATCACCCATGAAGCACCAGATCTTGCGATCCTGCATGTCATGCAGCTCGCGTGAATGCAGGTACTTCATGACATGCGCCTGATAGATCGCCTGGATCGGCCCCAGGCCCATGGACACCGTGGGGAACTGCCAGAAATCCGGCATCAGCCAGGGGTGCGGGTAAGACGACAGGCCGTCCCCATCCACTTCCTGGCGATACTTGTCCATCTGATCTTCGGTCAGACGGCCTTCCAGGTAGGCGCGGGAATAGATCCCCGGCGCCACGTGGCCCTGGATGTAGACCAGATCGCCTTCGAAGTCGCCGTTGGGCGCACGGAAGAAGTGGTTGAAGCCGACGTCATACAGCGTGGCCGATGACATGAAGCTGGCAATGTGGCCACCGAGACCGGGATTCGCCCGATTGTTGCGAATCACCTGGGCGATGGCGTTGTAACGAATCAGCGAGCGGATCCGCCGCTCCATGAACAGGTCACCAGGCATCGGTGCTTCACAGTGCACCGGGATGGTGTTGCGATGCGGGGTCGTGACCGAGAAGGGCACCTGCATGCCATCCTGGCGGTAGCGGTCGGCGAGCCGCGTCATCAGGTACCGGGCACGATCCTCGCCCTCACGATCCAGGACCGATTCCAGGGAATCCAACCATTCCTGGGTTTCGACCGGATCGAGATCTTCTCTTGAACCAAGACTCATAGAACGTCTCTCCGAATGACGATGGGGGTTCCATTGCCCCGCAATCGAGGCCAATGAGCGAGCGGAACCGGGCACGGGGCCAGACCGCTGGCGGCGTCAGGCATGTAGTAAGTTTACTATTTTTCTTGCGTCTGTAAGCGCTCAGATGACGCTGAAGATACCGCAATCGCCCAGCAGTGCCAATTCAAGCAGAAGTGGAAATATTTTTCAATAACACCTTATTGCACTGCAACACAATGGGTTAGCGACAGGCTCACACCTCGAACCCGCCTAAAGACAGCCACTTGTAAACAAACTACCGTTTGACCCGCACTGCCTCACTTTGGGTATGCCGAATCGCTGTTTGCCGGCTCGGCCACGAGCTGTGTCAAATATTGACGCATGTAGGCCCAGTCAAACGATGGCCCGGGATCCGCCTTGCGCAGCGGCGCGATACGCGCGTGGCTAGTTACCCTATCCGGGGTAATCGTCGGGTAAGCGGCAAACAGCGCGCGCAGCACCCGCGCCAGGGTCCGATACTGCGCCAGGCGATAGGCCGTTACCTCATCGCCCTCAAGCTCGATACCCACCGCGAAATCATTCAGCTCACGGCGCTCCACGCGGCCATCGAACCAGCACGAGCGTCCCGCATGCCAGGCGCGTTCATTGCAGCCAACGAATTGGACGCACTCGCCATCGCGCCGAATCAACAGGTGGGCCGAGACCCGCAGGCCGGCGATGGTCGCGAAGTACGGGTGTTCATCCGGGTTGAGCCGGTTAGTGAACAGCTGTTCGATATGGTCGCCGCCAAAGACGCCCGGCGGCAGGCTGATGGAATGCAGGACCACCGCCGAAACCTCCCGCTCCGGCCGGTCATTGGCATTCGGCGATGGCACCCGTCGGGCGCCATCCAACCATCCTTGTCGACACTGCATGTACTGCCCTCCTCGGCCCGCGGCGTGGATGATTCCGCTCGCATGACGCCGTCGGTCGTGTGCCCCACTGACGTGGCGGGTGTGGAATGCCTATAATGTCGCCTCAACGCCCCGTAGGACAGAGACTGCCATGCATTTTCAGGACGCCCTCGCCGAAGACATTCGCAATTGCGCCGCTCGCCTGCTGGCCGAAGATATCGGCCCGGTCGACATCACCGCCCAGCTCATCCCCGAGAAGCATCAGGCCCGCGCCCGCGTCATCAGCCGCGAACCGGCCGTGTTATGCGGCGTCGCCTGGGTCGATGAACTGTTTCGCCGCCTGGATCCGCGCGTGGCCCTGACCTGGCATGCCGCCGACGGTGACCGTCTCCCTCCCGATCAGCCCTTTCTCGAGCTCGAAGGCCCGGCGCGCAGCCTGCTTACCGGCGAGCGTGCGGCACTCAATCTGCTCCAGACGCTGTCGGCGACCGCGACCCGCACGCGTCACTATGTCGACCTTCTCGAGGGTACTGGCGTCAAGCTGCTGGACACCCGCAAGACGCTGCCGGGACTGCGTGTGGCGCAGAAGTATGCCGTCTCATGCGGTGGCGGCACCAACCACCGTATCGGGCTCTACGACGCCTTCCTCATCAAGGAAAACCACATTTCAGCCTGTGGTGGTATCGCTGCGGCCGTCAAGGAAGCCCGCAGCATCGCCAAGGACCTGACCGTCGAGGTCGAGGTCGAGACCTTCGACGAACTCGAGCAGGCGTTGGCTGCCGGCGCCGACGTCATCATGCTGGACAATTTCTCCCTCGCGGAAATGCGCGAGGCAGTATCCCGTGTGGCGGGCCGCGCGATCGTCGAGGCCTCGGGCAATGTCGATGACTCGACGCTCAAGGCGATCGCCGAGACCGGCGTCGACTGCATCTCCAGCGGCGCTCTGACCAAGGACGTCAAGGCCATCGACCTGTCGATGCGGATGATGCCGAACGGATAGTCCAGCCCCCGCGGAGCGGCATAACCAAACGTCAGGCCAGACGTCGGGCAGCAAGGTCAGCACGCCGGAGGGGAGCGGAGGGTCTTGCTCATGCAGTGGCGTGGCAGGCGCTCGCCGTTGCGCTCGACCCATTCTTCGCCATGGGACTCCCACCCCTTGTCCGACAGGCGTTCGGCGAGCATCAGGCTCGCCTCGATAATCATCCGCCGGGCGCCACCCTCGACCAGGCGTTGCTCGGCGAGAGCCAATAGCCTGCCGCCGATGCCACGTCCGGCCAGCGAAGGCCAGACATACAGCGTGACGATACGGGCTCGCTCCAGGTCGAGCTCGACGAAACCCACGCAATGTCCGTCACAATCGGCCACCAGGGTGGTATAGAGCGCTTGGCGCGCCGACCAGGCACTGGCCTCGCGGGGTAGTGCCGAGGCCCAGGCGCGACGCTGCTCGAGGCTGTAGTGCCTGCTGGCACCCTGCATTACCGCATGGTGGAAGACCTCGGCTTGATCCGCCGCATCCTTCGCCATCACCGAGCGATAGAACACCCGGGGGCGATGACGCCTCGGAGAGGCCTCCGCCCCCTCCCTCACGTCGCCAGCGGCGACGTTCTCCACGTCCGCCACGCCTCGGTCCACGTTACCCTCCACGTCGCCATCGGCGGCGTCGGCCCCGCCGCTCAGATTGGCGTGAAAGCTCATCGAGCGCCCAGGCCGGGAGTGTTGCGACTCGGCGTTGGTGGACATGGGATCTATGGACATGGGATCTGCGGACATAAAGCTGTCGGACATTGGACGGTCAGGCATGGAGAAATCCGTAAGTGAGCAAACGCTGCGCTGTGCTGGCCCCAACGAACGCTGTGGCCTGGAACCGCTCCCAGGGCTCCTGGAGCGTTCCGGCCCTGAGCAAGCCTCGGGCCATTGGGTGGCGCCGGGCAGGCGCGAACGCCCAAGCCTACCCAGTCGAAGGGCTTTCGCCAACCATCCCGCCCAGCCGTTGACACGGGAGCGCAAGATAACCGGAGCAAGCTTGATGGGTGCCATCGCCGTACTCCCCATGTATTCTCGCGGCAGCAGCGCCGGCCACGGCGTCGGCCACATGGCGCGGGGCCGATTGATCTGCCTTCGCAGCGCCGTGCGACGCCGAAACCGCCCGTGCGAGGTCGCCCTTCACGTCCGACCTGCACGACCGACATCCTCCACCGCCAATCAGGACAGCCCGTCACGAGCCCCATGAATCAGCCTACCGCCGACGCGACCTATACCCTCACCCCGATTGGCACCATCGCCAGCGACTTTCCCGACAAGTTCGGGGTGCCGCGCCAACCTGGGCTTGCCGACGAGGCCAGGGCACGCCTGGTGCTCGCACCTGCATTTGCCGACCCGATGGCGGTAAGGGGGCTGGAAGGCTTCAGCCACCTGTGGCTGACCTTCATCTTTCACCTTAGTCCGCCGCGCTGGAAAGCGTTGGTCAGGCCGCCACGTCTGGGTGGGAATGCTCGAATAGGGGTATTCGCCAGCCGTAGCACTCACCGCCCCAACCGCCTGGGGCAGTCGCTGGTCGAGTTGGTGGGCGTGGATACCCGAGCGGGCGTCACGCTGATCTTGCGCGGCGCGGATCTTGTCGATGGCACCCCGGTGGTGGACATCAAGCCCTACCTGCCATGGGCCGAGGCTCGCCCCGAGGCACGCACCGGCTTCGCCCCCGACGCGCCGAGCACCTGCCGGGTGGACTTTACCGCCGACGTCGAGGCGGCCCTGGCCGCCCGCCACGACGGCGATAGCCTCAGGCGCTTGATCACTCAGGTGCTGGCCCAGGACCCGCGTCCGGCCTATCGTGGCAGCGTGCAGCACGATGACCGCCACTACGGCGTCTTGCTGCGCGACGTCAACGTCCGCTTTCGTCGTCTCAACGACCCGGGCACCCCACGCTTTATCGTCGATGCTCTCGACCCCATGCCCCCCTCGAGGCTGCGCTGAAGGGGCGCACCGACGGCGAACGCCCCAGCCCACCGCCCACGTTCGTCGTCTCCCGCCGGACTCACTCGGTGCCGACGCCCGCGCCGCTACCCAACGACATCGCCCCGAATCCAGCCACGATTCGGGGCGATGCAAGGCATAACGACGTTAGCTCACGACGGCGACCGTCAGGCGAAATCGACACCGATACGACGGCCGACCTCTTCGTAGGCCTCGATCACCCCGCCGAGGCCTTGGCGGAAACGGTCCTTGTCGAGCTTTTCACGCGTCTTGGCATCCCACAGACGGCAGCCATCCGGCGAGAATTCGTCGCCGAGGACGATCTTGCCCTGGAAGACCCCGAACTCGAGCTTGTAGTCCACCAGCAGCATGCCCCCGTCGGCGAACAGCGTCTTGAGCACCTCGTTGACCTTGAAGGTCAGAGCCTTCATTTCGGCGAGCTGCTCCGGTGTCGCCCAACCGAAGGTCTCGGCCAGGGATTCGTTGATCATCGGGTCGTGCAGCTTGTCGTTTTTCAGGAACAGTTCGAACGTGGGCGGCGACAGCGCCTGTCCTTCCTCGACACCGAGGCGCTTGACCAGCCCGCCGGCGGCGATGTTTCGCACCACACACTCGACCGGAATCATGTCGAGCTTCTTCACCACGCACTCGGTGTCCGATAGCAGCTGCTCGACGTGGGTAGGAATCCCGGCGTCTTCCAGCTTGCCCATGATGAAGGCGTTGAAGCGGTTATTGACCATGCCCTTGCGTGCCAGCGACTCCATTCGCTCGCCGTCGAAAGCGCTGGTGTCATCACGAAAGTGCAGAATCAGACGATCAGGATCGTCGGTGGCAAAAACCGATTTGGCCTTGCCGGCATAGAGTTCTTGACGCTTTTCCATGGGAGTCTCCACAGACAGTAGGAGGAGCAGTTAAAAGATCAATGGATAGCTTGCCAGCCCAGGCCATCATCCTGAGCCGCCACGGCGAGACGGGTATCATCGCCGTCGAGCAACGGCATCAATGCCGCCAGGGCAAGCTCGGGGCGATTGTTATGCTCGGACAGGTGGGAGCAAACAATACGCTGCAGACGCTCAAGACCCAGGGCCCCGAGAAGTTCCGCCGCCTGACCGTTGGCCAAGTGCCCCCAGTTTCCGCCCACGCGGCGCTTTAGACTCGGCGGGTAGGGCCCGTCCGCCAGCATCTGGACATCATGGTTGCACTCCAGCACCAGGGCATCGCAACCACGGAAGGCCCGACGGACGTGCTCGCTGGGATGGCCAAGATCGGTCAACAGTCCCAGTCGCCGCGCGCCGCTGGCAATCAGAAACTGCACCGGCTCACGGGCATCGTGAGGCACCGTGACCGGCTCGATGGTCAACCCTTTCACGGCAAAGCATGACTGCGGCGTTATCCAGTGCCGCAGAGGTAGGCGCCCGAGCCTGCCGGACAACCAGGTGCCAGGCGTGAGGTACACCGGCAACTGATAACGACGCGCCAAAGGCCCCACCCCACGGACATGGTCGCCATGTTCATGGGTCACCACGACGGCATCGAGCTGGCGCGGGTGCAGCCCCAGGCGGGCCAGACGGCGCTCTGCCTCTTTCAGGCCGAACCCGCAGTCGACCAGCACTCGGGTATCGCCGTCGCACACCACGGTGGCATTGCCCTTGCTCCCACTGCCCAGTGACGCGAAGCTCAAGCCCGTGGTGGGTGCGGATGCTGCTCGATCTACCGAGCCCGGTGCCGCTCGATCTACCGAGCCCGATGCCGCTCGATCCACCGAGCCCGATGCCGCTCGATCCACCGAGCCCGATGCCGCTCGATCCACCGAGCCCGATGCCGCTCGATCCACCGAGCCCGATGCCGCTCGATCCATCAGAGCAGCAAACCCGCCATGCGCTCAAGCAGCTCACGCTGATCGTCCGGCGACAGCGGCTCGTCATCCAGGCTACGCGCTGCCATTACCGTTCCCTGGCCCTGGGGCGACAGGCGCAGTTCGATACGCTGCATCGACTCCATCAGGTCCATGGATGTCAGCGAATCGATAAAGCCACGAGTGCGCTCGCTCTCGGTGATGTAGTCGATCACGAAGCTGCCATTGGCCGGATCGGCACTGACCAGCTCACGGCGGTCGTCCATGGCGAAGTTGTTCTCGAGCTGGAAGCTCAATTCCGCCGATGTGCGGTCGATATCGGCCGGTAACACCATGACCCAGTTATCGCCTTGCTGCTCGTAGCTCACCGCCTCGCTGCTCGGCTGCTGCTGGGCCGACGCCGAGGCAATGCTGGCCGAAGCGCTACGCGCTTCGAAATGGCGCTGCAACGAGTTCAGGCACAGCAGGTTGAGCTGCCCGCCGCTTTCGCAGCGGACCTCAGTGGTCCCCGGACGCAGCCCCTGACGCAGCGAGAGGCTGCCATCGGTGGTGGAGAGCAGGCCCTGGGCACTGTCTCGCTGGGTGACTTCCAGCCCACGCTGTTCGGCGAAGCGCTCCAACTCCGGCCACACCACGGCCGGTGCCGCGCCGACCACGAGCCAGCGGTCGCTGCCCGTTTCCCGAATGGCCACGTCGCCAGCCGCCACGGCGGTGCTGGCGGACAACGTCTCGGGCAGCGGTGCCTCGAAGCCATCCTGACGTGCGTAGAATTCGCCGCTGCTCCGGGGCACCGGCATGACATCACGATAGCGGCTCGGGTCGCGGCTGTCGGGAAGCGAGAGCGGCGGCGCCTGACGGGCATCGACATAGTCCACGTTGCGGTCGTGGTAGTGCCCTTCCCGGGCGCAGCCTGCCAGAGCCAGAGCGGAGATCGCCACCAGCGGCAGTGCTTTCAGCGCAGAATTCATGCTTCCACCTTGCTTGATTGATAGTTCCAGGACGGCGTCAGCGACCCCGCCGGCACCAGACATCGTTTTCGACGGGCCTGGACTCAGTCCTCGATCAGGCCGGCCAGCTGCAGAGCCTCACTGATGGTGGAGTGGTACTTCTCCGACAACCAGGTCAGCGGCAGACGGATGCCGGTGTCGATGATACCCATGCGATTCAACGCCCACTTCACCGGGATCGGATTAGACTCGATGCCCAGGTTGGTGTGAAGCGGCAGTAGCCGCGTATTGATCTGGTGCGCCTTTTCCTGCTCACCGGCCACCGCCGCCGCGCACAACTCGTGCATGGCCTTGGGCGCGACGTTGGCAGTGACAGAGATATCACCATGCCCGCCCATCAGCATGAAGTCGCAAGCGGTGGCGTCATCGCCGGAATAGAGCATGAAGTCGCTGCCCTTGAGGCGCTGAATCAGATCCTCGGCGCGCTCCAGATTGCCGGTCGCATCCTTCAGACCGATGATGTTATCCACCTCGGCCAGACGCAGCACCGTCTCATTGTAGATATCCGAGCAGGTGCGTCCCGGCACGTTGTAGAGAATCACCGGCAGGTCACTGGTGGTGGCGACGGCCTTGAAGTGCTGGTACAAGCCTTCCTGGGTCGGCTTGTTGTAGTAAGGAGCCACGGTCAAGCAATAGTCTGCGCCCACTTCCTTGGCGTAGCGAGTCAGTTCGACGGCTTCCGTCGTATTGTTGGAGCCCGTGCCGGCAATCACCGGGATACGACCGTTGACCTCCTCCACCACGCTGCGAATCACATCGAAGTGCTCGGCAAACGTCATGGTGGTCGGTTCACCGGTAGTGCCGGCGGCCACGATGCCATCGGTCCCGTTGTCCAGATGAAAGTTGACCAGTCGACGCAGCGCTTCCCAGTCGATATCACCATTGGCCTTCATCGGTGTCGCCAGCGCGACGATACTGCCCGTGATCATCCTCGTTATTCCTCTCGGTTGTCCCCACAGGTGCGGCGAGATCGGCGGCCCGCGCGCTGACGTGTCCAGCATGGCTGCCCAGCCGCCACCTTTCGCGACCGAGACCAAAGGGCAAATGGTACTCAGGCGGCCATAACCTGTACAGCCACGTCTTTACATGTCGCCACGCATTCCGTGTAATCGACGCCTTTCATCGACATCAATGGAGAGACGTTATGGTCCTGGCCATCGGCGACACCGCCCCGGATTTCACCGCCCCTGCCACCGGCGATACGCCGATCACGCTGTCCGAGCTACGCGGCCAGCAGGTGGTGATCTACTTCTATCCCAAGGCCAGCACGCCAGGCTGCACCACCGAAGGCGGGGACTTTCGTGACAACAAGCCCGCCTTCGATGCGGCCAATACGGTGATTCTAGGCGTCTCTCGCGACGGTCTCCGCGCCCAGGAAAACTTCAAGGCCAAGCAGGACTTCAATTTCGCCCTGATCTCGGACAAGGACGAATCCGTGTGCCAGTTGTTTGGCGTGATCAAGTTGAAGAAGCTCTACGGCAAGGAGCATCTCGGCATCGAACGCAGCACCTTCTTGATCGATGCCGACGGCAAGCTCGCCCAGGAGTGGCGCAAGGTGAAGGTCAAGGGCCACGTGGAGGAGGTGCTGGCGGCGGCCGAGCGCCTCCAGCAAGACGTCTAGTCCCGGATGCACCCAGGGGGCGTTCGCGTCTGGCGCGCGGCGGCGAGGCGACCGCCCCCGGCACAGGACGCGACCGCCGCGACCGAGGGGCTCACCCGTTGGCGGGCAGCTTCGCCATGCTGCGCTGCTTGTGCTTGATTCCTCGCGGCCAGGCGTACACCAACGCCTTGAGCAAGGTCGCCAGCGGGATGGCGAAGAAGATGCCCCAGAACCCCCAGATTCCGCCGAAGAACAGCACCGCCAGAATGATCGATACCGGATGCAGATTCACCGCCTCCGAGAACAGCACCGGCACCAGCACGTTGCCGTCGAGCGCCTGGATCACCCCGTAGGCCACCAGCACGTAAAGGAAGTCGTCCCCCAGCCCGAAATGAAAGCCAGCCACCGCCGCGACGGGCAGGGTGGCCACCGCTGCGCCGATATAGGGCACCAGCACCGAGAAACCGACCAGCACGGCAAGCAGCGCCGAATACGGCAGACCGAAGAAGGCGAAGGTGAAGAAGGTCACCGTGCCGACGATGACGATCTCGGTCGCCTTGCCGCGGACATAGTTGGCGATCTGCAGATCCATTTCTATCCACACCCGGGTCATCAGATCGCGCCTGGCCGGCAGTAGCGAGACCAGAAATCCGACGAGCCGATCGCGATCCTTGAGCATGAAGAACACCAGGATCGGGACCAGCACCAGATACACGATCAGCGCCAGCACATTGCCAAGCGACGCCAGGGACAGGGTCAAGGCGCGCTGGCTGATCTGGGTCGCCTCTCGGCTGAGCACGCTGATCCAGTCCTGAACCAGATCCGGCGTGATCAGTTTGGGGTAAGTCATCTGCAGTTCATCAAGCATGCGCTGGCCGCTGGCGAACATTCGCGGCGTCTCCTGAATCAGGCTCGCCAGCTGGTTCCAGATCAGCGGCAGCAGGATCAAGGCCAGTGCCAGCAAGATGCCCACGAAGGCGAGAAACACCGTCAATACCGCGATCAAGTGGGGCACCTTGCGACGCGTCAGGGCATTCACGCCGCCCTGCAGCAGAAAGGCGATCACCAGGGCGGTCAAGAACGGCGCAAGCATCTTGCCAAGCCAGATCACCACCGCGAAGCCAACGACCAGCAACACCAGCAGCAGTACCGCCTCCTCATCGGAGAAGTAGTGGTCAATCCAGCCGCGTACCACCGTACGTAGACTCATGAGCGGCTCTTCCCCGCCTTGCGAATCCAGTAGTAGTAGATGTCGTCGCGTACCTCACGTGCCTCGAGCACATGCTCACTCTGCGCCGTAAAGGTTTCGAAGTCGCGCCAGGAACCCGCATCGGTCGCCCTGACTTCCAGCACCTGCCCGGCGGCCAGCCGCGATAGCGACTGCTTGGCCTTGAGCAGGGGCAGCGGACAGGGTAGTCCGCGGGCATCTAGTCTATCGTCAGGTTGCACTGCCATGATCTCTCCCGAGAGAATGCGATTACTGGCGCGGCGAGCTCAGGCCCGCCGACCCCTGCCCATTCGGGCAAGCCCTTGCGATTTAAAGGCACTTTTGTGGTCGAAGCAATGTCCCAGAAAGGCACCTCGACCCTTCGCCGTCCACGAGGACCAAGATGCGTCAACGCCCCTTGCTGCCCGTTACCGCAGGCTTCCTGGCCGTGGCTCTGAGTGTCACCACTCCTGGCCTCGCCGAAGCCCAGTACCTCGATGATTCGCCAGACCGCTTCAAGCTGCCGACCCTGGTCTCCACCGGCAGCAACGCCATCAGCGGAGAAGAGTCGCGCCTGGGCCGCGCCTGGCTACGCCAGTTCCGTGCCCACGTCCCGGAGTGGCGCGACCCCATCGCCCAGCACTACGTGGAAACCCTCGTCGGCCGGCTGGTACCTTACAGCGATCTGGGCGGCATCAACACGGCGGTCACGCTGGTCGACAACCGTTCCCTCAACGCTTTCGCCGTTCCCGGCGGCGTCATCGGGGTGAATGCCGGGCTGTTCGCGTTTGCCGACGATGAGGCCGAGGTGGCGTCGGTGGTGGCCCACGAGCTGGGGCACCTGTCCCAACGTCATTATGCCCGCGCCCAGGCCCGCATGGAGCAGACGCAAATCCCCGCCATGGCGACCATGCTGGCGGGGCTGATACTCGCCGCTGGCGGCGCCGGCGACGCCGGCATTGCAGCCCTCGCGGGCAGCCAGGCCGCGTTGATTCAGGATCAACTGCGCTACTCGCGGCGCTACGAAGAGGAAGCGGATCGCGTCGGCTTGCGGGCCATGGCCAACGCCGGCTATGTCCCCCAGGCGATGGTCGATATGTTTCGCGCCATGCAGCGCCTGATGAGCCTGCAGGGCGGCACGCCGCCAGAGTTTCTGCTGACCCACCCGATCACCGAGTCGCGTATCAGCGATACGCAGTCCCGGGTCAATCAGACCCATGTCAATCAGCCCCGCGAGGAAGATCTGCAGTATCACCTAATCCGCTCCCGTGCGCTGCTCGCCATCCACGGGCGGGATCCGAGTCAAGCCCTGACCATCATGCGTCAGGACGATGCCCCGCAAGACGCCCAACGCTACCTCCAGGCGCTGCTCGATGCCCGCAGCGGACGTATTGAAGCCGCCTTGACCAGCCTCGACGCGCTGAGTCGCCAGTACCCCGATGTGGCCATGCTCCCGGCCAGCGCCGTCAAGGTTGCCCTCGATGGCGGTCGCGTCGACGATGCCATTGCCCGGGCCCAGTCCCAGCTCAGGCTGATGCCCGGCTACGCCCCTACCGCGCAGATGCTTGGCGAAGCCCTGTTGCAGCGCGACCCGGGAAGGGCTTTTCGCGAACTCTCGGATCTGGCCGAGCGCCGCCCGGAGGACCCGAGCGTCTTTGGCCTGCTGGCCGAAGCCGCTGGACGCAGCGGACATGAAGCCTGGGGGCACCTGGCTCGCGCCGAGCAGATGCAGCTCACCGGCGATATCGATCGTGCCATTCGTCAACTCGACGTCGCCGAAGACATCGCCAACCGCGAGGGTGACATGAACGCCCGTGCACGCGTGAGAAGCCGGCGCGATGATTTCATAGGCTACCGCGAGACCATGGAAAATTTTTGATCCTCGCCGTCTTCCGGGGTCTCTTTCCTCGAGGCCCTGCCGTTGCGCATCGTGGCGATTTCCCCCAGCGAGTGTTTCCGCAGCGCCCAAAAAATCACACGCCTTGCACTGAATGTGCACGAACGGCTGCCCTTGCCATACCCCCCCCGACTAACTTCCTCGAAAACCATCGAAATGGCACCATCCTCGCCGTAGCTTAGCATCAGGCTCAGCGCTGACGGTCCGTCGTCGTATGCTGCTCTACCACCTCGTATCGACTAAGCATAATGACGACAATACCCTCACCCCCCTTACAGATGCCAGCCATCTTGCGCGCGGAAAAACAACACCCACCTGAACACCAAAAAGAACAAAAATGAGCCATTAAAAAGCATAAAAAAAGCCACGAACCACGACACCACCCTCGCCGAAATCTCCGCTAAAACCGGAATACTTTTCCCATAGACATGTGCCATTCCAGACACCAAAACCCCAGACACCCCTAACCTGTCCCGGAGTACAGTATTGGGAACAGGGCTCATTGCATAGGTTACCCATTGCGCATTTGCTTGTTCGTCATTTCCCTCTTCTCAAGGCGTATGCAATGAACACGACTCCTGACTCCAATTTCGACGCGACCCTCCTGGCCTCAACGCTGGCCGATGACTGTAACTGCACCATCACCGCAGTCGCCAACCTGGATGAAGACGGTCTTCCCGACGGGATCCCAGGAGGAAAAGGCGATGCACCTGGCATGGCTATCATGGCGACCGGCAACCTCGGCTACAGCTTCGGCGCCAATGGTCCCGCTGTCAGTGGCGCCTTTGCCTGGAACTTGAACGGGCTACCGACCCTGACATCAGGCGGCGAAGACATCAGCTTCGCCCTCAGCAGCAACGGCCAGACGCTCGTCGGCAGCACCGATGACGGCGCCACGGTACTGACCCTGGCAGTAACCGATGTCGCCAACGGCGACTACAAGCTGACCCTGTCCAAGCCCCTGGACCACCCGATTTCCGGCACCGAAGACAACCTGATCTTCTCCTTCGACTACACCATCACCGACAGCGACGGCGACCAGGCCCGGGCACGCATGGTGGTCGATGTGGACGACGACACTCCAACCATCAGCGTCGATGCGCCCTCCAGCGTCGAGCAAGGCGATAGCATTACCGGCACCTGGTCGGTGGAAGGTGGCGCCGATGGCATCGCCAACACCGCCGTCACCCTGCCCGATGATTCGACCCAGTACGCCCTTAATACGCCCATCGACACCGGCCTGGGCACCCTGGTCGTCAAGGACGATGGCACCTGGACCTTTACCGCCGAGGACGGCCTGGACCTGAGCCAGGATCCGAAGCTGATCTTCAACATCACCACCACCGATGGCGATGGCGATACCGCGGATTGCTTCGCCTGTATTCCCATCGTCGACGGTACCGATGGCATCCCCACCACTCCGGAGACCGACGGCGACCCCGCGACCAGCGCGGCGACCGCCATCGTCGATGAAGACGGCCTGCCGGGTGGTATCGCCGGGGGCGTCGATGACGTGGCTGGCGAGCACGTGGCTGCCGCCGGCATTCTCGGCTACGACTTTGGCGAGGATGGCCCAGCGGCCAGCGACTCGGTACGCTGGAGCACCGAAGGCCTGCCCGACCTCACCAGCGGCGGCAGTCAGGTCACCTGGACGCTGAACGGCAATGGCCGCTCATTGAACGGCTTCGACGCCAACGGCGAACGAGTCATCGCCATCCAGCTGACCAACCTCGACACCGGTGCCTACAAGGTCACACTGCTCAAGCCGCTGGATCACGCCGATCCGAACAGCGAAGACGACATTACGTTCAGCGTCGGCTATACCGTCACCGACAGCGATGGGGACACGGCGCAGGGCAATCTCAATGTCGTGATCGACGACGATATGCCGGTGGTCGTGGACGATGCCGCCACCACCGATAGCGATACCCCGGTCACCGTGGACGTTCTCGACAACGACAAGCTCGGGGCCGACGGTGGCGATCTGACCGATGCCAGCGTGCAGGGTGGGCCCGGCGTCGGGACCGTCACGGTCAACCCCGACGGTACCCTGACCTTCGTGCCCAATCCTGACTTCTCGGGCAACGCCTCGATCGACTACACCGTCACCGACGGCGACGGCGACACCGTCGATGGCCACTTGACCGTCACCGTGGAAGGCGGCGATAGCGTCCCGACCACTCCGGAAACCGACGGCGACCCCAACACCAAGGCAGCCACCGCCGTGGTCGATGAAGACGGCCTGCCTGGCGGCATCGCCGGCGGGGTCGATGACGTGCCCGGCGAGAGCGTGGTGGCCACGGGCACCCTGGGCTACGACTTCGGCGACGACGGTCAGGGCGGCTTCTCCTGGTCGACCGAAGGCCTGCCGACGCTGACCTCCCGCGGCGACGCCATCACCTACTCGCTGAGCGGCAATGGACGCTCACTGGTCGGTTTCGACAGCAACGGCGACCGGGTCCTGTCGGTACAGCTGACCAACGTCGCCACCGGTGCCTACAAAGTTGTGCTGGCCCAGCCGCTGGATCACGCCGATGCCACCAGTGAAGACGATATCGCCTTCAGCGTGCGCTACACCATCACCGACGGCGATGGTGATTCGGCGGCAGGCAGGCTCAATGTGGTGGTCGATGACGACACCCCGGTGTCGGCCGCCGACACCGCCACCACCGACAGTGACTCACCGGTCACCGTCGATGTGCTGACCAACGACCAGCTCGGCGCCGATGGTGGCAAGCTGACCAACGCCACCGTCCAGGATGGGGCCGATGTGGGTACCGTCAAGGTCAACCCCGACGGCACCCTGACCTTCACCCCGGACCCGGACTTTTCCGGCGACGCGGTGATCGACTACACCGTGACCGATGGCGACGGCGATCCGGTTGAAGGTCAACTGACCGTGACCGTCGAAGGCGGCGATAGCGTGCCGACGACCCCGGAAACAGACGGCGACCCCGCGACCAACCCGGCCAGGGCCGTGGTCGATGAAGACGGCCTGCCCGGCGGCGTTGCTGGCGGTATCGCCGACGTTGCCGGCGAGCCGACCGTCGCCATCGGAACCCTGGGCTACGCCTTTGGCGAGGATGGCCCAGCGGCCAGCGACTCGGTACGCTGGACCACCGATGGCCTGCCCGACCTCACCAGCGGTGGCAGTCAAGTCACCTGGACGCTGAACGGCAACGGGCGTTCGTTGAATGGCTTCGACGCCAACGGTGAACGCGTCATCGCCATTCAGCTGACCAACCTCGACACCGGTGCCTACAAGGTCACGCTGCTCAAGCCGCTGGATCATGCTCGCGCCGACATCGAGGACGACATCGCCTTCAGCGTCGGCTACACCGTCACCGATAGCGACGGCGATACCGCGAGTGGCAAGCTGAACATCATCATCGACGACGACACGCCGGTGGCCTCCGATGACGTCGCCTCCGGCGAATCCGGTTCACCGATCACGGTCGACGTGCTCGAAAACGACCAGCTCGGCGCCGATGGCGGCAAGCTGACCAACGCCACCGTCCAGGATGGGACAGATGTGGGAACCGTCAAGGTCAACCCCGACGGCACCCTGACCTTCACCCCGAATCCGGACTTCTCTGGCGATGCGGTGATCGACTACACCGCCACCGATGGTGACGGCGACCCCGTCGACGGCAAGCTCACCGTCACGGTGGAAGGCGACAGCGGTCCGACGACCCCCGAGACCGATGGCGACCCGGCGACCAATCCGGCCAAGGCCGTGGTCGATGAAGACGGCCTGCCCGGTGGTATTGCCGGCGGCATCGCCGACGTGGCCGGCGAGCCGATCGTGGCCAAGGGCACCCTGGGCTACGACTTCGGCGATGACGGCCCCGCCGCTGTTGATCCCGTCCGTTGGACCACCGATGACCTGCCGGACCTGACCAGCGGCGGCAGCCCCGTCACCTGGACCTTGAATGGCAACGGCCGCTCGCTCATCGGTACCGATGGAAACGGTGACCGCGTCATCGCCATTCAGCTCACCAACCCCGACACCGGTGCCTACAAGGTCACCCTGATGAAGCCGCTGGATCACGCCCGCGCCGACATCGAGGACGACATCGCCTTCAGCGTCGGCTACACCGTCACCGATAGCGATGGCGACACCGCCAGCGGCGTGCTCAATGTCGTCATCGATGATGACACTCCGGTGGCGAACGATGACAGCGCTTCCACCGACAGCGACACACCGATCACCGTAGACGTCCTCGGCAACGACAAGCTCGGTGCCGATGGTGGCAGCCTGACCGGCGCCACCGTGCAAGGTGGACCGAGCGTGGGGACAGTCACCACCGCCCCCGATGGCTCACTGACCTTCACGCCGAACCCGGACTTTTCTGGCGATGCGGTGATCGACTACACCGCCACCGACGGCGACGGTGACCCGGTCGACGGCACGCTCAGCGTCGCGGTGGAGGAAGGCGGCGACGTCCCGACCACCCCCGAGACCGACGATGATCCGTCCACCCAAGCGCCGACGGCCATCGTCGATGAAGACGGCCTTCCCGGCGGCGTCGCCGGCGGCAACGGCGATGTTCCTGGCGAAGCCGTCATGGTCACCGGCAGCCTCGGCTACGACTTCGGCGACGACGGTCCGGCCACCACCGGCGCCTTTGCCTGGGACACCTCCGGCCTGCCGAGCCTCACCGCCAATGGCAGCCCGATCACCTACACGGTCAGCAACAATGGCAAGACGCTGCTCGGCCTCGATAGCAGTTTCGACCGCGTGATCTCCGTTCAACTGACCGACCAGGCCACCGGTGCCTACAAGGTCGTGCTGGCCCAGCCGCTGGATCACTCCGACCCGACCAGCGAAGACGATATTGCCTTCGCCGTCGGCTATACCGTCACCGACAGCGATGGCGATAGTGCCGCCGGTAAGCTCAATATCGTCATCGACGACGATACCCCCGTGGCCGGCAATGACAGCGTGGTGACGCCAGAGGACACGCCGATCACCGTCGACGTCCTGGAGAACGATGCCTTCGGTGCCGACGGCGGCAACCTCGACGACGCCAGCGTTCAAGGCGGTAATAGCGTCGGCACCGTCACGCTGAATCCCGACAGTACGCTCACCTTCACCCCCACCCCCGGGTTCGAGGGCAACGCGGTCATCGACTACACCGGCGTGGATGGCGATGGCGACCCGCTCAACGGCACCCTGACCGTCAGCGTTGGCGACGACAGTGTGCCAACCACCCCCGAGACGGATGGCAATCCCGACACCCAATCCCCCACCGCGACCCTCGACGAGGATGGCCTGCCCGGCGGTATCTCGGGTGGCATCGGCGATGTCGCCGGCGATGCGGTCACCGCCACCGGCACCCTGGGTTACGCCTACGGCGATGACGGCCCCGCGGGCAGCAACGCCTTCAGCTGGACCACCACCGGGTTACCGGAGCTGACCAGCGGCGGCCAGCCGATCAGCTACAGCGTCAGCGCCGACGGCCTGACGCTCAGTGGCCTCGATGGCGACGACAACACCGTGTTCACGGTCGCTCTGACCAACCTGGCAACCGGCGCCTATGCGGTGACCCTGCTGCAACCGCTGGATCACTCCGACCCGACCAGCGAAGACGACATCACCTTGAGCGTCGGGTATAGCGTGCGCGATGGCGATGGCGACCAGGCCGACGGCAAGCTGACGGTAGTCGTCGACGATGACCGCCCGACAGCCTTTGCCGCCGAGCCGCTGACCCTGGAAGACGGCGCCGAAGGCTCCACCGGCTTCGTCGATCATGCCGGCGCCGACGGCGTCGGGGACGTGATCTTCACCGACGCTGCCGATGGCGAACCCGCACTCGATGCCAACGGCAATCCGCTGATGCTCGATGGCCAGGCGCTGACCCAGGACGTCAGTGCCGATGGCAAGGTCATTACCGCGACGACCGCCGGCGGTGACGTCGCCTTCACCCTGACGCTTGCCGATGACGGCAACAGCTACAGCATCGAAACCAACGGAGACATCGCCAGCGGCACGGCCGTCAGCCAGAACGCGGCCACGGGAACGCCCATCGCCGACGGCGACTTCATCTTCTACAACCGTGCAACAGGCGCCACCAGCGCAGACGTCCTGGTGTCTTCCAGCGGCAGCGGGACGCCGTCCAAGTCGGGCGATGCGCTGAGCGTTACCGATGGCGGCATCACCACCGATGAACGCCTGCGTTTCGACTTCATCAAACAGGTGTCCGTCAGCAGCAACACCCCGGTGTGGTCAGATCACCAGGCGGTGACTCAGTTCCAGCAGGTGGTGAGCTTGACCACGCCTGGCAGCGCGACAAGCATCAAGGTCGCCGCTGTCGAGTACGCGCCTGATAGCGGACTGAGCGGCGGCAACCCCCATGACTCCAGCGGCGCCCTGCTCAAGCTGGATGCCAGCAACTTCGTGGTGCAGGACAAGTTCGGCGTCGATGTGACGGACCGAGTCGAGTTCGAGGTGACAGATGACGGCGTGATCCTGTCCGGTCTGCGCGACGGCTGGAACTACGAGCTCGTCAGCGACACGCCGTTCGAAGCGGTTCAAGTGACCGGCGCCAGTGAAGTCCCGTTCAGTCTCGGTGACTTCGGCTACCGCGTTGGCGGAAGCGCAAGCGAAGTGACCTTGAGCTATGAGCTCGAAGGCACCGATGGCGACGGAGACCTTGCCACAGGCTCTCTGGACTTGACGCTGCCCGGCGACGACCAGCTGTATGTTGGCGGCAACGTCGACAACACCAAGGAAACAGGTGCAGGCGGCGACGTGCTGATCGGCGATGTCGGTGATCAAACGGGCCTGGTGAATTCTCGTGAAGACTACAACATCACCATCATCATGGACGAATCGTCGAGCATGGGTAAACCGTCGGGTACCGACAACTATAGCCGGTTCCGCTTGCAGATCGAGGGCATCAACAACTACCTGGAGACCCTGTCCACCCACAATGGCACCATCAATATTCAGATTGTGCGGTTCACCACCGGAGTCACCGGAGTCACCTCCGTCAACGACCTGTCCGAGTCCAACCTTGCAGACCTGCAGAGCTTCGTGAGCCGCGCAAGAAGAGGTGGCGGGACAAACTACGAAGCGGCCTTGACCAGTGCTCTGTCGTGGCAGAAGTCGATGGCCGCCGCCAACGACTTCGACAGCTTCACGATGTTCCTCACCGATGGCCTGCCCACGACGTACACCAACTCGAGGGGCCAGAACATTGTCGGCACGCCCGGTAACATCACCGCGCTGTCCCAAGCCCACGGCAAGTACCTTGAGCTACTCGAGTACTCGGATGTTCATGTGCTAGGCATCGGCGAGCAGTTGCCCAATCCACAAACTGCCGCAGACCTGGTACGCAAGGACTACCTCGATATCTTCGATAACACGGACACGGTCGACAACGACCGCACCATCACCCTCGAGGACGGTCGCGTCTGGACCTCTGCCGTCGGTGACGCCTCGATCGTCAACAACGTGGAAGACCTCGCCATCGCCTTGGCGAATGGCACTACCGAGAGTATTCGCGAAAGCGAGTTGGGTAACGATACGCTGAGTGGCGGCGCCGGAGACGACATCATCTTCGGCGATGCCATCAACACCGACGACCTCACCTGGACCAACGGGGATAGCGGCCAGACCTTTGCGGCGGGCGATCACGATGGGCTTGGCTATGAGGGGCTCTTTGAGTTCCTCAAGTGGTCCGCCGACCATGGCGATGGCGTCGCTCCCAGCGATGAGCAGGTGCTTGAGTATCTTCGTGAGAACTATGAGTCACTGATGGAGACGACCAGCGAAGACGGCGGCGATGATACCTTAAGAGGAGGACAGGGCGACGACGTCATCATCGCAGGCGGAGGGTTGGATCTGATCGACGGCGGTGCCGGCGATGACCTGATGTGGGGTAATGCGGGCAGCGACACCTTCGCCTGGTCTGCTGGCGACGGGGGGGCGTCCGACCAACCCGCCGCAGACACCATCCGTGACTTCACTCTTGGCGAGGTCGGCGTCGATGCCAACGCCGATAAGCTCGACCTGTCGGACCTGCTCGATGGCGCCACCGAGGCCGATGTGTCCGACTACCTGGTCGCCAGCCAGGAAGGCAACGACGTGGTGCTCGCGGTCAAGTCCAGCGGAGGCATCAGTGCCGATGGGGCCAATGCCGACCAGACCATCACCCTGACGGGGGTGGATCTCGGCGGCAACGGCGAGGACTTCATCAACAACCTGATCAACAACGGTCAGCTCGACGTGGAGTAACCTTGGAAGGGGGCGGCTCCATTGACCGCGCAGCCGTCAGAGGGCCGGCCCCCATCAGAACGTAGCAGATAGATAGCAGATAGAGAGTCGCGGCGGCACCGGGGTTGTCTTCCCGGTGCCGTCTCTGCGTTCAGGAGGTGCACTCTTCGGGGCCTCGGGTGACCGACAACGGCCACTGAACACAACGCCACTATCTCTCCCACCGTAGCGCTCCAGTACTGCTTGGTCTATCGGCCCTGTCTGTGCGGCGTGCCGTACCCGTTCTTCCTGTCGTTTCAGCCCTGTTTGTGCTGTTTGTGCTGTTTGTGCTGTTTGTGCTGCCTCCACTATCAGTACTGTCTGTCGTATCTGCCCTGCCAACCTTCGCTCCATCTCCCTGATCGAAAAATCTACCCAAACAACGACCTTTTGACGACATGAATATCTTACAACATGTGCCAATAAAGAGCCGGACTCTTTATCAATAAAACCACAACACCTCACCCCTTATCATTAATAAAAAAAACAAAAACAAATCAAATCATTGTCTTGAAGACAACATTCCCACGCCACTAGATAAACATGAAGAACTTCGCCATCAGACATGACGACAAAGGCTAAAAATACAGCGCAGATATCTTGTATTTTCTGCTCAACGGAACCCTGAAAAAATCTAAACGAAGTGTCCCTGAGTACAGTTCATTGCCTGACGTTTATTGCATAGTTTTATGTCTGCATCGTTGGTTTATCAACACCTCACACCGACCAACCGACTTCGACACACCTCTTCAACAACACCATTAAAAAAAAGGCGCAGGAAATGAACATGACGAAAGGCATCGACCTCAACGCAGCGGTACTGGCGACGCTGGCCAACGACTGCAACTGTACCGTCACTGCGACGGTGAAGCTTGATGAAGATGGCCTGCCTGGCGGCATCCCCGGTGGCAATGGCGATGCACCCGGCACGGCGGTCACGGCCACGGGGAATCTCGGCTACAGCTTCGGCAATAATGGGCCCGCCAGCAGTGGGGCCTTCACCTGGAAGCTTGATGACGCTCCTTCCCTGACCTCAGCAGGCGAGGATGTCACCTTTACCCTGAGCAACGATGGACGTACCGCGATTGGCACTACCGGTAACGGCGACACGGTGTTGACCCTGGTGCTGACCGACGTCGCCAGTGGAAGCTACAAGATCACGCTGTCCAAGCCTCTGGATCACCCTATCTCGGGCACCGAAGATGATCTTGTGTTTTCCTTCGACTACGCCATTGCCGACAGCCAAGGCGGCGAAGCGCAAGCCCGCATGGTAGTGGTCGTCGACGACGACACCCCGGAGAGTAGCGTCATTTTCCCGACCAGCATCCAGGACGGCGACAGCATTAGCGGCAGCTGGTCGGTTGATGGCGGCGCCGATGGTGTGGCCAGCACCGTGGTCTCCTTGCCCGGGAACACGAATCAGTATCCTCTGAACACCCCCATCGACACCGGCCTTGGCACTCTCATCGTCAGGGACAACGGCACTTGGTCATTCAACGTCGATGACGACCTCGACACGAGTCAAGACCCCAAGCTGATCTTCGACATCGTTACCACCGATGGCGATGGTGATACGGTCCACAGCAACGTGTGCATTCCCATCGTCGACGGCGGCGATGGCGTCCCGACCACGCCGGAAACCGACGGCGATCCCGCTACCGTGGCGCCCACAGCGACCGTCGACGAAGACGGACTGCCCGGCGGCATCGCCGGCGGCAACGGCGACGTGCCCGGCCAGGCCACGTCCGTCAGCGGGACGATCGGCTATGACTTCGGCGACGATGGCCCGGCAGCCAGTAACGCCTTTCGCTGGTCCACCGACGGCCTGCCGGCGCTGACCTCCAAGGGCCAGGACATCAGCTACAGCCTGAGCGGCAACGGACGCTCGATCGTCGGGTTCAACGACGACGGCGACCGGGTGCTGTCGATCCAGTTGACCGACGTCGCCAAAGGCACCTACAAGGTGGCCATTGCCCAGCCGCTCGACCACTCAGACCCCACGACCGAAGACGACATCCGCTTCAGCGTCGGCTACACCATCACCGACAGCGACGGCGACAGCGCCGACGGCAAGCTCAATGTGGTGATCGACGATGACACCCCGGTCGCCGCCTCCGACTTCGCCACCACCGATAGCGATACCCCGGTCACCGTCGACGTGCTCGACAACGACCAGCTCGGCGCCGATGGCGGCAGCCTGACCAACGCCAGCGTCCAGGGCGGATCCAACGTCGGTACGGTCACCACCCAGCCCAATGGCACGGTGACCTTTACCCCCCACCCGAACTTCTCGGGCAATGCCGTGATCACCTACACCGTCACCGACGGCGATGGCGACCCGGTCACCGGCAAGCTCAAGGTCAAGGTCGAGGACGGCGGCGACGTGCCCACCACCCCGGAAACCGACGGCGACCCGACCACCAAGTCACCCACCGCCACCGTGGATGAAGATGGCCTGCCCGGCGGCATCGCCGGCGGCGACGGCGATGTGCCCGGCGAGGCCACCAGCGTGACCGGTTCGCTGGGCTATGACTTCGGCGACGACGGCCCCGGCGGCTTCAGCTGGTCGACCAATGGCCTGCCCTCGCTGACCTCACAGGGCGAGTCGCTCGACTATTTTCTGAGCAACAACGGCCACACCCTGACCGCCTTCGACGAAGGCTTCGCCCCGGTGTTCTCCGTTAAGCTGACCAATCAGGCCAGCGGCGCCTACCGGGTGACCTTGTTCCAGCCGCTGGACCACTCAGACCCCACGACCGAAGACGACATCCGCTTTAGCGTCGGCTACACCATCACCGACAGCGATGGCGACAGCGCCGACGGCAAGCTCAACATGCGGGTCGACGATGACACCCCGGTCGCCGCCTCCGACTTCGCCACCACCGATAGCGATACCCCGGTCACCGTCGACGTGCTCGACAACGACCAGCTCGGCGCCGATGGCGGCAGCCTGACCAACGCCAGCGTCCAGGGCGGATCCAACGTCGGTACGGTCACCACCCAGCCCAATGGCACGGTGACCTTCACCCCCCACCCGAACTTCTCGGGCAATGCCCTGATCACCTACACCGTCACCGACGGCGATGGCGACCCGGTCACCGGCAAGCTCAAGGTCAAGGTCGAGGACGGCGGCGACGTGCCCACCACCCCGGAAACCGACGGCGACCCGACCACCAAGTCGCCCACCGCCACCGTGGATGAAGACGGCCTGCCCGGCGGCATCGCCGGCGGCGATGGCGACGTGCCCGGCGAGGCCACCAGCGTGACCGGTTCGCTGGGCTATGACTTCGGCAACGACGGCCCCGGCGGCTTCAGCTGGTCGACCAATGGCCTGCCCTCGCTGACCTCACAGGGCGAGTCGCTCGACTATTTTCTGAGCAACAACGGCCACACCCTGACCGCCTTCGACGAAGGCTTCGC